>DJBY01000065.1:22504-30443 GCA_002430605.1 Opitutia bacterium UBA5964 | reverse complement strand
ATCGACCTTTTAGAATGGGTGCAGGGACAGGATTTGAACCTGTGACCTTCAGGTTATGAGCCTGACGAGCTACCGGGCTGCTCCACCCTGCAATAAATTGTATAGAAACGTTTTGAAGCAGAAAAACGCTTTCTCTTCGTGCGGCTAGCCGTTTGAAGAAGTTGCGGACTAAACGCGCATGTGTGTTCGGTGTAAAGGGCTATTTTTATATAAATGATCTTTTATGCTCGGGTGAAATCGGCGCGCAGAAATTGAATCGATCTCTTTCGAGTGTCAGTGTTGGTGGTTCAAACCAGCGCTTTTATGCGATTCATGTTTTTTACGCTTTTCCTTCGGCGCTGGATCAGCAACAAAGTAGCCATGCCTTGGTATATATACCACGCCTTGAAGCAGCTATTCCCTTCGGGGCGCTTCTTTTCCTTCTTCTCACTGATGTCGATCGTGGGGGTCATGCTTGGAGTCTGCGTACTGGTAATCGTGCAGAGTGTGATGAATGGCTTTGGCGAGGGCATACGCTCGCGACTGGTGGAGACCCAGGGCGACATTCGTATTCGCTCGGATGAGGTCGTCTACGACTGGGAGGAGCAGGCCGAATTGCTGCTGAGCGAAGATTATGTGATTGGGGTCGCACCGTTTGCTGAAGGTGTGGTGATGCTGCAGCATGAGAACCGGCCACAATTCCCGATGATTCGTGGGATTGATCCAATCGCGGAGCAGTCGGTGATCCCGCTGCAAAAGTTTCTGACTTTCGGCAGTCTTGAAGAGTTTGATGATGATGGCGTGTTTCTCGGTGAGGGTCTGGCGCGCACGTTGAAGGCGGGGCCGGGCTCGGTGGTTGAGGTGTTTACGCCGTTGATGTTGGAGCGCTTGAAGCAGGACGAAGTGTTATTGCCCAGGGAGTTTACCGTGATCGGTTTGTTCCGCACCGGTTCGCCACAGGTGGATGGGAATACGATGATTTCGACGCTGCGGGTGATGCAGGAGTTGTATGGCCTCGAAGATGGCGTACACGGCTTAGTATTGAAACTCCGTCCGGGGGCGAAGGCGGATCAGTTTGCCATTGATCTGGAGGAACGGGTGCTGCGATCTGGGTTGCGAGCCATTAGCTGGATCGATTCGAATCGAGAGTTCTTATTTGTGATCGAGCAAGAGAAGCGGGTGATCTCGTTTATCATCATCTTCATTATTTTGGTGGCGTCATTCTCAATTGCGATTGCGTTGATGATGGCAGTGTTGCGCAAAACACGCGAAATCGGCCTGTTAGTCGCGATGGGCGGACGTCCGCATCAGGTGGCGTACAGTTTTTGTTTTCAGGGCTTTGTGATTGGTACGCTTGGCACTGCTGTGGGCATCGCTTTGGCGATCGTCTGCCTCCACTACCGTAGCCCGATACTTGCGGCTTACGCGTGGCTGACGAATTCGCAGGTCAACTTCCTCGGGCAGTATGATGTGTATGAGATCCCGGTACATTATTTGATGTCTGACTTTGTGGTCGTGACATGCTTTGCGGTTGTTATCTCGACGTTGGCGGGCTTGTTGCCTGCGTTGCGTGCCGCTCGATTGAAACCTGCTGATGCCTTACGTAGTGAATAATCCAGACGATATAATTCTTGAGGCAAAACAGCTGGGGAAGTCTTTCGCCAGCCCGGACGGTGCGATCTCGGTGTTGAATTGTGTCAATTTTAAGCTACGCCGCGGAGAGAGTGTGAGTATCCGCGGAGAATCGGGCAGTGGTAAGTCCACTTTGTTGAATGTGCTCTCAGGTTTGGAGACTGCTGATGCCGGCGAGTTGTTGTGGAATGGGCAGCAGGTGTCGGGGCGCTCGTTGTCGTGGTTAGCGGCACGACGCAGCAATTACATTGGCTTTGTGTTTCAATCGTATTACTTGGCGCCGGAGCTAAATGCTCTGGAGAATGTATTACTGGGCGCACGTATCGCAGGGCGTATTAATAGCACTGTGATTGATCGTGCGGAGGCGCTGTTGAAGCGTGTGGGGATGGGGCATCGCTTGCGGCATGGCTCGACTAAACTTTCGGGAGGGGAGCGTCAGCGAGTCGCCGTGGCGCGTGCTTTGATAAATGATCCACCGCTGGTGCTGGCCGATGAACCAACGGGCAATCTCGATGAGGCGACTGGTTTGGCGGTCATGGATCTGCTGCTCGAACTCGCTGGTGAAGAATCGAAGAGTTTGGTACTGGTAACGCACAATCCCGAATTTGCCAAACGCACACAGCATCAGTTGACCTTACATCTCGGGCAATTCAGTTAATTCCAATCAGTCACGACAAGTATGGAGCATCGCAAATTACGCATTGGATTTATTGGCGCGGGAGCGAACACGCGGCAGACGCACATCCCCGGATTCCATAAACTAGAGAATGTAGAACTCTCGGTGGTGGCGAATCGTAGCCGAGCGTCGGCTGAGAAGGTCGCCAAGGCAGACGGGATCCAGCGTGCCGTGGATACATGGCAGGAGGTGGTGGCAGATCCGTCGTTGGATGCAATTTGTATTGGCACCTGGCCGAATATGCATGCGCAGTTGACGATTGCGGCGCTTGAAAGTGGCAAGCATGTGCTGTGTGAAGCGCGCATGGCTGCTAACCTAGAGGAGGCACGGCGTATGTATGCGGTCGCTCAAGCGCAACCAGACTTGGTGGCGCAGATTGTGCCAGCGCCTTTTTCGTTGGATTTCGATGCGACGATTCGTGCAATGATTGTTGCGGGTAAACTGGGTGACTTGCTGGAAGTTCGGGTGGTGCACACTGGCGGGCAAGCGGCTTCGCCGGATGCGCCAATGACGTGGCGGCAGGAGCGCAGCTTGAGCGGCAACAATGTGCTGACAATGGGGATTATGCACGAGACGGTGCAGCGTTGGGTCGAGGATGAGCCAGAGTGGTTGATTGCGGATGGTGCTGTGTTTCAGGCAACTCGCTCGTATCCAGATGTGACCGATGCAGTTAAGGTTGAGGTCCCAGATAGCTTAAGTATTTTGGGTCGCTTTGCGCAAAGCGGTGCACGCTTGGTGTATCATTTTAGTGGGGTCGAGTCGGGCAAGCCACGGATGGAGTTTCGATTGAACGGTTCGAAGGGGGCGTTGCGGTTTGATGCGTTTCAAAAACAGCTGCTCTTTAGTGAGGCAGGTTCGTCCCAGGAAAAAAAGATCACGATCTCCCGTGAGCAAAGTCGCGGTTGGCAGGTCGAAGCCGACTTCGTGAAATCGATCCGCGAACAGACACCAGTCGAACTGACCACATTTGAGCAAGGCGTGCGCTATATGACATTTACCGAAATGGTGGCGCAGTCCTTAGCCAATGAGTCTGCCCGTGTGCGATGGCAGTCATTTTAGCTGATCGGTTCGAATCTTTGGAAATAGCTGGTTTTTCTGGTAAGCTAATGGCATAGGAGTGGCTTCGCTTTCCTGATCGCATTGATAGACTCTCTTAACATGGCTGAACGCAAAATTCTTAGCACCTACGAAAAGGCCTTGGCCCTCAACCTTGACCCGAGCAAATACGGTGTATTTGCCGAAATCGGAGCCGGGCAAGAAACTGCCAATTGGTTCTTTCGAGTTTCTGCTAGCGCCGGTACCGTCGCAAAGACGATTTCAGCTTACGACATGAAGATGAGTGATGCTTTGTATGGCAAGGCCTCGCGCTACGTGTCGCAATCTCGCTTACATTCGATGCTCGATTACGAGTATGGTTTGTTGGAAGAACGCCTAGGGCCATCGCGTGGAGATGAGACGACTTTTTTCTCGTTTTGTAATACTGTTCGCGCGCGAGGTTATAATGATACAGCCGAGTGCCATGGTTGGTTGGGTGTGCGCTTGCAGCTGAAGCCGAATACACCGCCTTGCGAAATTGTGCTGCATTTACGTCTGCTGGATGAGACGAGTCAGGATCAGATGGATGCACTGGGTAAGGTCGGCGTCAATTTGATCCATGCGGCATTTTATTATCGGGAAAGTTTACAGTGCTTCGTCGAATCGTTGGCAGACGGCCTCGTCGCTGGGCGAGTCGAAGTGGATATGTTACGTTTCAGCGGAAACGGATTTCGCTATGTGGATAATCGTCTCTGTGCCCTGCAGTTGGTGCAAAGTGGCCTGACGGATGCCGCGATGTTTAATAAAGATGGCGAGGTGCTGCAGGCTGCGGACGCACTTTATAAACGGCCAATTTTGCTGCTACGTGGTAGCTTTAAGCCTGTATTGAAGTTGCACTTGGATATGCTTCATCAATCGCGGGTGGTGTTCTCTAATGTGATGACCGATGAGCAGCACGAGCGTGCGATCGAAGTCTGTGAGATCAGTATGAATAATTTGTTGCGCGATGGCGCAGTCGATCACGGTGATTTCCTTGATCGCGCGGATGCACTGCAGGCCTTGGGCAAGACCGTGCTAATTTCGCGCAGTGCAGAGTTTCACCGCATTGCGACTTATTTGAGTCGATACACCGCTGAGCCGATCGCGATTATCTTGAGCATCGGATTGCTCAATGAACTATTTAAAGCAAAGTGGTCGGAAAACTTGGCAGGTGGCATCTTGGAGTCCTTCGGCCGATTGTTTAAAAACCGTGTGCAACTTTTTGTCTATCCTTGGCATAATACCAAGAGTTTGGAGCTGGTAACGGTGGACAATTTCAAAGCACCCGAGAATTGGCAGTTTTTCTATCAGCACTTATTGCAAAATGGCCGAATTCGCTCAATTGGAGTGGGGGATCCAGCATTGTTGGCGATGACGAGCCGCATGGCAATGAAGCTGATCGAGGCTGGCGGCACGGAATGGGAGCGTTGGGTGCCGGAAGAGGCGCATCAACTGGTGCGGCGCATGCAGACGGGGAGCTGATTCGACGCGGCGCATCTGTGTCTGCTATTGTGGTTAAGCGCGTCTGGCTTTCCTGTGTGCCCTATGTCGTCGATCAGACATGAAGGTACGCTAAGGTCTAGTCGATGTTGCCACAAAAAGTACCAGTAACCGAGCGTGGCGGTGCCGATTGCTAAGGCGCGATGCCAATCATCATGTTGATAGCGCTTGTGCTGTTATTGTAACCTAAATGTGGACGAAGTGGATACGCTAAAGCCCCCTAAACTGCTTCAGCGCATCCCTTCGGCCGTACCATACGAAATACCCATAAATCAGTATGATTAATACAGAGATATGCCGTTTTTGATTATGCGCGAATTGTAAAACTAGTCCTTTTGGACTAATTCGACCTAGAGGTATTTTTAGGGCGTTTTTTTGAGTATTGTGGTTGTAAGGCTTGAAGTCTGACTGTGAGTCGGCAGAAAGCAGGCATGGCCATCGTCTGGAGTCAAACAATCGAAGCAAATCACTATGAAGTGCGTTCAGCAGGGGCGACACTGCGTCTCTATCGCAATGGCGTGAACCATTCGCAGTGGAATCCGAACCGGCCATTGTCTGGCTGCATTTGGGATTTAATTGCGCTGCCGGCGCTGTATCGGCCGAAAGGAAGTATTGAGAGTGTGTTGATGCTTGGGTTTGGTGCGGGCACGGTGGCACGTAAACTACGTGAATTGGTGAAGCCTAAGCACATTGTCGGCATCGATTTGGATCCGATCCACCTAAGTATCGCAGATGGTTTTTTTGAATGTACCGAAGGTTGCGAACTGGTTGCAGCGGATGCCGTCGAGTGGGTGCAAGAAGAGTCTGCCGAACCAGATCGCGTGCTGTTTGATATGATTATCGACGATCTGTATGGGGAGGACGGGGCGGTTGCGGTGCGCTGTGCGCCACTGGATTTGGAGTGGTGCCAGGATTTGGCGAAGCTAGTTAAGCCAGGTGGCATGCTGGTCTTTAATATGATCGAACCGCGAAAGGTGCGACATTTGCCGCCGATGACGGACTCGACGCTGCGCGAGCAATTTCCATACGTTAAAGTTTTTCGGAAGGCAGGCTACGAGAATCGCATCGTGGCGTTTAGTGGCAGTGCCTTGGCGAGCAGTGTTTTAAAGAGTCAGCTGGACGACATTTACCGTAGATATCCACGCTGTCGAGGTGTCGAGAAGCGCTACATTGTATCGAGCCCGAAACGCTGAGGTTGGCTCGCATCGCTCGCCGGCTGATTTGATTAAGGCGGGGCGCTTACGCGCCGATCGATTGATCATTAGGAGCAAGGCTAGCGCAGCAACGTGGTGATGGTAATTTAGTTGGTGCTGGCTGAACCGATCGAGAAATTGTGCGGTGCGGGACTCAGCGACACGACCCGCACGAACCTTTGCCCCAGCACTAGCTCCTGCTTTAAGCCAAACGGAATCGTGGCTCAAATCGTGAACTCAATAGTAGGGGTAGCCAAGGCCCTGGGGGGCATACACGGGGGCGTCGATATCGTAGTGCTCTTGCAGGAATGTGACGAGATCCGTCATTTGCTGAACAGTCATTAGTTGAGTGTAGTCTGGCATGAGCGAGTCGCCTTGTGTGTTCATATAGCGCTCATCGTTTTTTAAGATAGCTGCATTCGGGTGAATGATCGCTGTGACTAATTGACCATACGTTTTAACTCTTGGCTGTTTGCCGCCGAGTGTGACGATCAGCTCGGACTGAATTTCGTCACTGCCAGTAAATGAGACGCCGTCTACTTTATGGCAATTAATGCAACCGAGCGCGGCAAAGGTTGTTTGACCTGTCATTGCATCGCCTGGGGGCAAGATGAAGCCAGTGGGTGAGTCCTCTTTTGGAGCGCATGATACAATCAGTAGGCCACTGATTAGGGCAATTCCACTGATGAGAGATATTGTCAGATTATGTGTGATATGTGGACGTTTCATTTTATTTCCTCCTGATTTTTATTTTATACTGACAGATCGAAAAAGCAACTTGAGTGGCATGCTTGTGCGGTTGATGCTTTGTATCTCAAAAAGGAACCTGAAACGCAGTATGGATTGGATTTCGATTGACCCGAAATGGTCATTTGGCAGATACATGGCGCATGAAAATTGAAACACCAGTCGACGTAAATGCCATCCCTGCGGATGCTCAAACAACAGCAACAGGCCTTGCCTCGAAAGTGCTCCAAACCGGCACTGGTCCTGAGTCGCCTGCGGCTGCCGATACCGTGACGGTGCACTATAGTGGTTGGACCACCGATGGGCAGCTGTTTGATAGCTCAGTGCAACGTGGCCAATCTAGCAGTTTTCCGCTTAATCGCGTGATCAAGGGCTGGACCGAAGGGCTGCAACTAATGGTCACAGGTGAGAAGCGCCGTTTCTGGATACCTGCTGAGCTCGCTTATGGCGAGGTTGCGGCTGGCGGACGCCCGAGCGGACTGTTGGTATTTGATGTTGAGCTGCTTGAAATTCAAAAAGCGCCGGAGTCACCGAAGACGCCAGAAGATGTCGCAGGTATTCCTGATACCGCTGAAGTGCGTAACAGCGGATTGGCTTCACGTGTATTGACTGCTGGCACTGGTAGTGAGCATCCGACGAAGGAGAGTATGGTGACTGTGCATTACAGTGGCTGGACGCTGGATGGTCAGCTGTTTGATAGCTCGGTGCAACGTGGCGAGCCGACCAGCTTCGGTCTGTTTCAAGTCATTGCAGGTTGGACTGAAGGTGTGCAACTAATGGTCGCAGGTGAAAAGCGTCGTTTCTGGATCCCGGGCAAGCTCGCTTATGGTGACAGTCCTCAAGGTGGTGCGCCCGGCGGTATGCTGGTCTTCGATGTCGAGTTGATCAAAATCGGCAATTAGTCGATTCGTTGCCTTGTGATTTATTCAAACAGCCTCCCTTGGTGGAGGCTGTTTTTGTATTAGAGAACAAGAACGCTTGAGTTTGCGGATCGAATCTTGAAACTTCACGGCATGATTAAATCACGTCTCTCAATTCTATTATGTGCTTTGCCTATTCTGTTGCTCGCTGCGTGTAGCACGACCAAGACCCCCACACCCGAAGTGGTTGTGCCCAGTGCGGTAGTGGTCGCGGCAGC
>DJBY01000065.1:0-22325 GCA_002430605.1 Opitutia bacterium UBA5964 | reverse complement strand
CCGAGATCGCCGTAGCACCGGCGAAGGTTGTGATAGCTGCAGTCGTCGCCGATCCCGAACCTGCTCGTGTTCGAGACATCGATATTGTGCTGCACACCTCTAAGGGAGACATCGAGGCGACAATGTTTGCGACCAAGACGCCTGTGACCGTGGCAAACTTTCTCAATCTCGCAAAGCGTGGTTACTACGACGGTCTGACGTTTCACCGTGTGATTCCTAACTTCATGATTCAAGGAGGCGATCCGACTGGCACAGGTCGCGGAGGGCCAGGCTATCAATTTGAGGATGAGATTCATCCAGCACTGCGGCATACTCGGGCAGGTTTGTTGTCGATGGCCAATGCGGGTCGCGGCACAAACGGCAGTCAGTTTTTTGTTACGCACAATGCAACGCCGTGGCTCGACGGAAAACACACGATCTTTGGTGAGGTGACGAAGGGACAGGCAGTCGTCGATGCGATCCAACAAGGTGCGACGATCAACAGCATTGATGTGTTGGGCTCGACGGACGCACTCTTCCGAGAGCAACAGCAGCGTATCGCGCAGTGGAATACTGCGTTAAATGCGCAAGGGCTGTAGTGCAACTGTGTTGATTGAACGATAAAGTGTATCAGCCATCTATGCGATTGTCTGCGCTCTATTGAGCTTCGTCGGAGCGCGGTGCTTTACTTGAGTCGAAGCGATTGACGTGTGCGCAGCACTTGGGCTATTTTATGATATGGAATTAAGCACCAAATACGCCGCGGTGATTGCATTGATTGATCAAGCCAATGCAGGAGATCCGAACTCAATTGAGTATCAAGGTGAGAGTTATCCGAAAGAGGTGCTCTACGCCAAGCGCCACTTGGCGTGGGCCTTGCGCCTGCAACCGGATGCGGCCGAGTGCTTACGTATTGCCGCCAAGACGCAGCATATTTGTCGTTGGGAGAGTCCACGGTCGGACTATCCGATGAATCGTGTGGGCTATTTGAAATGGCGAGAGGATTTGAAGCGTTTCCATGCTAAGCGAGCAGGGATGCTGATGGCAGCGGCGGGTTACGATGCAGAGAGCATTGAGCGCGTGCAGTCGTTGAATCTAAAAAAGAGATTGAAGGCCGACGCCGACTGCCAAACCTTGGAGGATGCACTGTGCCTCACTTTTCTAGAGCTCGGCTTCGATGATTTGATCGCGAAGTATGATGAGTCCAAGGTACTCAGTATCGTGCAGAAGACTGCCGTGAAAATGAGTGAAGCGGGTCGTGCGCTAATCGGCACAATTCAGTTCTCCGAACTGGGGCAGCAGATTTTGGCTCAGCTCTAATTCCGCCACTACCCAAACTGTGGGGTCAAAAAGCCTTAATCTGATAAAAGTCGCGTTTTTCGCATTAGTTGATTAATCCTGCTGGACTGCCGCTAGGGTGGGGCCGCCTCGGTGTGGACGGCAGCAGCATAAGTTCAGCGGCAATGCCTTTCCTGCAAAGTGACGGTGAAACATAAAAAAGCCACCCCGTGATAGGGTGGCTTTAAACTATTTGGCAGGCTCACAGGGATTTGAACCCCGACTGAAAGAACCAGAAACTTTAGTGCTACCATTACACCATGAGCCTAGTAAATAAAAGAAAGAGCGCAGCATTGAAGCTGCGCTCTGGGCGTCAAGTGCTTAAGAAAAGTATATTACTTAATTCCCGAAGCTTATGATGCTTCGCGAGCCTTCATTTGCTTGCCGAGCTTCTTGTAAAAGCTTGGGCCGTGGATTTCGCGCATCATCTTACGGCGATGCTCGACTGCCATTTTGAAGGATTTCTTTTCGCCATACTTTTTGATCGAGAAAGAAGTGCATTTTTGCATTCCAGGCTCTGGGCGCCAACTCACTGAGTAGCATTCGTGCTTCGTGCCGTTGGGGCCGATCTTGGTGGTGCGGGAAACGCCGAGCTCACCAGTGGTGTTACGCGAATCGGATACAACGATCCGACGTTGGCGTGGTTTTTTAGGAATAGCTTCAAGTTCCTCGTTGAGCTCGTCGCGATATGCTTTCGCTAGATTCTGAGCCTTGCCCTTGCCGCCGGATTTACGGTCGCTGAAGAGCTTTGAGTATGTTTTGCCATTACGATAGCCGCGAACGAACCATCCGTGAGTTGAACCGGAGTCGATGCGACTGATGCCTTTATTTGCTTTTGATCGTGCCATGATGATTAGGGGGTTGATTTTGATTTAGTGCTTATGGGAGCAACTATAACGTATCAAGAGAGAGTGAATACTCAAACTTAAAATGAGAAAAATCGCGGTTTATTAAACAGCGAAAGCAAAATAAATTACATAAGCGTGATTGTGATGCAAGTTAAAGTAGCTGTTTATTGCATATTTTTTATGTGGTTTTTTTTGGCCCTGCAAACGCTCAGGTGCTTGATTGCTATACGGTTGCACCAATTGGTGCAATTCGCAGCAGTTGGCTATAGCCTATTAATTATCTAATGCTTCGAAAGCTACGAACGCGCTGATGCTACAACGCTAACAGGTTAACAGTGGATGTAAATTTGGAATGTAATTTTGATTCGTTTTTGGCTGGTATAAAATTTGCCTATAGACAAAGACGTGCTTAGCTTGGAACGGATGAATCAAGCTGTTGACATTAAAATTTGTGGCATGACGCGTGAGGAAGACGTGGAGCTGGCGTTATCGTTGGGGGCAAATTTCCTCGGTTTCATTGTGTATCCGCAATCACCTAGGGGAATTACCCTAGAGAGAGCGGTGGAGCTAGCTGCCCGTGTGCCCGCTGGGCAACGTGTGATCGTCGATGTAGAGACGACACCGGATGATCTATTGCGCTATCGCGATGCCGGCTTTGATCGATTCCAAATCCACGCAAGTCTGCCGATTGCGGAGGCGACGCTGGTGCGGTGGTCTGAAATTGCTTGGCGTGATCGTTTGTGGCTGGCCCCGCGAGTTGCGCCGACGGATGTCTTTCCGGAATCCGTGTTGGAATATACCGATACAGTTGTGCTCGATACATATTCGAAGGTCCAAGCTGGCGGCACTGGGCATACGGGTGATTTTGAGCGATTTGCGAGCCTGAAGCAGCAGTTTGAGGATACGCAGTGGATGCTTGCAGGTGGACTGTCGCCGTCGAACGTGCTCGATGCGCTCGTGCGTTCGACTGCGAGTCGTATCGATGTCAACAGTGGCGTCGAGACTGCTGCGGGCATCAAAGACCCTGCAAAGCTGCGTGAGCTTTTCCGTGTTGTGCGTGGAGCGTAACGCTTGTACCGTCTGCTTACTTAATTGGATGACGGCCGAGCGTGCCAACCAGTGTCGTGGTGTAGTGCTCCGAACTGACGCGTGCGAGTTCGTGTTTGGCTGCAGTGAGCTTCGCTTTAATGTTGAGGCGGGTTGCGACACGTGAGTGAGACTCTCTAGCGAGGAAGTGCTTCAGGTAGTCGACATGTCCCGTCCAAGACCTGATGTCTTGCTCCTGCTGGCTTTCTAGACGGGCCTGATACCAATCACTATTGAGCATCGATTCACGAGTGAAGCGACTGCGCACGGCATCGGAATCGAGGCCCTGGCCTTGGTAATCACCGTATGCCATGATATGGAGTAGGGCCTTCAGTGGTGGGCATGCGTCCTCGATCGATCCATCGGCAAAGTAGTTCAGCGCCGCTTCCTTATGGGCCGCAATGATGGTCTTCATGCCAGTAACGAAGGTTTCGATATCTTGCAGCTCAGGCTGGAGCATCTCTTGATTGAGAACGGTCTCAGGGTTATTGAAGACGCGGCCGAAGAAGATGCGGACAAATTTGGCCGTGATGCGATAGCCGGTACGGCTGGCTTGGATGCGTTCGCCGTTGTGCTCAAAGTCTTGCACTTGTTCGAGGTAGCCGTGCTCGATTAGGAATTTAGGATCCATTTCGTGAGGCTTCATGCGGCACCAGATCTCAGGAACGAGCAGGCTGATATCGTGGTCGACTCGGTAGTTCGGACCGACGTAGCCGGCTGCGGTGATGAATGCCGGTTGCTCAGTAGCCAAATAGGAGACCAGCGCGTTATTTAAATCGTAAATCGGCAGTAGCGCGTTGAATGGTCCCTTTGTAAGCGCACCTTCCGAGCCTGCCCCGGTGGTGGAGGGCGATTTGCCAGTGATACTGGCGATGAATTCCATGAACAGCTCAGGAAGCTGCATGTGGTGGATTGGGCTATTCACACACAGCGGCATGACGCCAGACTCCGGCTCCGCTGGGTTGTTGCGTCGGCCAGGGAGGATCGATGTCACTGGGCGGAGCAGTGGTGAATGCGCATCTTGGCGACGGTATAGGCGCGTACTGATGTCTGCCAGATAGACCGCCCGCTGGTCGCGCAGATCTGGGCGGACTTGCAGGTAGCGTGGATTCTTGGTTGGCTTGCCATCAACCAATCGTGGATTTGCGTTGGTCGAATAGTAATCTGGTGATGGATTGGCATGGAATTCACGAATCATACGTTGCATCGGCTCGGTATATTGACCGAAGCGGATCGTGTCTTCGATCTCTTCGGTCGCATCTTCACGGTCGAGCGGCTCGTAGTTACTGAGGAAGCTACCAGCCGAGCTGAGGTCAATTTCGGTCTGCTTGTCGTAGCCGCGGATGATTGCGTCGTCTGGACGTTGGAAGAAACGGTATTCGCAATTGTGAACGAATTTAGCAGATTGTGTATTCCAGTGCGGAGGGAGGTGCTTGAGGTTCTTAGTCGGTGCCACTACCGATGCGGTGATATCATCTTCGAGCGAGATCTTGGTCGCAGGCATGAAATCTTTACGCAATCCGAAGGTGCGCCACGAGCCGTCCTTGGTGTAACCAATACGGAGATATTGTGTGAGCATTTGCTGCTCGCGGTAGCGCAGGATATTACCTGGCTCGCCGTTGATTAGGTCGACATTGAAGCGCTTGCGCCAGTCACTGCCCCAGTGAGCTTTATAGAAACGCTTGATGATTAGAACGAGTTCCTTAACGTGCTGCGGGATATTTCTCAGCCACTCGTTGTATTCATCTGTGAAATCAGCTTTGGAAGGAGTGAGTAATTTAATCACCGACCCGAGCGAGCGATCCTTGGCCAAGATGGCGCGGGAAGGCGCGGTGTTTTCTATCTTGATACTGAAGCGATCGGCAAAGTCTTTGTTAATTATGTCTTCTGCCAGGTCGAAGTCCTTCTGGAAGTCACTGACAAACACGGGGCCGGAAATGATTGCATCGGAAATCGACTTAGAGATTTCAGACTTACCACCACCAGAGACGGTGGAGGGCTTGTGACACACGCGGCTCTCTGCGGTGTGGCCGACCAGGCGCCAGCGGCGACCTTCGGCGGGTTTAATCATTTCCACTTTATAGCCAGATGGCAGCACGTAAGTGATGTTTGGCAGCAGCTTGATTGACTGCTCGGTGCCTTCTTTGACCCATGTGATGCGCTGACAATTCAGCTCAATGTGAGCGTCTTCAGGAATGTAGATGATGTTATCGAATTTTTTGTCGATCGCATACCCTGTTGGCTGGAGATTGATCAGGTCGGAGTAGCGTTCCGCCACGCCCTCGAACGTTTGATCAACTTGAGGATAGTGTTGGCTGAGTTGGAAGTCTTCGCCTAAATCGTAACCAGTGAAGGCAAGTGTGCCCCCCGCGTGTTCTTCTTCGGCAAGGCCATGAAGGTTAGCCGCGAAGCCAATCTGTGTTTTCACTTCCTTTTTGCAGTAGCCGAAGTAGTTATCTGCGATCGCAGTAACGATCTGGCCAGATACATCACGGCAGGTGATTTTAAAAGCGCCGCCGTCATTATACAGCTCGTTTGCTTCCTTCCAGCACATGCCATCTCGCTTTTGTCGTGCAGTGGCATCTGCGATGTTTGGTAGGCCGAGCTCTTTCTTGGTGGTGCCGATTAAGTGAGGTGCTAGAATTACGCAGCCCGTGTGCCCAGACCAGTGGGCTGGATCCAGTCCTGCATCATTATCGGCGATGAATGGATCGCCGCCGTTGCCAAAGATAGATTCAACGAAGTCGAGGTTACTAACGAGATTGCCTGGTGCAAAAAAGCGCACTTCCATGGTCTTCTGCTGACAGAAGCCATCGACTTCAGGCACGACGACGGGGCGTAGTAGGAGTGAGACCCATGCTTTCGCTTTATTGTCTTGGTTGGCAAGGTAAGGCAGTTCTGTTAGCTTTTCAGGGGCGTCGAGCGCTTTAGCAAACAGGCGGGCAGCTGCGAGTTGCGGCACAGCTTTTTTATCATTCGGGATCGGCAATCCGCCTTCGGCGACGTGAAAGACGCCTTTTGTTGTGCGGCGGTCGCTCTTCGGATTGTGCAGCACACCTTGTTGAATCCGGTATGAGTCAACGATGTCCGAAGAGAAGTGGTCGCCCTTGGCTGGCAGAGACAGGGTACGCGCAACACCATGACGATCGAGGATCAGGGTGTTATTCGGCAAATGTGGCATCTCGGATAAATCGAGATCGGAAAAGTATTCGGCTAGAAAGCTTTGGATCCGCTGGTCACAGGGCGGGAGATAGTCCGCTAGTAGGCGTGACTTCTCTTGGTAACTCTCGAGTAGGGACTGACTGAGTCCGAAAAAGCTAGAATTCGCAAGATCGCCGAAGACAGGTTGACCAATGGAGGTCAATTTTAGGTTTACATACTCAAGGAGTGACTGGTCGTCGTACACTGCTGCCGCTGTGTCTGGATCTAGGCCTAGTTGTTTTTCAAAGTCCATGTGTGGATTGATTTGTAATTTTTAATGAAGAAGGTCTTACCGTGTGTTAATGATTTAACGACCCATTTTTTGACATAGATAATGTCGAACCTAAGATGAACTTGGTGCGAGTCCATCCGAGTGCAAGGCTAAGGGGGCATTGATAAGTTCGGCTTATCTTTCGTATTTCAATATTAGATTCTTTGTTAAACAGAATCACTCTGCTGCCGATGAGTTACTGCAACGAATTGAATGCCGTCCCTTCCCTTGAGAACTAAAGCGTGGCTCGGGATGAAGCCTTGAGTGTGTTGACCGAATGAACGGATGCCCACGTGTCCGCGGCAGTTGCGCTGGATAAGTATCCCAATTCAGAACACTGCAGCAAGAACAAGTAGCAGCAGGCGGCTAAGGATGACCGTGTGCTACGCCAAAATCGCAGCCTCGCAGTGATAGACTATGAGCTATTGGCAGTTGGCTTATTGCACACGTAGTCCGATCAGGCAGACGTCATCATCCATGCCCTTATGATCTGTGAAACTTTGGACGGACTCGATTAAGCGATTGATCATTTGGGGCAGATCGTCGTTCCGGTGTGTTTCCAAAAAACTGAGTAATCGTGCCTCGCTATATTCTTCATCGTTCATCGCTGCCTCAATCACACCATCGGTATATAGAATGATTTCGTCTTGGTGGTTTAGCTGGATGTAATCCTCGGCATATTTGACTTCAGGGAGGAGACCCAGTGCGGGGCCGATTTGTGTGCCGTCAAAAATGCGCGAGTGCTGCGATGAGTCTGCTGGCGTATAAATGCCATGCCTTGCCCCTGCTTGAATGTAACTTAACTGTCTGCTTTCGAGGTCGAGGTAGCAGTAACTCGCGGTGGCAAAAATAGTTTGTCCGGACGCGTGCATTGATTCGTACATCATCGAGTTCAGCCGCATCATAAATTCTGCTGGTTGCTCGGCATACGCCTGCAGTTCATTCACTGCGATCTGAATCATTGCGGTGACCATGGCAGCCCGCACGCCGTGCCCCATGACATCGGCTATCAATATTGCGGCACCGCCGCTAGTGGTTTTTTTGACCGAGAAGAAGTCGCCACTGAGATGAAAGGATGGGATGTATTCGGTGGCAATTTGGAGTGCTGTGCCCCCTGTGGAATTTAAAAAAGTGGGCACGCTGTCCTGGATCAGTGCGCACTGTAGCTTGCGGGCTAACAGGAGCTCGGCTTCCATTCGCTCGTGGTTTTTCTCCAGCTCTTGATTTAGCTCCTTTTGCTTTGTGATGTCGCGTGATAGGCCAAAAGAGCCGGCTAGATAGTTGGAACGAGTATATAAGGGGAGTTTGCGCGAGGCGACCCAAGCGTGTTTGCCTTCCTTTAAAATATGCTCTTCTTTGTTCAGTTCCGTTAGTTCACCTGTCGCGATCTTACGCTCATCATCATAGGAGTCTTGTGCGTGTTCGGCATCGAATAATTCAAAATCTGTTAGGCCGATGATCTCACTCGGGTCACTCTTGCCGCAACTCTCAACGAGGTAGCGGCTCACCGCGAGGAATCGGGATTTGTTATCTTTGAAATAGATATACTCATCCAAGTGCTCCATCATCGTTTGGAACAGCCAGCGAGGGGAGATGTTGTTAAGGTTGAAATTACCCGAGAGGGAATTGTCGAGTTCGAGCGAGGCACGCTTGCGGTGAAAATCGTAGATCTCTTTCAGGCCTAGCTGCACCGATTCTGCAGTATCTTTGCAGAAGAAAATGGAACGGCCGACGCGTGGGTGGTGAGACATGCTCTCGACTTCTTCGGCAAAGGTTGCCTCGGGCAGGATGATCAGTGCGGCTGGCGGAATGTTCCAGTCAGATATAGTCGCTGCCAAGCGTATCAAATTATCGATTTTCGGACCGATAATTAGCAGGTCAATTTGTAGACTGGTTGCGGTGATCGGGAACTCGATTTCGAGCACTTTTTCGCCCGAGAATTCAGGCATAGAAATAATCTGCTGCGCTGTAGGCGCATCGCATCCGATGTAACAAATTGGCATAGTAGTGAGTTTACCTATTAGGTTACCCTGGTTCGCCTGTCTGTCGATAATATCACTTCACATTTTAATAAAAAATGTGACCTGATATAACACTGACGTTTGCAGTCCTTGCATCGCTGACGCACGGATCCGATGGCTTCGGGCAGTTGACTCGCTGTCCGAGGAGCTGCCCAGTGGTTGCTGGTGCACTGACTCGCGCTCGGACTATTTGTCAGTGGCGGTTTTCGCTATGCGCAATTAGTTGCTCCTTGGCTGGGCCTGTGTGCCTTGCGCGACGAAGAAGGTCGCATACGCCACCGCAAGACGCTGCTGGATCGGCAGATTCCCGCACGATATGCAGATGCTGCCGCCATTGACGCTGTCGTCAGTGCCTGCGGAGCAAATGCTATTGGCTTGGCACTCTGGGATAGCAATTGCCTCGGCTCCCTGCGGTGCTGTATGCAACGGCAATATCCGGAGTGTAAGCCAGCAACGCATCGAAGCCGATCTAATCATGAATGATCGATCAGCGACGATGCAGCTCACTTAAATACAGTTGAGTGACTTAAATGCGTGTTCGCTGAGTTCGCGTTGACGCGCTGCCATTTCTGGTACGCGGAGGTCTTCATCGAAGGACGGAATCATGGCCTTCATGCGATTGTGTCCTTCTTCCGTTTTGAGTGTGTCAGCGAAACAGCGCTTGATGATTTCAAGAATGATGTTGGCTGAAACGGACGCGCCGGGAGAGGCTCCCAGTAGTGCAGATATCGAACGATCTTCCGAGGTGAGTACTTCCGTACCGAAGTGGACGATACCAGCGTCGCCGTCCTCTTTCTTGATCGCTTGGACGCGAATGCCGGCGTCGATGAGTTTCCAGTCGGCTTGATTCGCCTCAGGGAAGAATGCCCGCAGCTCTTTCATGCGGGTGGACATGCTCTGTGTGCCCTGTTGCATCAAGTAGCGAACCAGCGGAATGTTGTGTAATCCAACCTTGATTAGCGAAGCAATGTTATCGGTTCGAATCGAGCGGGGGAGGTCGGTGAATTTGCCTTCGACGTGCAGGAACTTGGTCGTCCATGCCGCATACGGTCCAAACAAGATGGCTTTCTTACCATCGATGATACGAGTGTCGAGGTGTGGTACCGCCATTGTCGGTGCCGCGCCGGGAGACATGCCATAGACTTTAGCCATGTGCTGTGCGACGATTTCTGGCTTATCAGAAATGAGCCATTGTCCGCCGATCGGGAAGCCGCCGAAGCCTTTGCTTTCTTTGATGCCAGACTTTTGCAGAAGGGGCAGACTGCCGCCGCCTGCACCGATGAAGATGAACTTAGCGGTATTGGTAAATGTTTGTTTGGTCTTGAGGTCTTTAACTGCAACAGTCCAGCGCTCACCTGTCTTGGTGATGTCGGTGATCCGGTGGCTGGTTGCGTAGCCACAGCCGTCTTGATTGCCCAGCCAGGTGATTAGCTTGGCGGAGAGTGCCCCGTAATTAATGTCGGTGCCGCGATCCATCTTTGTGGCTGCGATAGGTGTATCATCACGCCCCTGCAGTAGGAGTGGTGCCCACTCTCGAATGGTTTCGCGATCTTCCGTGTAGGTCATCTCTTCAAAGAAGTGATGCTTCTTAAGGTTGTTGAACCGTGAGCGCAGGAAGTCGACTTGTTCTTGTCCGTAGACAAAGCTAATATGCGGCACTGGATTGATGAAATCCTCGAGGTTTTCAATCATACCAGTGCGGGCCGCATGCCCCCAGAATTGTTTCGAATGTTCGAACTGATGGAAAATCTCGATGGCCTTGCTGACCTCGACTTCGCCGTCAGGACCGCGGTCTGGCGTGTAGCTAAGTTCGCAAATACCTGCGTGGCCGGTGCCGGCATTGTGCCAGCCATTGGATGCTTCTTTGCCGAATCCTTCAGTCATTTCGTAGAGCTGAACACGCAACTCTGGATTCAGTTCCTTGAGCATAGAGCCAAGTGTGGCCGACATGATGCCGCTACCAATCAGTATGACGTCGGGATTTTCGATGTGGTTGGGACTTTTCATAATATAAAACTCAGCGGTACTATTTGCAGATCATTGAAAATTGGACTTTCGCTTGGGCCCAGACCACTTGATCGGCGGGCTCGAAGGTTTGTACCAGAGATGAATTGAGTACGATGGCGCGACCTTCAGTGACGTCGGCGATGGCACCGTCAGCGAGCATTTGCACCATTATATTGCCTAGGCCAGTGGCTTCGACTGGGCAGGCCGCGACTTTAACTCCAATCGCATTGGCTGCGAATTGATTGAGAAGATTGTCCTGACACCCGCCGCCGACAATGTGCAGTGTGGTCGGTGCTTCGTCGACATACTGCATGAGGCTGTGCCACACTTGATTGTAACGTAGCGCGAGGCTTTCGTAGATGCAGCGAATGATTTCGCCTTTCGATTCTGGCACCAGTTGGCCGGTTTCACGGCAGAATTCTTGAATTTTTTCTGGCATACGACCTGACTCAATGAAGCGCGGATCGTCTGGGTTGATCAGTGAGCGGAACGGCTCGGCCTCGCTGGCAAGCGCCGCCATTTTAGCGTAAGCCACGTCTTGGCCTTCAGCCAGCCAGAAGCGCTTCGATTCTTGAATGAGCCATAGTCCGCAGATATTTTTAAGGAAACGCACAGTGCCGTTGATGCCGATTTCATTGGTGAAAGCGTCGGCAAAGGATTGCTCATTAATAATCGGCTGTTGCAGCTCCAATCCCATCAGTGACCAAGTGCCGCTGCTGAGAAAGGCAGGTGTCTTGGCTTGGCTCGGCACCGCTGCTACGGCGCTGGCGGTATCGTGTCCGGCGACGGTGATGACCTTTGTGTGGCTGAGGCCAGTGGCGCTAATTACGTCTGCACTGAGTGCGCCGAGGGTGTCGCCGGGGTCGCTGATGGTTTTAAATAGTTTCTTCGGTAGCCCCAGTTTCTCAATCAGCGCATAGTCCCAATCTTTGAGCTTAGGGTTGTACAATTGAGTCGTGCTGGCGATGCTGCGTTCCTGCGTCTTGTTCCCAGTCAACCAATATCCTAGCAGGTCGGGCATGAAGAGTAAGTCTTCAGCAAGATTCAGTGCGGGGTTCTTGGTTTCCACATCTGACAGGAGTTGAAAGATGGAATTGAAGAACATAAACTGTACGCCGGTGGCGTCGTAGATTTCTTGTTTGGGCACTTTAGCGAAGGCGGCAGCCATCATACCATCGGTGCGATTGTCGCGATACTGATAAGGTAGACCGAGCATGCGCCCGTCTTTATCGAACAGCCCGTAGTCCACACCCCAGGTATCGATGCCAATGCTAATCGCGCTGTTGCCGTAAATCTCTGCGGCCTTCTTGAGGCCTTCCAAAATGCTCTGATACAGCGCGGCGATGTTCCAGTGCCATCCGCTGGGGAGTTGCACGGGTGTATTATCAAAGCGGTTCAGCTCGTGAAGTTCAATGCGAGTGCCATCAAATTCGCCCGCTAGGACGCGGCCGCTGCCTGCGCCGAGGTCGATTGCGAGATATATTTTATTCTGACTCATAATTGGCGAGTGGGTTTAGATGGGGAGTGTACTTTAGTACAGAGTGTTTTTATTACGCGAGCGTCACTTTGCATCCGTGGCTTCGGAGTGCTGCGACGTATTCCGCTGAGGCTCCGCTATCTGTGATGATGTGGGTTAAATCTTTAAGCTCTGCAAAAAAGTATTCGGAGCATGTATTCAATTTGCTCGAATCAACCATGAGCACCACCTCCTTGGCTAATTGCACCAATATCTCTTTGAAGCCCGCCTGTTCTTCGAAGCCTTCGCTCGCCCCGCGTTCGATGTCGAGTCCGATACACGAAATGAAGGCAATGTTGATGTTGTGCCGCTGTAAGGTCACATAACTATCGCTGCGGGTGAAGGTCTGCGTCTTCGGGTGGTAGCGGCCGCCGGTGGAGATGAGCTCCACATTCCCCATTTGTGCGATATGCTCGAGCACGGCGAAGGCGTTGGTGACGACTCGGTAAGGCAGATCGGGCAGTGCCGATACCAGTGCAAAGGCAGTCGTACTACTATCAAACGCGTAGGTTTGTCCTGGAGTAATTAATTCCAGCGCCGCTTTGGCGATGGCTTGCTTCTGGTCGACGTTGAGCGCACGGCGTTCGGTGAAAGATTGCAGCAGAGGGCGGCCATTGAGACTGCTAGCGCCACCATGCACACGTGCGAGCTGATTATTGTCGGAGAGAATCTGCAAATCGCGTCGAATCGTTTCGTCGGTACATTGAAACTGTTCCGCAAGGTCGACGGTACGTACAGTTCCTTGTTCTTCAAGGAGTTGTAGGATTTGTAGATGACGTTCTTGTGCTAGCATAGCGGGTTATGTTATGTTTATTTGGTTATTTCTTTGTTGTTGCAAGATATATGTTGACTTATGTGGATTTATTTGGGTTTATTGTGAATTCCAACATTTCTCCAATCATTTCAACATGAGTCATCAACTTTTAAATCGTAGCCAGGTAGAGCAACTCGTTCGCGCTAGCCTGCGGAGAAATACCGTTACAGCTAGCGTGTCGAGGTCGGCCTCCGCGGGTCCTAACCCATTGGTCGTTAATATCAGTGCGCGCCATTGTCATCTTTCTCAAGCTTCGGTCGAACTGCTTTTTGGTAAAGGCCACCAGTTGACCCCAATGAAAGATCTCTACATGGATGGTCAATTTGCTGCCAAGGAATCGGTCACGATGATCGGGCCGCGTAGTCGGGTGATTTCGAATCTCCGCATTCTTGGTCCTTGCCGTGATTTCGATCAGGTCGAGCTCGCTTATACCGATGCGATCTCGCTTGGTTTTAAGATTCCAATCCGCAACTCGGGCGACATCGAGGGCACACCAGGTTGCATGCTGATGGGGCCTGCTGGTTTCCTTGAGATGGACAAAGGTGTGATTCGCGCTGCCCCGCACGTGCACATGGCGCCTGCAGATGCTGCCTATTACGGCGTCGAAAACAAATCGTACATGAAACTCCGCGTCGGTGGCGACATTGGCGTTACTTTCGATCAGATCTTTGTTCGTGTAGACCCTGCCTTTAAGCTCGAAGTTCATATCGACACAGACGAGGGCAACGCATGTGGCTTTTCGGATCAGACTCCCTGTGAGCTGATCAAATAAACAACTCTCATTTCAACACACATAACCACAAACCAAATATATCATGAGTGAATCCATCGGATTGGTAGAAACAAAGGGCCTCACTGGCTCAATCGAAGCAAGTGACGCAATGGCGAAGGCCGCGTCAGTTAGCCTTGTAAAGCAAATCTCCATTGGCGGCGGCTTTTTGACCGTTATTGTCAAAGGTGATGTCGGCAGCGTTAAAGCAGCCGTCGAAGCTGGTGCGGAAGCAGCAAATCGCGCAGGCGAGTTGGTTGCATCGCACGTTATCGCTCGTCCACACGACGACCTTCTTAAATACTTTCAAGTATAACCCTTAGGGAAACAAATATTATGGCTAAACAAGCAATAGGAATGATCGAATGCAAGGGCTTCGTATGCCTCATGGAAGCATCCGATGCCGCACTAAAATCAGCTGACGTTACATTGACTGGCTGGGAAAAAATCGGAAGTGGTCTTGTGACTGCTTTCTTCACTGGCGATGTCGCTGCTGTTAAAGCTGCGGTGGAAGCTGGCGCTGACGCTGCTGGCGCTATCGGCGAAGTCGTTGCCGTTCAGGTAATTCCTCGTCCACACGACGACCTCTCTAAGCTCGGTAGCTGGATTGGTTAATTCGGTTTAGCAGTTTTCGGTTTGTCAGTTTTCGGTTTATTTAACTGGGAACCGTCCAACCGAGAACTTAAAAACTCTCTTATGAAGATCCTAATCGCCAATCTCGGTTCCACCTCCTTTAAGTATCGTCTTTTTGAGATGAGCGATACTGTTGCTAATCTATTGGCTACTGGAGGCTTTGAGCGCGTGACTGAATACACCCCGTGTATTGAGCAAATGCTCGAGACTTTGGTCGGCGAAGGTCATCTTCAGTCCGGTGAAGATCTTGACGCAGTCGGTTTTAAAACCGTCCTCGGAAAAGATCTAAGTGGTTGTGTTGCCGCGGATGAGCGCGTCCTTGAAGCCCTCGACGGCTTCAAGGAGGTTGCTCCCGCTCACAACCCAGCCTATTCCGAAGGTATTCGCTGCTTCTCCGAAAAGCTTCCCACTGTAAAGCGTGTCGCTCTCTTTGAGACTGCATTCTTCCAGTGGACTAGTGATGCATCCTCGACATACGCCATCCCACAAACGTGGCGTGATCTAGGTATTCGTCGCTATGGCTTCCACGGTGCCAGCCACAAATTCATCGCCGAACGCTCTGCTGAGCTGCTTGGCAATGAGGTCGTGGCGGAACGTGCTCGTCGTCTCTATGTTGACGGCCCGGGCGAATACAACGGTGATCCTGTGCGAGTGATTTCTTGCCACCTAGGTGGTAGCAGTTCGGTCGTCGGTATTAACAACGGTGTTGCGATCGGTTCCAGTATGGGGTTCAGTCCTCAGAGTGGTTTGCCGCAAAACAACCGCGTTGGTGATCTCGACTCGATGGTGATTCCTTATGTGAGTAAAATGCTCGGCCTTTCCGTAGAGGAAGCTGAACGTCAGCTCAACAAAGAGAGTGGCCTACTGGGACTGTCTCAAGTCAGTAACGATGCACGTGATATCGACCAAGCAGCAGCCGCAGGTAATGCGAATGCTCAACTCGCGATTGATGTGCTCACCGATAGCATCCGTCACTGGGCAGGCTCTTTCTTCTTTAAGATGGGCGGCGCCGAAGTGATTTCATTTACCGCAGGCATGGGCGAAAACGATCCCGTGCTTCGTGCGGCAGTGTGCGCCGGCCTCGAAGGTCTCGGCGTTAAAATCGACTCTGAACGTAATGCGAAGGTGATTCGCGGAGCGGAAGGTGTCATCAGTGCCGACGACTCGACTATTAAAGTCGTCGTCATCCCGGCTAACGAAGAACTCGTCATCGCTCGCGAAGTATATCGCAATATTCAAGCGAGCTAAAATTTTCTAATACGTAACAATTAATTCAAACCAACCCACATAATATTATGGCTAAACAAGCAATCGGAATACTCGAAACTAAGGGCCTTGTCGCTCTTGTCCTAGGCACAGACGCAATGTTGAAATCAGCAAACGTCGAACTTACTGGCCCGATGAAGGGTGTCGGTAGTGCACTTGTCAGTGTCGTCATTACCGGCGATGTTGCTGCAGTGAACGCTGCAATCGAAACTGGAGCAGAAACCGCTGGCCGTTACGGTGAAGTGGTGAGCGCTCACACTATCGCTCGTCCACACGATGATGTAGAAAAAATTGTTCCTGCACTCAAGGCTTCTGCCCAACGCGCAACCAAGTAAATCCGATGTATCTGGGAACAGTCATAGGGTCCGTCGTTTCGACGAAGAAGGACGAGAGCATGCGGGGCCGAAAGCTCCTCATGGTTCGTCCGATGTTGGTCGATCCTGAAGATCCCAGCAAATTCAAGCCAGGCACTAATACTATTGTCGTGATTGATACGCTGGGCGCCGGAGAGGGCGAACTCGTGATGTTTGCCCAAGGGAGTTCTGCTCGTCAGGCCGCAGGTCTCAAAGCACTGCCAGTGGATGCCGCAGTGGTCGGCCTCGTCGATACCGTGAGCATCCTAGGCAAGAAGACCTACGAGGCGAAGAACAGTTAAAGCTTAAACAACCAAGATTTTTACATGAGTCAATTGAATGAAGCAGTGATACGCAATGTGGTGAGTGAAGTACTCGCCCAAATGCAATCCAAAGGCACGTTCGCGATGCCGTCACTACAAACTCGCCCCGGTAAGCACGGTGTCTTCGATGACCCCGAGCGAGCGGTGGCTGCAGCGCGTAGCGGTTTCGAGCAACTCCAGCAAAAAGGCTGGGCCGCTCGTATCAAGATCGTCGAGCTCGTTAAGAAAATGTGTGTCGACAACGCTGAGCGTTGGGGGCAAATCGAGTTTAATGAAACCAAAATCGGTCGTCTTGCGCACAAACCTGCCAAGCTTCAGGGCGTCAAAAATGTGCTCGGGCCAGAATACCTCACGCCACAAGGCATGAGTGGTGATTTCGGTATCACTATGGACGAAGCTGCTCCTTGGGGCGTCATTGTTGCGATCACTCCATTGACGCACTCAGTGCCGACGATTGCTGGTAATATCGTCAACATGGTTGCTGCGGGTAACTCGATTGTATTCAATCCACACCCTGGCGGTGCTGCGGTGGCGGCACTCGCAATCGACGAGTTTAATGAAGCAATCAAAGCTGTAACAGGTATCACGAACCTGCTCTGCACCATCGAAAAGCCTTCACTCGATTCTTTCAATGCACTGTGTGCTGCGGATGATGTCAACCTGCTTTGCATCACTGGCGGCCCAGGCGTGGTCGACGCCGCAATGAAAACTGGCAAGCGTGCTATTTGCGCGGGTCCTGGTAATCCTCCAGTGCTTGTCGACGATTGTAATCAGCTCGATTTCGACCGTGTCGCTCGCGATATCATCGCTGGTGGTGGGTTTGATAACAACTTGCTCTGCATCGGTGAGAAACAAATCATCGCAGTCGGTGACTCGTATCAGAAGACGCTTGCAGCCATGCAGCGTCAAGGTGCAGTGCTGTTGAATGCGCAGCAACTCGCCGCGATCAAAAGCGAAGTCTTCGACTTTAAAAACGGCGTAGGCTGTGGCTCTGCGGTGCTGAACCGTAAGTGGGTCGGTGCAAATCCGGATGCACTCGCACGTATCGCTGGGCTCAACATCGATGCCAGCGTTGAGATGCTCATCGCTGAAACCGATGCCAACGATCCATTCGTTCAAGAAGAACAAATGATGCCGTTGCTGCCAATCGTCCGCGCCAATGACTTTAGCCAAGGCCTCAGCATTGCTAAGCAATCCGAGCATGGCGACAAGCACTCCGCAATGATCCACACTATGAACGTCGCACGCATGACTGAGATGGGGCAGGCGATGGACACTACGATTTTCGTCAAGAACGGTCCTTGTTTGGCCGGTCTGGGTCTGGGGGGTGAAGGCTTTATCAGCTTCTCCATCGCAACCACCACCGGTGAGGGCATCACGACGCCACGCACCTTTACTCGCTACCGTCGTTGTACCTTGGTGAATAACCTGAACATCGTTCGATAGTTCGTCTCGTTTCTCAGCCCTCACATTTCTGAACAAATGATCCTCGCACGCGTAGACGGCCATGCTGTAACCAGCATCGGTCATCCCAGTCTCATCGGTCGCACGATTGTGCTTTGCACACCGATCGATGAGAATGGCGCGAGCGCGGGTGCTCCATTTGCTGCGGTTGATCCGATGGGTGCTGGCATTCATGCGCGTGTTTTCATCACTACCGACGGTTCTTGGACGCAAGGCACTGTGCACGACGATCACTCGCCGATTCGTAACCAAATCATGGGGATCATAGATTAAGCGATGAAACCTGGAAAAGTCATTGGAACTGTCACCCTTGGTGTGCGCGACCCTAGTTTTAGCGGTGGCCGTTGGGTTGTCATTTCGCCGATGGGCGAAGATGAGCTGACAGGTAAGAATGACAGTGATGTTTCCAGTGCCTGGTCATTGGTCGCATACGACGATCTCGGTGCAGGAGTAGGGGACGCTGTTCTTTATGTCGAAGGTGCCGAAGCAATGCAGCCTTTTGATAGACCAATTCCATTGGACGCGATCACCGTCGCACTTCTCGATACTTATAAATTTACACCACTGGCAGAATCATAATCACAGCCTTCTGTCTGACACTTTCAAAAAAAAACTAACAAAAACTATTATGAGCAAACTATATACAGCGAAAGATCTCGAAGCAATGATCGCACAAGGCCAGTGCCTGTCGACCGTTCCTGCCAACGCAAAGCTCACGCCTATGGCTCGCGACATTCTTCGCAAGCACAAGGTAACGCCTGGCGCCACGAGTGCTCCAGCAGTCGCTGGTAACAGCCCACGTATTCACAGCCCGGTGTTGCCAAATGCAGTATTTGAATGGACTCCTGGTGGTGACCCAAAGACAGCTGCAGAGCTCGAAGCATTTTTCTACTCGCCAGCGGTACAGGCACTCAAAGGGCGCATCTGCGGCATCGGTGAGCGTATTTGGAACAAAGGTTATGTCGATGGCAATGGTGGTAACATCACTGTCCGCGTCGGTGATAACCTCGTGCTTTGCACGCCGACTCTCATCTCCAAAGGCTTCATGACTCCGGACGACATCTGCATGGTAGATCTCGATGGTAACCAAGTCGCAGGCACACGTCCTCGCACATCCGAAGTGAACACTCACTTGGCGATCATGAAGAGTGAGCCAAATGCAAAGTCTTGCGTGCATGCCCACCCAATCTACGCTACAGCTTTTGCCGTGGCAGGTGTCACTCCGCCTTCTTGCCTAATCCCTGAGCCAGAAGTGTTCCTCGGTGAAATCGGTTTCGCTTCTTACCAGACTCCAGGTTCTCCAGAGAACGCGAGCGAAGTCGCTAAGCTTGCTAAGAAGCACCAGTCCATCCTGATGCAAAATCACGGTGTGATCTGCTGGGGTAAAGACGTCGAAGACGCTTACTGGAAGATGGAAAACACAGATGCATTTTGCCACACGGTGACAATCACCATGCAAATCGGTGGTCCAAAGCAGTATGGTCCAGACAAGCTCAAGGAACTGATCGAAATTCGTAAGAAGCTCGGCATGCCTGATCACCGCCTCGACGAACTCAAGGAGTGTGAACTTTGCGACGCTGCAGCATACACCGTGCGCACCAAAGCTCAGCCAAGTGCTGATTGCGGTTGCGACATTCCAACAGGCGAGGTCGACGAAGCTCTTGTGCAGAAGATCACTGATATGATTGTGAAGAAACTGAGCTAAACGAATTTCAGTTCTTCCGTTTTCTGTATGCTAGTTTTCAGTTCATTGACGTGTAATGGCGACAATTAAAAAGTTTGAAGATATACAGGCTTGGCAGAAAGCTAGGGAAGTATCGGCAGCTATTTATCGTCTTTTTAAGCAAGGCGATTTAGCCACGGACTTCGGCCTTCGTGATCAAATACGTCGCTGTGCTGTATCGATACAGTCAAATATTGCTGAAGGTTTCGGCCGAGAGGGTAACAAGCAATTCGTATATTTTCTTCGAATTGCGAAAGGTTCTGCCTGTGAGTTTCGCTCACAGTTATATAATTTACTTGATGCTGAATATATCGATCAAACTACATTCGATGACCGCTATGGGAAATCCGAAGAAACTGAACGCCTAGTCGGCGGTTTCATTAACTACTTGAACAATTCATCCGCTATTTAATTTTCTTTTTTAAACAGAAAGCTAGGTAACAGAAAACTAAACAACAGAATACTGAGAAACTTATTTTATGAAGAAAAATCCTATCCGCGTCGCAGTCACAGGTGCTGCTGGTAACATTGGTTACGCACTTCTTTTCCGTATCGCTTCTGGTGCCATGTTTGGTCCCGATCAACCGGTTGCTCTGAATTTAGTTGAAATCGAGCCTGGTATGGGCGCCCTTAAGGGGGTCGCTATGGAGCTCGATGACTGCGCTTTCCCACTGCTCACTGAAATCGTTCAGACTTCGGACTTGAGTGTTGGCTTTAAGGATATCGATTGGGCATTGCTCGTCGGTTCTGTGCCACGCAAGCAAGGTATGGAACGTGCTGACTTGCTCGGCATCAACGGTAAGGTATTCGTCGGCCAAGGGCGGGCAATCAATGACAACGCAAAGCCGAGTGTGCGCGTCGTCGTCGTCGGTAACCCATGTAACACCAACTGCCTGATCGCGATGAAGAGTGCACCTAGCATTCCTAATGAGCAGTTCTTCGCAATGACTCGTCTCGACGAGAATCGTGCTAAGACTCAGCTCGCTCAGAAGGCTGGCGTTGCAGTGGACGAAGTTTCCGAACTCTGCGTTTGGGGTAATCATAGCCCTACGATGTTCCCTGATTTCTATAACACCAAGATCGGCCGTCAAAAAGCAACCGACGTCATCAACGACGAAGCGTGGCTCAAGGATACATTCGTGCCGACCGTTGGTCAGCGTGGTAAGGCGATCATTGATGCACGTGGCGCGTCGTCTGCCGCTTCCGCCGCAAATGCAATCGTCGATACCGTGCGTGACTTGAATACACCGACTCGTGGCGACTTCCATAGTGTCTGTGTCATCTCCAGTGGCGAATATGGCACGCCAGCGGGCATCATTACTTCGCTACCAATCAAGGTCGATGCGGTTGGTAAATGGCGTGTGGTCGAAGGCCTGAGCCTAACTGACTATGCAAAAGAGAAGATTGCTGCTTCGAATCAGGAATTGCTCGACGAGCGTGAGATGGCCTTTGGTCAGCTCGGCTTGAGCATCTAATTCACTCAAATACATTTCAATGCATCAGGCGTCTTTAACCGGACGCCTGATTTTGTATCTGCCGCTGACTAACTCTGTAGTTTTCATCAGGTAGTGCGCATGTAACACTTGAAGAGTGCTGAGCGCAGCGCCACCGTGGCCTCGATCGTAAGATCGGGGAGCAGTGTTATCGTGGCCTCATATAGTATTTGGTCTCATCATTGATTTAACCACAGATGGACACAGATTCACGCGGATGCTGAACAGTTCTGTCGGTAATGCTGTAGTCATCTTAATCCGTGTGCATCTGTGTCCATCCATGGTTTAAGGGTTGTATTGACGGAGCTTTATTATGCCCCTGGGTGCTGTTGCCGTATTTTCAGCGAAAAAACGAATGCCTCATTTGAGCGACTCGGCTACACCTTATAGATATAATTCAGTCCTTGGTCGTATTCTCACTTGTCAACTGGGAGGGGAGTGCCCACAAATTGCCGCTTTTTATTTATGCAAACTAAAGATCTGACTCTCAATGATGTAGACATTTATGGCGGCACACAAACACGTGTTGAGACCAATGATGATGCGATTAATAGCTACGCTGACGAAATGTCTGTTGGCGCGGTATTTCCGCCGATCACCGTATTTTATGACGGTGCCAAATACTGGCTCGCTGACGGCTTTCACCGCTTCCTTGCTGCGCAGCGCAATCAGACCGAATCGATCTCTGCAGAGGTGCATGAAGGTTCGCGCACGGATGCGCTACGCCATGCACTCGGTGCGAATTCGACCAATGGTATCTATCGTTCCAATGCGGATAAGCGCAATGCAGTCGAAATTGCTTTAGAAGAGTGGCCGAACATGTCCAACAGTGTGATTGCCGAACTGTGTCGCGTGTCGGGTGATCTGGTGCGCCGCAATCGTACCGCCATGGAGAAGCTGGAGCGCATTGAGCCGCAACAGAGTGTCACTGGCAAAGACGGCAAGCAGTATCCCACCGGTATCGAACGCGAACCCCGCGGCAAGACTGAGCGTAGCTCCAGTGAGGGCGAAGGCGGCGGTGGTGGCCGTAGCAGCGGCAAGGGCAAGGGCGAGTTTGGCGCGCCGGGCGGTAGTAATGCCGAGATCGAGCACGATGCGAAGGTCATGATCCGCAATGGTGAGATCAAGCACTCCGAGCTCGATAAACTCAACAGCGCCACCGCACTCGATTATGCCGACACCGCAATCAACGTGCTCGAGCGGATGAAATCCGAAGACCC
>DJBY01000016.1:8074-9140 GCA_002430605.1 Opitutia bacterium UBA5964 | reverse complement strand
GCCAGCCTTTTTCGCCGGGACCCCCACCGTGAATATACCCGCCCGCCATCACTTGCTGCTTCATCAAAGCCCGGACGTTCACGTCAACCGGATCACAGGTCAGGCGGTCATTTTCAATGAAGGCATAAGGCGGAAAGTTCGGCACATCGTCGCCAAAATAGGTGTCAAATCCGGCCCCCAGCGGCCCGCCTGTAATGGGTTGGGACCAGTCAAACAGATCACAAGTCGCCTTGCTGGTTCCATTTCCGATGACCGAAACCGGCGGTTTTTCGCCGCCCTTCCACGGCCAGTCGAAGCCGAGGTGCCACTTGCCGACGCAGGCTGTGGTATACCCGCTGGTTTTCAGCATCTTTGGCAGCGTGACGATATCTTTTTCAATCGCTGATTCTTCCCACGGATCCAAACGTCCTACCCGCAATTTACCGCGCCAGGCGTAACGCCCTGTTAGCATCGCATACCGGCTGGGGCTGCAGACCGTACTGGGTGCATGCGCATCCGTGGCCCAGATGCCTGCCCTAGCCAGCGCATCCATGTGCGGAGTCTGCACCTTCGATTCGGGGTTCAGAAACGAGACATCGCCGTACCCCAGGTCATCGGTGAGGACGATCACAATGTTTGGCTTGCCGCGGTCTGCAGAGCTTTCGCGCTCACCAGCATTTGAGTCGTTGGGTAAAAGTACGCTGGTACAGCAGAATGCGATTACCCCAGAGAATGTGAGTCGTGATATGTTCATAGTCTTTCCTCCTTATTTTTCAGGGCCTTATTCAATCGGGTGCGCATCGTCTCCAAAACCGTCACATACTCCCGATGTTTCGCCAGGTTTTCCCACTCATTCGGATCATTTCGGTGGTCATAGAGCTCCTCTTCGCCATTGCGACAGCGTATATAGCGGTAGCGCTCGGAACGAATACTGAAGTGCTGATCTTTCGCCGGGGCAGGCGTATTCTTTTTAACCGGAACCTTGGACCCAATAGCGGTTAAACTGACCAGCGGTCCGGTCCACTCGCCGGCCCCCGGTTTTTCGAGCAGTGGACGAAGCGAATGTCCGTCCAGCTTATGAAGCGGC
>DJBY01000016.1:0-7983 GCA_002430605.1 Opitutia bacterium UBA5964 | reverse complement strand
AGCGTGTTATCCGCATACGGGCTGGCGTCGAGCGCGTCGAGCACTTTACCAATCTGATCGTCGGCAAACGCCACACAGGCGAGATAGGCCTGGGTCCACTTTCGCAGCTGTTCGTCGCCACCGTTCTCCATAATCTTCTGATACGCATCCCAGCCCCACGCTTCAGCGATATCATGCTCCTGCGTCAGAATTTTTGAACAATCTTCCGCATCGAACGGCAGAATCGGCGTCAGTTCGACCTCTTCGAGCGGGAACAGGTCAAAATATTTCTGCGGCGCATACCATGGCGAATGCGGGCGGACAAAACCGACCGTGGCAATAAACGGCCTGTCGTGCGTTTTGCCGAGAAAGTCAACCATCTCAGCGGCGTGGTTCTCATCCGGCAACGGATCGCGGTCCTCTCCATTGCGAAACTTCCAGGGCCTACCACTGGAGAACAGGGTCCACTCGTATTGAGATCCGTATTGTTTCAAATCCTGGATCGGTCCAAACCCGTCATGCCAGCCACCTTCTTTGCGAAGTTTTTCAGGCATCCACGGCGGCAGTACACCATTGCGCTTGTGCTTCGGATTTCCATCATTCGGAATCGGCCCGAAATTCGGCAAAGTTCCATACCCCGGAAATCCATCGTCGTTTTTATATATGGACAGCACTTCGTGGCCGTTGTGATAGATTTTGCCGGTGGCATAATTGCGGTAACCATTGCGAACAAACAGTTCGAACAGCGAAACCGACTGTTTAATCACTGGATTGCGATGCCAGCTGTTTTCCTGCTGATCCGCGCCGTAATATCCGGTCGTCAGCGGACTAAGGCCGCTCCACATGCTGGCGCGCGACGGGCCGCAAAGCGGAACATTCGCCGCCGCATTGGTAAAACGAACCCCGCGCTTCATCAGGCGATCAATGTTCGGGGTCTTCGCCTGCGGGTGCCCGCCCATGCCCTCAATCGAGTCATTCAAGTCGTCGCAGATAATCGTCAGGATATTCAATCGGCCTGACGGCAACCTGATTCTGCATTCTTCCTTTAGTTCCTTCTTGGGCCACACCTTGAGCTGGATTTCCTTGCCGTCTGTGGCCGCAAATGGGCCGGGGGCAGGATTCTCTACATTCCGCTGATGGCCGAAATAGTCGGTGTCGAGTCGGTAGGCGGCGCCATTCGCTTGTTCGAAGCGTTGGTTGGGAACCTTCGCAAGACCAAGCAACTCGCTGGTCACCAGGGGAGCTTCTCCCGCCGGTGATTCACCCAGTTCCAGATCGAGGTATATCCCATCGGCCTTGCTAACTAGGCGGGCCTTGGACCGGGTAAACACGTTACCTTGCATGGCAGTAGGCGCGCTGAACGGCTGGTAGCGCTTCAGGTCACTCCCGTTCAAGAAAACGTTGTTGAAGAACCGGTTGTCGCCGCTGTCGATATTACGCAGTCCAACGATCTGCGTAGAATGCGGTTGGTGTACCGGGGTGGTTCGGGCTTGTGCTATGGGCACAATCGTTCCGGCTATCAGGTTGTGAGAAAATGCGGTGCCCTGCGACCAGTCCCGCAGGGGTTTATTGGACAGAAAAATGTTATTGTCCACCATAAGAGGACCGTGGTTGACCTCGAAAAAGAAGTCGGTCGAGTTGTCGTGCAGCAGGTTGCCTGAAACGCGTGTGCCCTGCGACATCCAGTCGAGCCAGATTCCACCGCCGGTGCCGTGGCAGCGGTAGATATGGTTGTTGCTGATGACGCTGTCGATGGGTGCGTGGAACTTGACACCCGCAATTTCAGCCCCGCCGAAGGCCCCCCGTTGATTGATATCGTGAATCACGTTTCCCGTAACCGTGCTAAAAATGGCACCGAGGCTGCCGACGATCCCCGCCTGTTCGCAGTGGGAGATGTGGTTGTTGCGGACGAGGTGGCTACCGACCGTCTCTTTGGTCCAACCCTGCTTCACGGCCCACTCGATGGTATTGTTGTAGGCATCAGCCGTATCTTTAGCCGATACATCTTTCGGATCGTTGTATTTCCCAAGAGTGACCCCGGTGCAGACGGAATAGCGGATCGTGTTGTTTTCGATGATCCAGCCTTTCGACCAATGCGTGCCGACCAAGCCGATCTGCTCGGTGGTGGGCGGCGACCAGGGTGTTGCAGCATGCTCGAGGGTAAATCCGCGCAGGGTAATGTAGTGCAAACCCGGCTTTTCCGGGTAGAAGACCGTCTGCCGCGCATTGACTTCAGTCAGTTCCTGGTTGGGATCGACCCCCTTGAACTGCGCCCAGATGGTTGTATTTGATTGATCCACCCTCGCGAACCATTTGGGGGTGTCGCGGTTTTTTTTCTCTTTCGCCTTAAACACGAGGCAGACTTTTTGTTTGCCGGAGCTGGGTTCGATCACGGTTTTGACGGTCCGCCATTTTTGCCAACCACGCGTACTGGGCACTGCGCAGGTGGCCAGTAGCTTACCGTCGGGTGAATCAAGGCGTACTTCGATGATTCCGCCTTTCTCTTCCGAGGCCACCCTGAATTGCATGTGCTCGCTACTCACACCGAAATCGATTTCGTAGCTCGCCCAGTCTCCCTCATCGATGAAGCCGATGCACTCCCCTCCTTCGTCGGACGGTGCCTGTTGCACACCCGTCTGCTCAAGCATGGCCGTGGCGGGAAACTGTTGTGTGTCAGCACCGACCGTCTGCATCCAAGCTACATTAAAGAGATATCCCCGATCCTTGCTGCTCTTTTGCGTCTTAAACAGCGCTTCCTTTGTTTCCGCTTCGGCCAGCCAATGGCCGTTCAGGTAGACGGCGCCGGAATGGTGCTTGCGCCCCTTACCGTCGAACCAGTGCCCCTGGATCGGATCGCCGAAGGGATTGAAGTCGCCGAAGAAGCTGTTCGGCAGGACCACCTGCCACACATCGTTGCCGGCCTGGGTCCAGCCGGTGACGACTTCAGATCCCTTGATGATGACGTCTTCCCCGTCGGCTGCCCGGTAGGTAATGCGTTGGGCATCGGATGTGCCGCCACGTGGTGGATTGACCCGCTCGCGGTAAATGCCTGCATGCACCGTAACCGTATCGCCCGGCTGCGCCTTGTCAGCCGCGGCTTGAATCGTCAGCAAAGGTTCTGATGGGAACCCCTGGTTCGAGTCGAGGCCGTTTGGCGATACATGGTACTCTGTTCCGTAGAGGGAGCAGGCGGTTCCAATGGTGAACAGCAGTGCTGTAAGAGTCATCTGACGAATATTATTTTTGATCATGTCTAATTGGTCTCTCTATTTTGCTCAGTCTGTTTAGGTCAGCACGACGGACATACCGTCATAGGCAGGGATAAGACCTTCCGGTAGGAGCGTTTTCTCCATCTCTGCATGGGGCGGTTGCAGTTTTCGTGCGATATGGGTGAGAATGATTTTTGCATCCGGTTTCAGTACCTTTCCTTTCACAAGGGAATGGTTCATGTGGCGAATCATGCTCATGTCGTTATGGCTGAAAATTCGAGGGTCTCCCGCTCCCTCGCCGCACGTGGCATCCCAGATGACGGCATCGAGTCGCTTTTTACGGAGAGTGTTCCATGTGTTTGCCAGTAGCCAGGAACCGTCTGTCGCGTAGAGAACACTCCTCGTAGCCCCCTCAATCAGGTAGATCATGCATTGTTCTTTCGAGTCAGCTACATGGTGATTGGACTCAAGCCCGGTGATTCCGAGTCCGTCAATGCTGAAGGTTTGCCCTATCACAACAGGACGCTTCTCAATGCGATCTGAGTCTGGCACCTTTTTCAGTGCTTCCGGGTCTCCCCAGAATTTCAAAGGTCCAAGATCGGCATCCCTTGAATTCGCGATTTTCAGAATAGAGGCTTCGTGCAAGTGATCCGCGTGTGTATGCGTCAGCAGAATATCGGTAATGGCTGCGGGGTTCACATCGTACCGTTTCATGACATCCAGCACTGTATAACCACAATCAATCAGGATCCGTCCATTGATCAGCATCGACGACGTGCCTCGCGTCTGACCTCTTGAAAGTTTCTGATTCAAAGGTGGGTACTTCTTTGGCCAATTCGCCGCACCCGTCCCCAGAAAGAGCAACTCTAGCTTCGTTTCCGTAGGGCTGCTTGCGGCGTTGATCCCCTCTAGCGGCTTGCCTCCTGCGGCATGGGCAGCGCTAGAAAAGCCTCCCGTCGCAAGCGAGGCGGCACCTATGGAGGTGATTGCTAAAAAGTCTCTTCGGCTTGGCTTATTCTCGTTAAATTTAGTCATATTGTGAATTTCTTTCGAATGACAATTTCTAATGTCTTTGTGTGTTCATCGTGTTTTACCAAATGGATTTCAATTGATGGATTCGGAGTTTGCTGAAGGTGACGCTGCCGCCCTTAACCTCGATACCGAGTGACTTGTCCTCGCTGGGTTTGGCCATGCGGGGTGAGTAAAAAAGCCCGTGTTCGCCGAAGAAGACATCCTGCGAGGTGTTGTCGACCACAACCCTGAGCACGAGTTTCTTTGTTCCGGGAATCTTCATTTCTCTTCTCAGTGTCAGTCCGTCTTTGGAGACATCGACGATCAAGCGCTTACCCCGGATGTTGAGGATCAACTGTGCTGCCTGTGAAAGGTCGACTTCCAGTTCGATGTCGTAGAGACCGCCTTTCATCTTTTCGAGCGGATTGGCCTGATTCGGTTCAAGGACGAAGCCGTCAAGGATTTCGGTTCGTTGATAAAGGTTTTTAATCTCCTTTGCCGGAAGCATGCAGACCCGCCGTCCGAGCGGAGTCGTTTTCAGGGTCAGTTCAACTGGCAAAGATATTTGCCCGAATCGTCCGCCCTGCCACATCGTCTGAATGCGACGCGGCTGGCCGTCTGGGCCCTTCTCGGTGTTATTGAATGTCTGGGATGCGTAGCACTTGTCGCCGTAATACATCGCGATTTGTTTTTTCGTCTCCGGCTTGAACCTTTTCCCGTCGAAGGTGCCGATGTGATAGTGGCTCCTGGCCCCGTACATGATCCACTTCACGTTCTCTGGATCGCCATCCACGGCCAGCGGGAAAAGCTCCGGGCACTCGTGGAAGCCTTTGATCGCACCCGTCTTCGTCCACGCCTTGAGATCGGGCGACGTATAAATGTTGTGGCCGGTCCGTTCGAAGAGAACCATGACCCAGTGTCCATCTTTTGCATTCGCGTCGCGGCCTTTGGTGGGCGAAAACCAGAAAATCTTCGGGTCCCGGGTATCTGAATCCTTGGGCCGGTTCTTGATAATATGTTGCTCGTGCCCCAGGACCGGGTTGCCCTCATACTTGATGAAGTTCCGCCCCCCATCGGTGCTGTAGGCGAGGCCCTGAGTCTGAATCTGGTCGTTCTCCTTCCACCCCGCGTTCCCAGAGGATGACGTATACGCCAGGACAAGTGGTGGCTCGTTTTTCGAGCCCCAACCGGACGTGTTCATCACATCAACCACTGCAGACCCAGAAAACATGCATCCTTGCTCATCGTGAAACAGCGCGATGGATCGTTCCTCCCAGTGCATCAAGTCCTTGCTTACATAGTGTTTCCAATCGGTATGCGAGAGGTTGTAGGCGAATTGGTGGAAGAGATGCCACTCGTCGTTGTAGTAGACCAGGCCGTTGGGATCATTCAGCATTCCGATCCGGTTGTGGACATGGAAAGCCGGCATAGTGTCGGATACGTCTCTGCCGGGGATGTCGCGTTGCATCAGTAACTTCGCGGGTCCGCTCTCGGCGAATCGATGGTACGTGACCTTGAGCGGTCTTCCCTGGTAGTGAGTCAGATCGTAAACGGCCTGGTAACCAGCGGTTTTGATCTCCCCAAAAGCAAGCGGAAGGTGGACCGAGAGTTTCTGTTCACCTTCAATCTCAACCGTGACCCTCTGTAAAGGTGTGCCAGCCAATGGGCCAACCGGCACCAGCAGGTAATCACCTTTAATCTTTGTTTCAAAATGATCCTCTATCCAGTTGACTGCCTGAGTGATCACAGCCTGCCCGTTGTCCGGCCCCTGGTCAGTCGCGGTGATCTTCACGTCAAAGAACAGGCCGTCGTAATGTTGATCGCGGACTTCCAGCACGGCCTGCTTGCCGCGCAAAGTGCGGACATCGAAAAAATAGTTAACGGGATCAGGTGCGATAAACATCCGAGGGCTCGGCAGCTTGGCGCCGAGGAAGCCGTATCCCGGTTCCGGCGAGCAGGACCGCAGCTCCTTGCCATCCACCATCAACACAACCGCGACTTCCGTTGGGTGATAGGTTCCGGCACAGTCAACCTTCAGGTAGTCAGATTCGATCGTAAATTCGGGCGAGGTCATGCGCCCTTTCTGAACATAGCGCTGATTGCGCGTGCCGAGTGCCTGTTTCTGTCGCTCGGCTGGGGTTGGGTTGTGCGTGCCAAAGGCATAGCCTTCCACCGCCCAGTCCGCAGGCGGCAGCGTCTGCATGTTAAAATCGAGCAAGACCCGATCTTCAGCGTGAAGGCTGGGTGCCAATACGGCCAGTACCATACAGTAGAGTGGTATCATAAATTTCGTTTTCATGGATACAATCCTGTGGAGCTTCATTTGTTTATCTCTTTATGTTTAATCCCTTCGCCGGTGAGATGGCCATCATCTCCCTGCTGTTTCATCCAGGCGGAGATGCCTGTTTTTAACTGCTGTAGCTTGGGTTGTAGCTCTGGATTATCCGCCAGATTATGCATCTCCCAGCGGTCTTTGCTCAGGTCAAAGAGTTGATACTCGGGGCGCACACGGTACCGCTTAATCATTTTTGCAGCATGGGCATCTCCCTGTTTCATCGAGTCTAACCAAGATCCATAGATCTTGGGAACATCTGAGCCCCGATTATGTTTACCGAAATCGATGCCACTGATCGCCGCAACGCCATACATGTTTTCCGGCGTCAGATTCCAGATGAGCTTATACTGGCCGTCGGTCACCGCACGGCTTGAAAAGTGCGGGCCTATTTTCCTATCATGGCGATTATTAAACAGGAAATAGGCATGCTCTCGATGTGCTTGGGTTTCCCCCTTGATGAGAGGCAGTAAGCTTCTGCCGTCCAGATCACTGGGCGCTGTTCCACCTGCGGCATCGATCATGGTTGGCAGTATGTCGCAGTATTGCGCAATCGCGTCTGTCTTGAAATTTGCCTGATACGATTCCGGCCACTTCATCACGCAGGCAGAGCGAACACCCCAATCGTATGTAGTCCATTTACCGCCGGGCATGCCCACGCCATTCTCATCCAAAACAATCAACACCGTATTTTCATCCAGCTTATGTTTTTTAAGCAGCGCATACGCCTTACCGACTTGATCATCAAAGAGCCTGACCTCTGCCAACATTTCACGGTAGTAATGCCGGGTGGTTGCGTTATCGACCATGTGTGCAGGCAGCTTCAGTTCATTCAGTTCCCACAATGAGGAGTCACCTGCATTCCAGGGGGCATGCGCATGAACCGAGCAAATAAATAGGCAAAACGGCTCATCGCTATCACGGGTCATGAACGTTTCTGCATCTTCCCAGTTATCAGGATGAGGATCACGGGTGGCGCACTTGGGTTCAAATCCTTTGACAGATTCAAAGGGATAAACAGATGCGGGAGAAAAATGCCTCTTGCCCGCTAAGCCAGTCCGGTAGCCAAGGTCCTTTAAATAATGCACCACGCTCTTGGTACCTACGTTGGTTGGCAGGTGGTTCCGATTACATCCATTACGCTCCGGTTGTAGCCCGGTGTATAACTCCGCTCTGGCTGGGGCGCACATCGCTTCCGAAACAAACATGTTGGTAAAGCGGACTCCCTCCGCCGCCAACTTGTCAATTTGAGGTGAGGTATGTGGATTGAGTGCCCCGTAACACCCCAGCGTGGACGCACTGATATCGTCCCCCAATAGAATGAGATAGTTGAGCGGCTTTGCATGCGCAATGGATGCTGACAGGAGCACAAAGCTGATCTGTGCAACGATGGCTGAGAACGATTTAATTTTGATGAACATATTGATTGCGCAAGGAGCCCTGCACCTTCTT
>DJBY01000132.1 GCA_002430605.1 Opitutia bacterium UBA5964 | reverse complement strand
GTCGGGTAAGTTCTCCGAGGTGTATTTGATTGAGCGCAGGGAGTTTACGATCGAAGCAAATACCACTCAAATCCTGCCCTCGAAGTTGCCGCAAGGTATCTTCGTCGTCGAACTGATCGGCGAGCGTAGTTTCCAACCCTTTACAGTCATCCGAGTATTTCGAGTGATTGAAGTGAATCGCGAGGCTGCAATCAGATTAGCAGAATCGCCATGATTGGATTATTCTTGCGACTGTTTCTTATACACTCGCGGATTAAAGATGAAGTGCGTGGTGTTGTCGGCACTTTTTTCGATAAGAAACGAATCCAGAGGCTCAGCTAGCCATGATGATATCGTTCTTCACAGTTACGGACTTTAGAGCGATTGCCGTCAAGCTGATGAGGATGATTGCGGAAACGATGGCGTTTTTTTTCTGAAGCAAAGCAACGACTGAGTGCGTAAAAGCCCGCACCGATTGCGATGTAGCGACTAAAGCTAAAAAACGCGAGTCCGCGCATCGTCCCCATCGCGATAAAGGGATAAAATAAGACGTCAGCACCTACCGGAAAGATCACTTTATGGTAGCGGTTAAAGGCTTCGATAAAGAAGCTATTTTGTTGTATAAATAGGAATACCCAAGGGAGATGGTAAGTAAGCGCAACGTGATTTTTTATTGGCAGTAACAGTACCTGTGCGAAGGCGTAGATCAGACTGATGAGAATCGGGATGATACACCATGCGTAGCTTAGGGTGAACTGAGAAATCCTCTTAGTATCTTGGCGTAATTGTGTACGTTCGGTAACAGTCGATCGCCAGCAATATGCGACAAAGCTGACTGAGAGGAGCACTCCAATAAGTGCCGAACCAGATAGAAAACGTATTTGAAAAATGAGGGAAAACGCAGCTTGGCAAAGCGGCACGGCGGTCGCGATCGATTGAGCAACTGACCAGTTTCGTCGTCGTAACACGCAGAAAACTCCAACGAGTGCACTAAGGTAAATTGCGACGAGGAAGATCCCGGCAGTGAGGTCAATCCATGTGAGCTCGGCAGTTATTTTGGCTATGTTTTAGTAATTTCTAGATTTGGTCGATCTTCATTCTGTCGGATTGATTTGGTTGGCATTGCGGGAATAAACGATTATCGAAGTAGAGAATGAATTCTGAATCGGTTAACATTCAAAAAAAGATGCTACCACGCACGGTTTTTATCAGTGCAATTGTTTTGGGAGTCAGCTTGCTGTTTACTTTTCCGACCTGCTGGCTGTATTTTATCGGCGGGCTGCATTCTATGGAAGAGGCCCTGTATCCGTTCTTGGATATGCATGGGCGCCTTGCTGCATTTGAAGGCCACCGTGCAGGTATCGACATTTTGTATGTGCCGAATCCTTTCGATCCACTGCAGCGAATCAGTGTGAAGCCAACTTGGCCCTTAGGGTTGTCTTTTTTAGGATTGGGTTCGCAGCACTTAATACTTGCTGGAACGATTGTAGCGTCAGGTTTCGGTGCGATTATCTTTTCGATTTTAGCCCCTCGAAAGTGGGGCGAGGCTTTATTGCTTTTTCTGATCTGTTTTTCGCCGCCAGTACTGCTCGCGATCGAGCGGGGAAACGATGATACTGTCTATTTCATTCTGCTAGCTTTGGTCCCGCTCTTTCTGAGGCTCAAGTCGCCGATGCGTTTCTGGCTGGCTTGGCTCGTTATTTTTATATTGGCGCCGGCAAAGTATTACCCAGGCGCTGTTTTCCTAGTCTTTTTGCTGGAGGTCAAAAGCTGGAAGCAAATCGGACTGTTGTTGGCTGCAGGGCTTGTCTTTGTTACCGCATATTTCGCCTCCAATATAGAGGAGATCTTGTATCTGCGTGATGCGGTGCCGAAGCCCAATCTGTTTCTAGTGCATGGAGGAACTTTGACTTTTGAAGCGCTAGGGCTACCAACTTTCTGGGCGACTATCCTATTACTAATCTGTGTGGCAGTCGGACTGTTGGTTGTGTTGCGTTCAAGCTGGGTGAGTTTACCTCTGGCGATTAACTTACAGAGGTGGTTTTTGCTCGGATATGCAGTTTTCGCTTTCTGTTTCTTATTAAACAGTAATTTCGACTATCGCTTGATTTATGTACTCCCAATGCTCCCTCTCCTGTTACATTTATCTAGAACGAATGAGATCGGCTTAGTTTGGCAAAGATTGGTGCGTATCATGGTGCTGCTACTAATCCCCACCTTTTGGCTCGATATCACGGTAATGCATTACTTTATCAATGATAACATGTCTTGGTCGATCGAGCATGTTCGCCTATCGACTGGTCTTAAATGTGCGATGCTTTGGCTCTTCTTATTAGGGAGTACAGTCATCGCAGCGACTTTACTGCGTCCTAACCTTCGCACGCTCGCGTGCTCTTTTTATAATGACTGTAAGCAGTTTCGATTGAAATGAACCTATGAAACCAGAAACGACTAATTTCGAAAAATTTCAAACAGGTAACCTGATTGTGCGTCGTTTGATCGGTCGTTTTTTTGGGAAAATTCGCCAGAAAGTGGCGACTCAGCCCTTCTATAATATGCTGGATGCAGGATGTGGCGAGGGGATGACACTCTACCAGCTCAGTGATCTCGTCCCAAAAGCGATTAGCGGCTTTGACTTAAATCCGACCTGTGTGGAATATACTAAAAAATTGTTTCCTGATGCGGATGTCACAGTTCAGGACATCTATCAGCTGCCTTATGCTGCGGAGTCCTTTGATCTGATTTTGTGTATGGAAGTGCTAGAGCACCTTCCCGAACCAGCTGAGGCAATTAAGAGTTTGAAGCGTGTTGCCCGTGGTCGACTGATTTTCTCAGTGCCTCACGAACCCTGGTTTCAGCTCGGTAGCCTGTGTCGCGGGAAATATGTGAAGTCGTTTGGGAATCATCCAGAGCATATTAACCACTGGTCGCCTGCTTCGTTTAAGGAATTTTTACAGCAAGAGTTTGATGATGTTGAAGTGGTCACTTCGTTTCCGTGGATTATCGCGGAGGTCCGCTTAGCTGATTCGGAGTAAGTGCGTCTTTTATGGCTCCTAAAATACAACTTCTGTTTAGTCGCTTCGGGCGTTTAGGTGTCGTAGCAGTCGCTAGTTTTCTGATTAATGTGTTACTGACGATATTACTGACAGAGTTCTTGGGGCTTCCGCCTGAGCGCTCCTTTGCGCTTGTTTTGGTTTTAATCTTTACCGCAAATTTTATAGTTACGCGGCATTGGGTCTTTCGCGATCGCGTTGCTGAGTCCAACGCATGGTCGCAACTGCTAAAATGCGCAGCAGTCTCCGCCTCTTTCCGAGTCATTGAGTGGGGTGGGTTTTATTTATTGTTAGATACTTTGAATTTACATTATGCGTTGTCTTTAGTCGGAGTGCTCTGTGTCTCATTTGTAACTAAGTCTCTTATTTATGAACGTTACGTCTTTCGTTAGTTGAGTCGTTCGGCGACGAGGCGGGTTGTTTCGGGCGTCGTTTGTCGGGTGATCATTTCAGCGATCAGTCCGATCGATACAAGCTGAGCGCCTAGCAGGAGTAATAGGATTCCTAAGAAGAATAGGGGGCGGCTTCCAATTTCAGTGCCATTGAGGATTTTGCTCAACGAGAGCCAGGCTAAAATTGTAAATCCAATTACGCCGCTGAAGAATCCGAACCCACCGAATAGATGTGCTGGGCGGCGTAGGTAGCGCGTCATGAAGGTGACAGTCAGGAGGTCGAGGAAGCCCTTGACGACGCGCTTGCTGCCATATTTGGAGACGCCGTGCTTACGTGGATGGTGCTTCACTGGAATCTCGCCGACACGGAATCCCTCGGCGTGCGCTAAGATGGGGATGAAGCGATGGAGTTCACCAAAAAGCTGAATGTTTGCTGTGACTTCTTTACGGTAAGCTTTGAACCCGCAGTTGAAGTCGTTTAGCGGCACGCCGCTGAGGGCACGCGCGAGGGCGTTAAAGACCTTAGATGGCAGGGTCTTCGAGATTGGGTCGTGGCGCACTTGCTTCCATCCAGAGACGAGATCATAGCCTTCATCGAGCTTCTTCAGGAATGCTGGAATCTCGGCGGGGTCATCTTGTAGGTCGGCATCCATGGTGAAGACGATCTCGCCGTTGACGTGATCAAACCCTGCTTGAAGTGCATCGGCTTTACCAAAGTTGCGCCGAAAGCGCAGGCCTTGAGTATGAGCGGAGTCAGTCGCACAGAGGGCTGCAATCTCCTCCCACGAGCGGTCCGTGCTGCCGTCATCCACGAAGCAAATAGTAAAGTCGCTACAGTCGACATCACTCATCACCTTTGAAATTCGCTTGTGCAGTTCTGCGAGGGTTGCTTCCTCGTTGTAAACTGGGATCACATAACAAATAGCGCATGGAAGTGAGGGTAGAGAGTGGCTTGTCATGATAGATTGTTCGTGTGCGCGTGGTGTTGTGCAGGTGCTATTTCGAGACTTTATCCTCTTTTGGGATCAAGGGAAGGGCGTTGTAGAAATACTCGGAGAAGTTCCTTTCGTCAGTCCTCGGAGGGGGCAAATTCGCTGGGGTGGTTTGATTGCCTGGTTCGGCATCGCGAAGGCCAATCACTCGGCTGATTCGGTAAAAAAGGTTAATGTTTATCGACTTCTGTACGACTGCTTGTAGCACGAAGCGTCGATTGATGGGGGTGTAAAGCGAGGGGGTGCATTCGTTGCCAGTGTTATCGTGATACAGCACCTCGAGTGCATAGATATGGTCGTAGACGCCCCATTTTTGCAGGAGCATGACACGCTCGGGCATCACGTTGGCAACCATGAATGGGAGTGATGCTTGCTGATAGAGCGCGAAGCCTATCACTGATTCAGCCAAATATAGGTGTTCCTCGTCTTTGGAGTGGTCGCGTATCCAATTCAATGCCCAGTCGTAGCCATCGGATACGGACATGCGGGGTTCGTTATTAAGGCGAGCGCTGTGAGAGCTACTGAATCCAATAATAAAAAGCAGACAGGTTGTCGGCATCCATTTTGGGAGACGCTTGAGTTTGAAGTCGTAGTGCAAAACCAGCGGAATGCTAATTACGAAAATAAGTTGTAAGGGGAGGGAAAATCGGGAAGTAGCAGGGTCAGTCCAGGCACCCCAGTAGCAACTTAAGGCGAGTGTGGTATTGAACGCAACAACGAGGGCCACCACAAGTGGCACCGTAAGGCCGTTGTCTTTTTTCAGGAAAAAGGGTGCGCGACGTATCACTTGAATCGCAAGAAAGAGGCAGGCGATTACTCCCGCGGCACTCAACAGAACTGAGTTTGAATAGTCTCCGGATGTTTCGAATAGATAGGTGAGCGCGTGAGCCAAATTTGAGGGCAGGTGGGAGCTGCTGAAGAAATTAGTGCTGTCGGTTTGAATGAATCGATCGTCCCCCTGGAAGACCGCATAAGAGAACAGCGGAACCATCAGTAGTAGCGGACTGAAGACGGAAAACCAAGTGAGCGAGAGCGTTTGATTGCGATAGTTTTTAAGGAGAAAAAGCAATACGGGGACTACGACATAAACGATCGACTCATAACGATTGTTGGCGAGTAGGATGGCGGTAAGCAGCAGCAAGTTAAGGCCTTGGTTGCCCTCGTTTCGCATATAATTAAGCCCTGCCAAAACCACGCCGCAGATTAGACAGAGATTCATTATTTCGTATCCGCCGCCATTGGTGTTCTGAGCGAGTAGCGGTAAGCTCGTCATTAGCAGGATCGCGAGTATCCCGTGAGGCTTCCCGCAGGTCCGTGCGGCGATGGTATAGATTAATCCGAGCAGTAAAAAAGTGAGCCCCGAGTTGAGCCAAAAAACATTTTCAGGGCGGTAGCCACTTAGGTTGTGAATGACGGATACGACGAAGGGAAACAAGGCTGGGCGTTTGTCGACAAATCCAATGCTGGCGACCATCTCGTCATTGATGATATGTGAAGCGGCGGGAACAAAAGCCCGAGCATTGTAATGCATGCTCATCGCGGTGGAGCTAATGGCATGCTCATCGAAGACGATTTTAAAGCCGCGGTCTACGTGCAGGTGTAGATAGAACGTAGCAACCAGAATGAGGATCAAAGCCGGAATGTGGTTTTTGGCTCTGAGCACAAGGTCGGACCGCGCGACTTCTTTTAGCGACTCTCGTAGCTGCAAAAGAAAGAGCAGGCAGGTTGCTCCTAGAGCCCAATAAGTAAAATGTTTCACAATGAGGACCGCTTGTTTCGATGTAGTGAAGTAAAGCGGAACCAACAACGCCAAGGCGGCGCAGGCCAGTGCGATGCCGATTTGGATGAAAATTTTGGACTGATGAGACATTTGGGGGAATAGTGTCGGGCGATTAATTGTAAGAAAGCGTTGGGCAATCCTTGGGGACGACCACCACATTTCGGCTCGCTCCAGTTGGAATCGTCGCAGCTAATACATCGGCTTTTTCAGGAAGTTTTTTGCCAGAGAAATCATAGAACTGATAGCCAAGGTCGACGAGAAACCTGTGTATATTCTGAAATCCTCTGGCATGCTCTGCGGAATTGTAGTCGGGCGCAAGTTCCATCAAAATGATGGGGCGTAATTTGAGAAATGTTTGAGCTCCTCCAGATAGGACGTCCCATTCGTGACCATCCACATCTATCTTGACTAGATCAAGTCGCGCGATGCCTTCGGAGGTGATCAGTTCGTCGAGTGTGGCGTGGCGCGCGTTACCCAGAGATTTTAAGACGCCCTGATGTGAGGGGTGGCGCTCGTCAGATGATTCGAAGGGCCAGCTAGAGTGGATGAGCGCACCGTCATCTTGGCTGATCTCGGTGCCTTCCAAAACGCAGTGGCAGGGCTGAATGTGAGTGGCGACA
>DJBY01000086.1:23033-23177 GCA_002430605.1 Opitutia bacterium UBA5964 | reverse complement strand
TCGACCGCAAGCAGTTTAGAAATCACATGAAAATCCAAGATTCTCTATGGGCTGTTAGTCATGTCAGCCTCTCCCGCATCGGTACTGGACGACACGGAGGTCGTCCCTCCCAAGAGTACCCGACGACACGGAGGTCGTCCCTCC
>DJBY01000086.1:19710-22737 GCA_002430605.1 Opitutia bacterium UBA5964 | reverse complement strand
AAAAAAAGGCGCCCGCACTGCGGACGCCTCTGCAAGCTTTAAGCGTATCGGGTCTTAGTAGACCTGAGTTGCTTCTTCTTCGGGAACTGGAGACTTGAGCAGATCAGAGTTCATTTGTGCGCGGAAGCGTGCATCACCAACGGATACCGCCTTCGCGACCACGCGGAATTGGATGATTTCCTTCGCATTCAATACCGCGTATGGAGCGAAGTTCACGTTGTTTCCAGAGATAGTGCCCTTGCTGTCACCAGCAGCGGAGACCACAGAGAGTTCACTTGGAAGCTGAACCTTCAGTCCGACGTTTGTATCAGCAGCTGTTCCTTGGTTAGTGATTTGGATCACATATGTAGTTTCCTCACCAACTAGCAGCGGATCTTCAGTATCGATCACTTCGATCAGAAGCGCAGGGTAACCGCGCCATTCTGTGCAAGCATCATCTGCACCGCTCAAACCATAAGCCGCAGATGCAGCGCTGACTTGGTTGCAGTATGTGCCTTCTTCAAGACCCATTACGGTGACGTCGAAGTTCTTCGACTCACCCGCATCGAGACTAGTGGTCCAAGTCGCAGTGTTGCCATTAATTTGCGCCGCTGGAGCTGCAAGCAGCTTGTTTTGAGCAGGAACTGTATCTTTAACAACGACATCGCTGAGTGGCACATCACCGGTGTTCCTCACGACGATCTGATACGAAGCCTGCTTACCAACGAACTGCATGGGAGTGCCTGCCTTGGTCACTTCAAGACCCGCTTCGACCACCTTTACGCATGCGTCGTCTTGAACCGAACCGGCATTTGAAGAGCTTGCAACTGCAACGTTGCAGTGCTCGCCGGTTGCTGTAGCCGTTGTGTTCACTATGATTTCGCGGCTTTCACCCGGAGCGAGTGTGCCAAGCTCTGCAACGAGTTGGCTGTTACCGCTTTCATGCACCACGCCAGCAGGCAATGTATCTGTAATCACAACATCGTATGCGCAGAAGTTACCAGTGTTTGTCACTGTGATGTCCCAAGGCACACCGGTGTTGACTAAGACTTGCTCGTTTGGAGTCGTTTTGACGATCGCAAGTACAGGGACACCAACAGCTGTGGTGGTGCACGCATCTTGATATGTTGTGACCGTTGCACAGCTGCTAAGATCTGCAACCGATGTGGCTTTAACCATCAATTCGAGTGGCGCCTGAGTGCCCTTCGCAAGATTGTAAAGTGTCCAGGTCACATTGCTCCCTGAAACTTCTGCTTCAGGATTGCTTGAGACATAAACAGCACCAGCAGGGATTTGCTCCTGCACGACGACCCGCTTGAGGTCCTGCTTTGCAGTCACTGTGTAGCTGTAAGCATATGGCTCATTCAATGCCACTGTAGCAGGCGCAGACTTATTAAGGGTTACACCATACTGATCGATCGAATCAGCGACCAGGCCTGGCGCACAATCGACCACTGGAGCAGGTGCGGCAGGTGCAGGCTTTTGCTCGCGATAATCGTGAACGTGACGATTAACCGACGGATGCTGCAGGTTGAAGACAGTGGTTTCGGGAGAATCCGATACCGTGAAATTTTTGCCAGGGTCTGGTTCGCGCTCAGCAGACAACTGTGCGGCGGAGATGGCAATCATTGCTGCAAGTGCAGATGCTCCAATGAGCTTTTTCATTATATTCATATGATGGTGGTGGGTTGTGGTTAGATTTTAGCTTGTTGAGATGAACCCTAGTGTTCACTCATCCGCATTTTGAGGATGAGCTTAAAAGCGTATTTAAAAATAACGATATATCGAATAGAAATGCATTTTGTAGCGATAAACTAGTAGATGCTTAAAGATCCGACTTACCCTAGACTACAAATTAAAGCCAAATAACTATCCAAAGCTATTGATTTGCAAAGAGATGCGCATCAACAGAGTCAGGATCATTCCGTTAGTAGCTAGGAATCAGATCCTAGCCTATCGAATATAAGAAAGGCGACCATGCATGCGCACGATCGCCTTTGATCAAAAAAAAACTGCAAATCAGATCTATGGCACCAGGTAGAAGAAATCCTTCACCTTCGCCGCAGTATAATCGCGATTAAGCTGCGCAATCATATCCAGCGAAATGCTCTTCGGGCAGACCGCTTCACACTCGCCAATGTTAGTGCAACCTCCGAAGCCTTCGCCATCCATGGTGCTGACCATAGCGAGCGCACGGCGATCCTTCTCTGGTTTACCCTGCGGCAAGCTGTTCATGTGCGAGACCTTGGCAGCAGTGAACAACATCGCAGATGCATTCGGGCAAGCAGCCACACACGCACCACACCCAATGCAGGCTGCCGCATCCATCGCATAATCCGCAATGCCTTTGGCGATCGGGCTGGCGTTGGCATCGACTGCAGACCCAACGCGAGCAGTGATGAAGCCCCCCGACTGGATGATCCTATCGAACGCGGTGCGATCGGTGATTAAGTCCTTGATCACTGGAAACGGTGCCGCACGCCATGGCTCGATCGTGATGGTCTGGCCATCGTGGAAGTGGCGCATGTGCAACTGACAGGCAGTGGTGCCATTTTCCGGACCGTGTGGGATGCCGTTAATCGTCAGCGAGCAGCTGCCGCAGATACCTTCACGGCAGTCATGGTCGAATGCGACAGGCTCTTCGCCATTGGCGACTTGCTGCTCCGAGAGGATATCAAGCATTTCTAGGAAAGAAGACCCTGCCGAAACATCGTCGAGTTGATACTCAACAAACTTGCCTTGGCTCTGACTGTTTTTTTGACGCCAAACTTTAAGTGTAAGTTTCATAATTCTGTCTTTAGTTGAGTGTTTCGCTTACTTGTAGCTGCGGGTTGCGAGTTTGACCTCCTCATAGACGAGATCCTCTTTATGAAGCTCAGGGTCAACATCGTCGCCCTTATACTCCCAGACGCCCACGAAGGTGAAGTTTTCGTCATCACGCTTGGCTTCGCCTTCGTCTGTCTGGTGCTCGACGCGGAAGTGGCCACCACAGGACTCTTCACGCATCAGCGCATCACGGCAAAGCAACTCGCCAAATTCCAAAAAGTC
>DJBY01000086.1:9369-19538 GCA_002430605.1 Opitutia bacterium UBA5964 | reverse complement strand
CCAGTCAAGCCATCCTTATCGCGGGCCATACCGCACTTATCCCAAATGATCTGACCGAGGCGCTTGTGGAAGGAACGCGGCGACTCGGTGCCGTTGACCGACAGGAGTGTCTCAATGCGGACTTGCACCTCAGCTTCGACTGCGGCGAATGCAGGATGCGCAGTCGTAACCATGCCTGCTGCGGCGATGCCCTCTTCGGCTAGGTAGTTGCCAACAGTATAAGGAAGAACAAAGTAACCGTCAGCCAGTCCTTGCATCAGCGCAGAAGCACCGAGGCGATTGGCACCGTGATCGGAAAAGTTCGCTTCGCCACCAACAAACATGCCGGGGATCGAGCTTTGCAAATTATAATCCACCCACAGACCACCCATAGTATAGTGCACCGCCGGGAAAATCATCATCGGCGTAGAATATGGGTCCGCACCAGTGATGCACTTATACATATCGAAGAGATTGCCATAACGCTCGGCGATCGCAGGTTGCCCGTCGCGTGCAATCGCATCGCGAAAGTCGAGGAACACACCGAGGCCGGACGAAGCAACTCCGCGACCTTCATCGCAAACTTCCTTGGCCGCGCGCGAAGAAATATCGCGTGGCGCCAAATTGCCAAAGCTTGGATACTTACGCTCTAGGAAGTAATCGCGCTCTTGTTCGACAATTGTATTTGGATCGAGTGTACCTTCGCGAATTTGCTTGGCAGCCTCTGCAGACTTAGGAGCCCAGACACGACCGTCATTACGCAGCGACTCGGACATCAGCGTCAACTTAGACTGCTGATCGCCGTGCACTGGAATACAAGTTGGATGAATCTGCGTGTAGCAAGGATTCGCAAAACCAGCACCACGCTTGTACGCGCGATACGCAGCAGACACGTTACATCCCTGTGCATTGGTTGAGAGGAAGAATACGTTACCATAACCACCAGTCGCCATCACCACCGCATCCGCGGCATGACGGGAAACTTCGCCGGTGATCATGTTACGAACGATCACACCCTTGGCATGGCCTTCGACTTTGACCACATCGAGCATTTCGTGGCGGTTATACATCTTCACCTTACCAAGACCGATTTGCTTACTCAGCGCGGAATACGCACCGAGGAGAAGCTGCTGTCCGGTTTGACCACGTGCATAAAATGTGCGGGAAACCTGCGCGCCACCGAATGAACGGTTGGCAAGCATGCCGCCGTATTCACGAGCAAATGGCACACCTTGCGCGACGCACTGGTCAATAATGTCGCTACTGACTTCGGCCAGCCGATACACGTTGGCCTCACGAGCGCGGTAATCACCACCTTTAACGGTGTCGTAGAAAAGACGACGTACAGAGTCACCGTCGTTCTGGTAATTTTTGGCGGCATTGATACCACCTTGCGCTGCAATACTGTGTGCACGGCGCGGACTGTCTTGGTAGCAGAAACAAGAGACGTTGTAGCCCTGCTCTGCCAGACTCGCCGCGGCAGCGCCGCCAGCAAGACCAGAACCGACCACAATCACGTTGTACTTACGACGATTGGCTGGATTCACCAGCTTCATTTTAAACTTATGGTTCGACCACTTATCAGCGAGCGGTCCTTCAGGAATGTTTGAATCTAGATTCATTAGTATTCGGTGCTATTGGTGAAGTTGTTCAACGATTACTTCAACAGCTTCAACAGCCGGAGTACCCGCAGTCTTTTTAAGTATACCAGTCAACGCTGCTACCGGAATCACTGCGAAACCAAGGAAAACGACCACACCATAGATGAGTGCGAAACGATCTAGGCGTGAACGCCAGAGTTGGTTACGAAGACCGACGGTTTGAAACATACTGCTCACGCCGTGAGTCAGGTGCATGCAGAGCAAACCAGTCGCGATGATGTAGAAGGCCGAAACCCACCAGACGTGGAAGCCGGCGATCATCATGTCGTTGACATTAAAAGTCATCACCACTTCGCCATTGTGTAGCACTGGTTCACCGTGCTTAACCAGCGCGACATCGGCGATTTGCTCGTTATACTCCTTGCCCGGAACGATGCGAGCGGTGTAGTGCGCGATGTGGAAGATGATGAAGGCGAGCAGGATAATACCGCTCATACGCATCGTCTTGGCAGCGTAGGTCGCCTGCACCGATTTGTTCTGGTCGTAGCCCTGCGGACGCGCCTTGCGATTGTCCAAAGTAAGCGAGATCGCGGCCCAGATGTGAACCCCAATACAAGCTAGCAGGAACAGCCGAATCCCCCAGAGCATTGCCACTGGCATGACATGGTGCAGCTTGTAAGCGTACGCGTTAATGACATCAGGTCCCAAAAAGATCTGCAAGTTGCCTAGCATGTGCCCGAGCACAAACAAAACAAGAACCAGACCGGTGAGGGCCATTAGGATTTTTCGACCAATGGTCGATTTTAGAAAGCTACACAGTGAACACATAATCTTCTAGACGTGGTAAATAAGAGATAGCTAAGGGCAGTGGCAGGATTTTCAAACTACTAGCCAAAAAAAGACATTCTATTAGGGTGACTAATGGGTGCGATTAACAAAAGCGAGCAGGCGGGGAACCTTGCTCGCACTGCGTCTGCTTCAAACACGGACAAACATGGGCGGCCCATAGGTAAACAAATAAATCTAATTCAAACCCACCGCAAAAGAAGTTTCGCTTATTGATAAGTTTCTTTTAAATATTCGCCCAAAAAGGGTTGCCAACCTAAAAGGGCAATCAATTGAATGCGAGCCCGAAGGCGGGGCGGCAAACGCAAGCTTTCCATTTTTTATTATGACGCAGTCAAACAACATGAAGTACATTTTTGTCACCGGTGGCGTGGTTTCCTCGCTCGGCAAAGGACTAACCGCCGGCGCACTTGGAGCTCTACTCGAACAACGCGGGTTGCGAGTGCGCATCCAGAAATTCGATCCGTACTTAAATGTGGACCCCGGCACCATGAGCCCATTTCAACATGGCGAGGTCTATGTGCTGGACGACGGCGCGGAAACCGATTTAGACCTCGGCCACTACGAGCGCTTCACCTCTGGAAAACTCACTAGGCTCAACAACCTCACATCAGGTCAAGTTTACGAGCGGGTCATCCAGAAGGAACGCCGCGGCGATTACCTCGGCGCAACCGTGCAGGTCATCCCACACGTCACCAACGAAATCAAACAACGCATCTACGACGGTGGCAGCGAGGACGTCGATGTGCTTATTACTGAACTCGGCGGCACCATCGGTGATATTGAAGGCCTCCCCTTTCTCGAAGCGATGCGCCAATTCGCACTCGAAGTCGGTCGTCAGGACGTGTTGTTCCTACATTGCACGCTGCTCCCTTACTTGAAAGCCGCTGGCGAACTGAAGACCAAGCCCAGCCAGCAGAGCGTCGCCAAACTTCGCGAAATTGGCATCCAATGCGACATCCTGGTCTGCCGCACCGAAGAGCCGATGAACAATGAGATGCGCCAAAAGCTCTCCATGTTCTGTAACGTGCCGGTTAAATCGGTCATTGAAGAGCAAGACGTCGAGACCTCGATCTACGAACTACCACTTGCACTCAAAGCAGAAAAGCTCGACGACTTAGTCATCGAGCATCTGAAGCTCGATGCCCCCGACTGCGACATGAAGATTTGGCACGACGTGGTGCGCCGCCTCAAAGCGCCCAGCCATAAGGTCGAAATTGGCGTCGTCGGTAAATACATTGAGCTGCAAGACGCTTACAAATCCGTTTACGAATCAATCGTTCACGCAGGGATCGCCAACGACACTGCGGTCCGCATCGTTCGCCTCGACGCAGAAGAGATCGAAAAAGATCCCAAGAGATTCCTCGGCTCACTCGATGGTATCCTGATTCCTGGTGGCTTCGGCGACCGTGGCACCGAGGGTAAAATAGCTGCTGCAAAGTTCGCCCGCGAAAACGGTGTGCCTTACTTCGGCCTCTGCCTAGGGATGCAAATCGCGGTGATCGAATATGCGCGTAATGTCGCTGGCTTGGAAAACGCCAACAGCTCTGAGTTTGATCCGCAGACACCGCATCCAGTGATCACGATCATGGCAGACCAAAAAGAGCTCACCACTAAGGGCGGCAACATGCGCCTCGGCTCCTGCCCCTGCAAGCTCACCAAAGACAGCTTCAGCTTCGACGCCTACGGCACCGAAATGATCGATGAGCGTCATCGCCACCGCTTTGAATTTAATAACGACTACCGCGAGCAACTCGAATCCAAAGGCCTACGCGTCGGTGGCATCAACCCTGAGCGCAACCTTGTCGAGATCGTTGAAATTGCCGAGCACCCTTGGTATGTCGGCGTGCAATTCCACCCGGAATTCAAATCCAAGCCGCACGCAGCGCACCCACTGTTCGCTAACTTCATCGCAGCGAGTCTGAAGTATAAGAAGTAGTCATGCGCCGCCTGCAGTTCGCCTTTCTGCTCGCTAGCATGGCATTCGTCGCTGGCTTCAGCACAGTGCGCGCGACCCTCAGCTCTATCTGAGTTATTACGATTAAAAATCGCCTAAAATTAGCGATTTCGACACCTGTTCTTCCGCCGGTTGCCGTAAGCTGTCACGCCTATCCTACACCGAATCGGAATGGCAAAGCATCCGCGCAATCTTTGAGCCAGCGCAGCAGAATGCCGCGGAATAGCCCGAACGCTTGCTAGTCGCAATCGCGGCAATCATCGAGAATGGAAATAACGCTGATTACGCCATCGACTCATGGTTCTTCGCCAACGGCGAGGAAGCTGACCAGTAAAAGGTGAGTGGGCGACTCGACCACATCAACTCAACAACGAGGGCGACTCGCCCGCACTCCTTTACACAAATCCCCCCTCGAACATTCAATAAAGCCAAATTCGAGGTTGAAAGATCGACGTTAAACGTTCGATGTTCACTTAAATGGATAAACTAGCCGAAATCATGGCCGCCAAGCGGCACGCACTACGCAACCAGATACGCCCGGTTCGCGATTCGGAACTCTCACGTCTCGCCGACATGCAGCGCCAAGGCGGCAGCTTCCTCAAAGCCCTCGCCCGCAACGACCGCCTCTCGGTGATCGCCGAGATCAAGCGCAAGTCCCCTTCTGCTGGCGAAATCTCGGATGCCAGCCTAGATGCCGTCGAGCAAGCGCGTAAATATATTAACGCCGAAGCCGACTGTCTCTCGATCCTCACTGATACGGATTATTTTGGAGGCAGCCTCCAGGACCTCTGGGATGTCGTCGAATTCCTCGAAGTCCACCAACGCAAGGTGCCTTGTTTACGCAAAGACTTCATGGTGCACCCGGTGCAAGTCGTCGAAGCCGCTGAAGGCGGCGCGCGCTGTATTTTAATCATTGTGCGCGCACTCGCAGACGACGAAATTAAAGCGCTACGCGACGCAGCTGGACTTGCCGGGCTCGACGCCCTCTACGAAATCCACGAAGAGCGTGAACTCGAAAAAGCACTCAAGTTCGACCCAAAAATAGTCGGCGTCAACAACCGCGACCTCAAGCGCTTTAAGACTGACCTCGCCGTATCCGAATTACTGATACCACAGATCCCTAACGGCATCATTAAAGTCAGCGAAAGCGGCATTTTTGACATTGAAGATGCCGAACGCGCGAGTAAATGCGGAGCCGATGCGATCCTCGTCGGCGAAGCCCTCATGCGCTCCGAAGACACCGAAAGACTGATCGAAGCGTTTCACAACGCCTAAGAGAGTATGAAGGTGTTAAAGTAGAAACGTGAGAAAGTAGAAAAGTGAGAAAGTAGAATCCACCACCTGCATACTTGAATACTTTCCCGCCTTCCCACTTTCATACTTTTATACCTTTATACTTTCCCGAATAATGCCACTCAGCCCCAAACAAACCCGCGCGCTTCTTGATGAGCTCGCGCATTTCCCAAACAAAAAGTTGGGACAAAACTTCCTTGTCGATGGCAACATCGTGCGCAAATCGGTCGAGATGGCAGAGATCGGCGCAGACAGCCACGTCGTCGAAATCGGACCGGGGCTCGGCACATTGACCCGCGCAATCCTCAGCACCGGAGCGACTGTCTGGTCAGTGGAGCGCGACAGTACTCTCGCCGAGCACATCCGTGCGAACGTGCTACCCGAGCAACCGAACTTACATTTAATCGAAGGCGACTGTCTCGATTACCCGCGCGCCGAACTGCCAACTGAAGAAGCCGAAGCCGGCTTTAAAATTGTCGCTAATCTCCCTTACGCGGTCTCCACCCCGTGGATGGAAGCCGTCATCTCAGGGCCACTTCCACAGCGCATGGTGCTGATGCTACAAAAAGAAGCCGCCGACCGCTACATCGCCAACCATGGCAGCAAAGCGTTCGGGGCTATTTCAATTTTCCTGCAGTCGGTCTATACCGCACATAGTAAGCACCTCGTATCCGCACAATGTTTCCACCCCGCACCAAAAGTCGACTCCGCACTACTGCGTTTAGATCTACGCGAGGACGCGGTACATTTTTCGAAAGCGGCACGCGAATGTATCCGTCGTATCTTTACCCAACGCCGCAAACAACTCGGGGCACTTTGCAAACGCGATCCTCAGCCCGAAGCACGTGAGTGGTTCGAGTCCATCGTCGTATCCGGGGTCAAAGCAACCGTCCGCCCCGAAGAGCTCGCAATCGAATACTGGCAAGAGCTTGGACGCCGAATTCCATAACCCCAACCCCACGCCATAATGAACCCCATTCACTGGAAACTGCACTGGCAGATTCTACTCGCACTGGCACTTGCCACACTGTTCGCATGTGTCCTCATGCCCAACATCGACGGAGCGTTTAGCAGTAACGTTGAAATCTTTTGTCAATTCATCGGCACGCTCTTCATGAACGCACTGAAGATGGTCATCGTGCCATTGATCGTCGCGTCCATCATCAGTGGAGTCATGCACCTTGGCGCTGAAAAAGGTGTCGGCCGTATGGGGTTTAAGACCTTTCTTTATTACACCTGCAGTGGTGCCGCTGCAGTTATCGTCGGTGTCGTCGTGGTGAATATCATCGGGCCCGGAAATATTGATGCCGAGACGGCCACGGCTATGCTTGGTCGCGGCAGCGAGACCGCCCTCAACGAAGGATTAATGAGCAAAGTTGAAGGCCGCAGCAGCAGCGACCTGTTTGATATCTTTCTGCGCATGTTCCCGTCCAACATCGTTGATGCGGCGACCAACAATGGCCAACTGCTCGGCGTCATCACCTTCTCGCTACTGTTCGGCGCCTTCATCGGCAAGCTGCCCGAGGCACAACGTGAGACGCAGCAAAAGTTCTGGGAGAGCACTCAGGAAGTGATGCTCAAGCTCACCGACTTCATTATCCGTTTCGCACCAATCGGCGTGTTCGGTCTAGTCACCCCAGTGTTGTTCAACGCGCCCATCGGCGACCTCATCGGCGCGATTTTCTGGTTCTTCGTCACTGTACTTTTGGCTCTGGCAATTCATTTTTTTATCAACCTCGGCCTAGTCCTCAAGTTTATCGGCAAGGTCAACCCGATCACGCATTATAAAGAGATGGCACCGGTGCTGCTCACTGCGTTTTCCACCGCCAGTTCGTCCGCCACCCTACCGCTGACGATCGAAACCGTCGAAGCTCGCGCCAAGGTTTCGAAAAAGACCAGCTCTTTTACCCTACCCCTCGGCGCGACTGTCAATATGGACGGCACCGCACTCTACGAATGCGTGGTCGTGCTCTTCATTGCCCAGCTCTACGCCTCGACTGGACAGGACGCACTCGGCATCGGCCAGCAACTGCTGGTCGTTTTCCTCGCCTTGACCACTAGTATCGGCGTGGCCGGCATTCCCGCCGCCAGCCTCGTGGCCATTGCCGTCATTCTCCCCGCAGTCGGCCTACCCGTCGAAGCGATTGGTGTCGTCTGGGTAACCGATCGTATTCTTGATATGTGCCGCACCTCGGTGAATGTTTTTAGCGACACAGTCGGCGCGGTCGTCATCGCCAGTAGCGAAGGCGAACGACCGTATCAAAATAGCGACTCCGCCAACTAAATGCGGATTATATACACAACTTTGCCGATCCCATCCAAGACAGAATAGCCAGTAATTGATAGTATGGTGGTTTAATTTCACCTTAATTAAACCATGTTTTCAAAACAACGCCCCCTCCTCAGTTCTATTGTCGCGTCACTCCTGCTACTCACAGCCAGCGCGACCGCCGACACGCAACCCAACGTCGTGATCATCTACGGCGACGATGTCGGCTACGGGGATGTCGGTGCCTATGGTTCTAAACTGATCCCGACGCCAAACATTGATGCGCTCGCAGCAGGCGGCATTCGTTTCACAGATGGACATGCCGCCGCCGCGACCTGCACCCCCTCGCGCTTCTCAATGCTCACAGGCATTCATGGCTTCCGCGAAGGAGTCAGTATCCTACCGCCCAATGCGCCACTCTCTATACCGACAGAGGCCTACACCCTGCCGGATTTATTTAAAGATGCAGGCTACACGACCGCAGTCATCGGCAAATGGCACCTCGGCATTGGCTCTAAAGACACTCCCACTGACTGGAACGGAAAAGTTGCGCCCGGCCCACTCGAAATCGGCTTCGATTATAGCTTCCTTCTCCCCTCCACCAACGACCGCGTGCCGTGCGTCTATTTGCTCGATCACCACGTCCTCAACCTTGATTCCGCAGATCCGCTCTACGTCGGCAAAAAAGATGAAGTCAACGGCATGGGCAGCACCGTTTATCCGGACGCCAAAGTCACGCCGGAAGCGATGACTTACTACAAAAGTTCACAAGGACATAATAACAGTGTGATCAACGGCATCGGCCGCATCGGCTATATGGCTGGCGGCAAATCCGCACTCTGGAACGACGAAACAATGGCCGACGTATTTGTCGAGCAAGCACGCAACTACATCAGTCAAAACAAAGACAAGCCCTTCTTCCTCTACTTCGCATCACAAGACATCCATGTGCCACGCGCGCCCCATCCTCGCTTTCAGGGCTCAACCACACTCGGCTACCGCGGCGATGCCATGGTGCAGTTCGACTGGTCCGTCGGCGAGATACTCAAAGCCCTCGAAGACAACGGCCTGACAGACAATACCATCGTCATTTTCTCCAGTGACAACGGCCCCGTCTACGATGATGGCTACGAAGATGGCACGACCGTCAAAACATCGACTAAAGAAACCGACCGCGGCCACGATGGCTCCGGTCCCTACCGCGGCGGCAAATACCAGGTCTACGAAGGCGGCACCCGCGTGCCATTTCTCATTCGCTGGCCGGCTAAAATCAAACCCGGCGTCTCTAATGCCTTAATCAATCAAATCGATTTCATGGGCTCTTTCGCCAAACTGCTCGATCAACCCCTCCCCGAGAACGAAGCAGTCGACAGTCGAGACTCCTTGGCGGCCCTGCTCGGCGAAGATCAAATCGGCCTACCGTTTATGATTGAAGAAGCAGGCAAAGCACGCGCACTGCGCCGTGCCAATTGGAAATACATCGCCCCCGAACGCGCAAAAAAGAATCAAAAGCCCAACACCGCACAGCTCTACAACTTAGACTCCGACATCGCCGAAGCAACAAATGTGATCGACCAAAATCCGGAAGTCGCGGAATCGATGGCGCTTCAATTGAAGGCACTCATGGCTGCCCCAGGCATTCGCAAGTAAGCGAAACCATCAAATACCTCTACTGCACTACCGATCCGGCACATAGATCGGGAGTACTTTGAATTCCCCAAACTTCAGCCTTTCAGCGGTTCCGAATTTCAGCTTTCCTCCTCCAATGACTACTGATCAACGCTTAGCCGAACTCGGCATCGAACTTCCTTCCGCACCTGCACCAGCCGGCAACTACGTCGCCTCCATGCAAGTCGGCAACCTACTCTACATTTCCGGAGCCATCTGCCTAGTCAACGGCGAGATGACCCACACGGGTAAAATCGGTGAAACGCGCGACATCGCCTACGGCCAAGCCGCCGCCCGTGTCTGTGCGCTCAATCTTCTTGCAGTCGCCAAAGGTCACCTCGGCGATCTCGATAAGGTCTCCCGCGTGGTGCAGCTCAACGGCTTCGTCAACGGCGTGCCCGGCTTTGCCGACAGCCCCGCCGTGATCAACGGTGCGTCCGACACCATGGTTGAGATCCTCGGCGAACGTGGCCGCCACACACGGGCAGCTGTCGCCGTCACTGGGCTACCCAAGGACACGACCGTCGAGATCCAAGCGATCTTCGAAGTCGCCTAA
>DJBY01000086.1:0-9181 GCA_002430605.1 Opitutia bacterium UBA5964 | reverse complement strand
CTAACTAGCAAATGGCGCAGTCTTTGGACCGTCGTAGCCGTCTTGTTGCGCTTCAACGATGATGTTCGAGCGAATACCGCCACGTCCGCGCCAAATCGTTTCGAGACGTGCCCAGCGTGGCTTAGTAACTTCAAATAGATCCTCAAAGATTTTATTGGTCGCCGCTTCGAAGAAAATCCCCTTGTTGCGATAATCGTGCAGGTAGAGCTTCATCGCCTTTAACTCGATGCAGAGCTCATTTGGCGCATAACTAAAAACCACCGTAGCGTAGTCTGGATGCCCAGTCATCGGGCAGGTGGAAGTAAACTCCTCCTGGATGTGCTGGATAGTGTAGTTGCGCTCTTGGTTTGGATTTGGGAAAGTCTCGATGTCCATGATCACAGGACAGTGCGTGTTGTCGGCAAAAGTTCAACCCCACTCTTCAATTCTTGAAAAAAGCAACCGATCGGTCCTAATTCAGGCAATGTCGACGCAACAGCCACTCTCTGCTCTGAAGATCTTTCTGATTTACCTCCGACTCGGTTGTCTCTCGTTCGGCGGACCGGTGGCTCACTTCGGCTACTTCAAGGAAGAGTTCGTCAGTTGCCGTAAATGGCTAACCGCGTCGCACTACGCAGAGCTACTGGCGCTGTGCCAATTCGTACCTGGCCCATCTAGCAGTCAGTTGGGCTTCGCCATCGCATGGCATCGCGGCGGCCTACGCGGTGCATGTGCCGCGTGGTTGGGCTTCTCGCTACCGTCGGCGCTGATTATGATCGCCTTCGCTTACGGGCTTGCCGTCAGCGGTGATGGTGCCGCTCCGTTGATTCACGGACTCCTCATTGCAGCCGTAGCCGTGGTCGCCAAAGCAGTGCTCGATTTAGGCAAAAAACTCTGCCCTGACTGGCCGCGCATCGCGATCGCAATTGGCTGTGCAGCACTCGCCCTGTCTGTCTCTGGCGCATGGATACAAATCGGCGTCATTTTACTGGGCGTGGCCATCGGCAATGTTCTGTTCCGCAACTGCAGCCAAGAGAAGCCAGAGCTACACGGCGCACAGCAACTCGTCAGTAAGCGCACGATGTGCATCGCGCTCACGAGCTTTTGCGTGCTACTAACCGGCTCACTCCTCATGTCGCCGGATGCAAGTAGCGCGATTTATGGTATGAATTACCGAGCTGGTGCGATGGTCTTCGGCGGCGGTCACGTCGTGCTGCCCTTGTTGCATGATAGCGTGGTGCCTAGCGGCCTCGTATCGGAAAGCAACTTCCTCGCCGGCTATAGCGCGGCACAAGCACTGCCCGGCCCGCTGTTCACTCTCTCAGCCTTTCTCGGCACCGCCAGCCAAGCCACTTCTCCGCAATGGATCGGCGGCGCAATCGCACTGCTAGCGATCTTCCTGCCTGGGATGTTGCTACTCATTGGCCTACTACCACTGTGGAATACCTTTCGAAACAAAGTCTGGGCACAAGCCGGCCTCATTGGTGCGAATGCCGCCGTCGTCGGTCTACTCCTCGCCGCTTTTATCAATCCGGTCTGGGCACACGGCGTGCAACGCTGGCCCGATGCCGTACTGGCTGCCGGCGCCTTTATCGCACTGAGTCGATTTAAGATCCCCGCGTGGCTGGTGGTGCTCAGCTGCGGTGCCTGCGGCTATCTAATCCAATAGCCAAGCAGCCGCCACCATTCCCACGCTCGACTTTCAAAAGGTAGTCCGCTACACGTTGCTCACACACACAACGCTATGACTGAAACAAATCCGCCCGCCCTGTCTCCCTCGCAAAAACGAATCATCGCCGCTGGAGCCACTGCCCTCGCCCTGATGCTACTGATCGCCACGGCCTGTTCGCTCTTTGTCGTTCTGCAGCAGTTCATTCACACCTTCAAAAACGTGCTACTGCCACTCGCGATCGCCGCGATCCTCGCCACACTGCTGCGGCCAATCATTACCCTGTGCGAGCGGCATACCCGACTCTCCAAGACCCAAGGCATCATTCTGCTCTACTTATTGGTGCTGCTCGCCATCGCGACCATCACTGCGCTACTGGTGCCAATTTTATTCCGCCAAGTCACGGAGTTGATCGAAGCAGTGCCAACCATACGCGACAATTTCTACCAATTCTTACAAGAAAAGACGCCTGCCGGATGGCAGTGGCTACATGCCAAACTCGGCCAAGCACCCGATGCGTATGTGCAGAATATCATCGCCACGCACTCTGAAACCATCACCAGCGCACTTCAGGCTCTACCAGCAAAAATCAGCATGATTGGCGGTTCAGTCGGCGGCTTTATCGGTAGCATGTTTGCACAAATTGCGGCCTACGCGATTATCCCCATTTACCTATTCTTCATTCTTAATGGTAACCGCAACGTGTGGAACGATCTGCAAAAACAGCTCAGCTTCTTGCCTGATGAGCGTCGACATGACATCGTCTTTCTCTGCCGTCAGTTCAGCGAGATCCTCATCGCATTTTTCCGTGGGCAAATTATTATCGGCCTCCTCCTCGGGGTCGTGCTGGCGGTCGGCTTTGCCCTCGTCGGCCTCAAGTTCGGCATCGTCTTGGGGCTCGTCCTTGGCCTACTCAACATCATTCCCTACCTCGGCACCATGCTCGGTATTATTACCGTGCTACCACTCGCCTACTTCCAAGACGGTGGCGGCACCAGCTTGATCGGCCTCTGCGCGGTCGTCTTCATCATCGGTCAATTGCTCACCGACTATGTCTTCACCCCCCGCATCATGGGCAATAGAACCGGAATGGGGCCAATGCTCATCATCTTTTCCATTTTCTTTTGGGGCGTCGCCCTCGGCGGCATCATGGGCATGGTACTCGCGATCCCACTCACCGCATTTTTCTTAATCTTCTGGCGCTTGGCCCGTGAACGCTATTTACCAGCCTTCACATCCAAACATTTAGAATCCTAATCCTAATCCTAATCTCCACACACGAGACACCTGATTAAGAGTAAGATTAAGAGTAGGATTAAGATTCTCCCTCACTTTCACTAGCCGAAGGCTTCACTACGTCGCAGGCGTCACTCCTCACTATAAATGTCCAACGAAACAAATATACCTTTCGCCCGCCCTGATAACCGCGCAATCGACGAACTTCGCACGATTACATTTGAGACGGGCATCGCCCCGCATGCGCTCGGCTCGGTGCTCGTCAGCTTTGGTGACACCCGCGTGATTTGCGCCGCATCAATCGACAACCGTGTACCCGGCTGGATGCGCGCTCAAAAAGTCGAAGGCGGCTGGATGACTGCCGAATACTCCATGCTCCCTTACAGCACACTGGATCGTAAGCAGCGCGACATCAGCCGTGGTAAAGCCGACGGCCGCACCATCGAAATTCAACGTCTCATTGGACGCTCACTGCGCGCCGTATTCGACCTCAAAAAACTCACAGGTAAGACGATTTGGATCGATTGCGATGTGCTACAAGCCGACGGCGGCACTCGCACCGCATCGATCACTGGAGCCTATGTCGCCGCTCAAATTGCGATCCAAAAACTCATCGCAAAAGGCGAGCTCGCCGAAAATCCCTTTAATGAAGCCGTGGCCGCGGTCTCGGTCGGCGTCTATCAAGGCACCGCCGTACTCGACCTCAACTATCCCGAGGACAAAAACGCCACCGTCGATGCCAACATCGTCATGACTGGCAGCGGTAAATTCGTCGAAGTGCAAAGCTCCGGCGAAGAAGCTACTTTCACACGTGAGGAACTCGACGCCCTACTCGACCTCGGCGCCAAAGGCATTACTGAAATCAACGAACTGCAAAACGCCGCCATCGCGGCGGGATTGGAGGGATAGCATATCGTAGTGGCGAAGCGCCTCTACCGTTTTTCACACGCTGAAACTTTTCAGCGATACTCACGATGTATGTGTTAAGCAGCCAATCAAGAGCTGCGAAACCGCAAATTAAATACATTATGAAATTAAACAGACTCCTCCTCACAGCACTCGCGACTTGCCTCATTCCTGCACTCGCTCAAGCCAAAGAAAGATCCGTCGCTGGTGGCGACCAAGATGGCCAACGCAAAGACCGACCAAACCATGCAGAACGCGGCGAGCACTTCGCCAACACTGACTCGAACGGCGACGAGCAGCTCTCACTGGATGAGCTTGAAAGCGCTGGTGCGAAACGACTCGTCGAGCACTTCGACAAAATCGATTCCAATGACGACGGGCAACTGACCAAAGACGAGCTCAAAGCCGCACATGAGAAACGCGGAAAAGAAGGCAAAGGAAAGGGCGGCGCCAAGGGCGGCGGCCAATGCTCCAATTGCGATAAAGACGCCGCATAAAGAGGTTCCAAGCCAATCATACCATACTTCACTCAGCCCGAGCGGTTTAACCGTCTCGGGCTTTTTCGTGGGGGAATGGAATTTATCACGGGAGGGTTCACCTGCGCGTGGACCGCATATTCCTAGAATGATCGAACGGCACCGCTTCGACATGCTCAGGACGACACCAAGGTCATTCCTCCCACAAGATCGCCGCCACTCCTTTTTCTTTGCCATCCAGAGTCGACCTGCTTACATCCTCCGCCTTTCGACACTTTTTTCCTTCACTTGCCCAAAGGCACCCAGTTCAGTCACCCCTGCGGGGCCAGCTCGGCAGACCTCACAGACCATCTTCGCGCTCCTCGCGCTTCGTCCCACTTTTCAACTTTTTCATGATCACGATCAATCAAATCTCTCACCACTTCGGCAAGAAGACTATTTTCAACAAGATCAACACCGTCATCGGCGCCCGTGATCGCATCGCTCTAATCGGCTCAAACGGCTCTGGCAAGACCACCCTGCTACGCATGTTTATGGGTGAACTCGAGCCCGAGTCAGGCTCCGTCGATAAGCCAGGCTACGTCAGTATCGGCTACCTCCCGCAGGACGGTATCTCCGTCTCTGGAAACACTCTATTTAAGGAAGCAGAAAGTTCCTTTGGCGATGTACTCGAACTCAAGAAGAAGATTGCTCAGGCTGAAGAACAGATGGCGGAGATGGACACCTCCGAGGATGCCTACTACGATCTCATCGACCAGATGGGCGAATGGGAGCAGCAACTCGAAGACCACGAGCCACACAAGATGAAGTCCCGCGTCGAGCGGATCCTGATGGGCATGGGCTTCAAAGCAACCGACTTTGATCGCGACACCGGCGAGTTCTCCGGAGGTTGGCAGATGCGTATCGCGCTCGCGAAACTCTTGTTACAAAACCCTAGCCTCATCATTCTCGATGAACCGACCAATCACTTGGACATCATCTCCCAGCACTGGGTCGAGCAATACCTAAAGCACTACCAGGGTGCACTCATCGTGATCTCTCACGACCGTGCCTTTCTCGACGAAGTCACCGACCGCACCCTCGAACTCAAGATGGGCGATCTCAACAGCTTCAAGGGCAACTACAGCTACTACGTCACCGAAACTGACAAGCGCCTTGAACTCCTGCGTAAAGCCTACGCCAACCAACAAAAGGAAATCAAGGAGGTCAAAGAGTGGATCACCCGCTTCCGCTCCAACGTCAAAAAGGCGAGCATGGTGCAGAGCCGCATCAAATCCCTCAACAAGATGGAGCTCATCACCATCCCACGTGATGAGAAGAAGATGTTCTTCCGCTTCCCTAAGTCACCACCTGCCAGCGCCAAGGTGATCACTATCACCGGCCTAGAAAAAGCCTACGGCGATAATGTTATTTTTGACGGTCTCGACCTGCGCATCGACAAGGGCGACCGCATCGCCGTCGTCGGGGTCAACGGCGCCGGGAAGTCCACCCTCGCTCGCATCATAGCTGGCATTGAAGTATTCCAAGGCGGTACCGTCGAAAAAGGCATCAACACCGTGCTCGGCTACTTCGCTCAGTCGCAAGCCGAAGAACTCAATCCAGCCAACACCGTGCTCGAAGAAGTCGAAAATGCCGCCATCGGCAACGACGACGCGAATCCACGCGGCGCCCTTGGTGCACTGCTCTTCAGCGGCGACGAAGCCCTCAAGAAAACCTCGGTCCTCTCCGGTGGTGAGAAGAATCGCGTCGCTCTGGCCAAGATGCTCATGCACCCTGCGAATTGCATGATTTTGGACGAACCGACCAATCACCTTGATATCAAATCCAAGGAAGTGCTGCAGGAAGCGATCAACCAGTTTGAAGGCACCGTCATCCTCGTCAGTCATGACCGTTCCTTCCTCGACGGCGTCGTCAATAAGGTGCTCGAAGTCTCACCCGGCAGCACTCGTATGCTCACGTGTAATGTCTCTGAATATATCGAGCGCCTCGAACAAGAGACCGCCGAAAAGTTGGGCAAATAAATCACCCACATTAAACTGATTTTTAAAATACCACCGATCTGTAGAATCTGAGGAATCAGTTGCGAGCTCATCGACTCTTGCGCTTCGCTGTCTATCCATGCGGCGCACAAGAGCTCCATTAATATGGCTGCGATTTTTTGTCATTCAGATAGAATGCAGATGCTATGCCTGCTTAACTACTCTTATGAAAACCATCACCCGCCTCCTGTCGACCCTCGCTCTCTGCGCACTTACCATCCACACCGCGCAAGCGTTCGACCTGGGGAAATACACCAATAAAGCCAACGAAGCCATCAGCGGCGGCAGCACAGGCAGCAGCCAGCTCCTTTCGTTGGGTACCAATCTGCTCAAATCATTCCAAGGCAATGAACAAGCGACCAACGCAGCCAAAGGTCTGATTAAAAGTTTCAATGCAGAACATGACTTGGGTGTATTCAATTACTACGACCAAATCAAAGCGGCGGGACTCAAGCCCTCTCAAGTTCAGACTTGGAACGATGTTAAAAACCCGCTTTCCGCAATAATCCTGGAGCGCAATTTTGATTTCAAAGAATCAGGTTTGTCCGACCTCGTCAGCAAAGCCAGTGGCGCGCTACAAAACAACGACAGCACCAGTGCCAGCAATTACCTAGGTCAATTGAAGGACGCCGCCTCTTTGACTAGCGGGCAGCAATTGCTATTGCAAAAGATTCAGTCCAACCTGTTCCCAGTCAAATAACACGGCTCCGCTCAATCCACGCGGCTCACGATCAACCCAATGACAGCTATGGATCTCGGGGCTCATACCGCGTTACTACTCAAAAACTATTACCGTTGCTTTGGAACCGAGCTTATCGAATCTGGCAATCATGAGGCGGATCGTCTGATGGACGCGGCCTTTGTTGTGCTCTCGCACGGCACGCAGACCGACCCCATATTCAACTACGGCAACAGCGCCGCACAGATACTCTTCGAAATGGACTGGGCCACACTGACCGCTCTGCCCTCTCGATTCTCCGCCGAACCCATGCACCGCGACGAGCGCCAACAGCTGTTATCCGAAGTCGCCACTCTTGGCTACTCGGATAACTACCGTGGCATTCGTGTCAGCGCCACTGGCAAGCGTTTTTACATTGATTCAGCGCGGGTCTGGTCGTTAATCGATGAAACTGGCCACCACGTCGGCCAAGCGGCCACTTTCGCCGAATGGCAAATGCTGTAGAAGCTTGCTAACGCAGTCGCGGCTCCATTCTTCGCCACTTTTAAAACGGCGACCGAGCGCCGTTGCTGCAATTTATCGAAAATGGTGCCTAACGCACCTGCTCACCATAAATAAAGGTTGCTCTAAGAATGAAAGGGGCCATTCCCCCTTCTTTGCTTTTGGTTTCGCCTGGAGCAGTTCACCGCACATACCTCGCTCCCGGCGAGACCACATAGAATGACTTTCATACTCGCCCTCTACATCCTCGCGGCAGCGGGCCTCTTCATTTACGGCACGAATTGCTACGTGATGGTCGGCTTGTTCCTGCGTCGCCACAAAACCGAGCGTGCCAAAGCAACCGCGCTGATCGAAGCTGGACAGGTGATTTTCAAAACGCCCGAGACGCTCCCACACGTCACCACGCAAATCCCACTCTATAACGAGGCCAACGTCGTCGAGCGTGTGATCCGTGCCTGCGTCGCCATGGACTACCCAGTTGATAAGCACGAAATTCAGATCCTCGACGACTCGACCGACGAGACTTGCGACATCGTCGATGCACTGGCCCGCGAACTACAAGCTGTGGGCTACGACGTCGCAGTCGTCCGCCGCACCGACCGCATCGGTTACAAAGCAGGCGCCCTCCGCCTCGGCATGGACATCTGCAAGGGTGAATACATTTCGATCTTCGATGCCGACTTCGTGCCACCCGTCGATTTTCTCCGCAAGCTCGTGCCCGCGCTCAAGAGCGACGACAAGATCGCCTTTGTACAAGCACGCTGGGGCCATCTCAACTCGCAGAAATCGCTCCTCACCCGTGCCCAAACGATCGGTATCGACGGACACTTCATGATCGAGCAATGCGCGCGCGGCTACAACAAGCTCTTCCTTAATTTCAACGGCACCGCAGGTCTTTGGCGCAAAGCAGCAATCTATGACGGCGGCAATTGGCAGGATGATACTTTAACCGAAGATATGGACCTCTCCTACCGCTGCCAGCTCGCAGGTTGGACAGCTGGCTACTTTCCAGACGTGGTCGTGCCCGCGGAACTCCCAGAAAGCTACACTGCTTTTAAGAGCCAACAATTTCGCTGGGCAAAAGGCTCGGTGCAAACCGCACTCAAGATCATGCCACGCGTGATGCGCTCTGACGCCTCGCTGTTTGCCAAGGTGCAAGCCTTTCTGCACATGACGCACTACTGCATTCATCCGCTGATGGCGTTGATGGCGATTCTAGCGCTGCCCGTATTGCTTAACACCAACATCACACTGTCGGCGTGGCAATTCATGCCCTTCGCATTGGCCATCCTAATCGCAATGACAGGCCCGAGTGCACTCTACTGCGTCAGCCAATTCTCACAAGGCCGTTCGAAAGGCTGGAGCCTGTTACACCTTCCAGGCTTGGTCTGCATCGGCGTCGGTATTGCACTTTCAAATACACGCGCGGTCTTTGAGGCCTTTGCAGGCATCACGAGTCCCTTCGTGCGCACCCCGAAAAGCGGTGACAAGAAAAAGACCTACCGCACCAAAGCCAACTGGTTCCCCGCGCTCGAACTATTGATGGCCGCTTACTGTGCATTCAGCTTCGCTCACTATCTACATGCCGGAAAATACTTAATCGGCCCGTTTCTACTGATTTATACACTCGGTTTTCTAATCATCGGCACCCGCAGTCTATTGGAACAATTCGATTCGGGGCCACGCTTCTTTGCGC
>DJBY01000123.1:42077-78452 GCA_002430605.1 Opitutia bacterium UBA5964 | reverse complement strand
GCTACGCCAAATGCTATCCCCGCCACCCCAAAAAATGCGCGCAAGCGGTGGCGACGCAAATTGGTAATAATTAATTTGATAAAACTCATGATTATGCGACCTCAAGTGCCGCACTCAGCGCGGATTCCTTACCCAGCATGACAGAGTGAAACTTCGAAAGAACAGACCACTTTTCATCGATCTCCACAAGTTGCTCGATCTGTGAAGTCGCACGCAGCAAATAATCCTGCACCGCTAAGTGCGCTTCGACAGGCCCCATCGCAACCACTAGGTTCGGGCGATTCAACGTCAAATCACGAAACGGCGTCTTCCCTGTTTCAGAACCAGCCAACAGCATATCGTTAAAGTCATCCAGACCTTGATATGCGATGTCCCAACAACGGGCCACGCGCGACAACTTGAGCAACTCGCTAAAACTGGAACCGCTGAGAATTGCCGGCAGTAACAGCGTGAGTTGCAACAAAGCACCAGTCTTACCCGCCGCGATCGCCTTCACTTCTTTCGCACCGAGCGACGGATCGAATGATAGATCTCGATCCTGTCCGTCCAAAATCCCCAACTCACCAATGCAACGCTCAACCAGACGTGCGGCTGATCCGCTATGCTCAGGATACTGCGCCGCCACTTTCCAGCACATTGTATAGGCACGATTTACCAACGCTAGCCCCGCCAGAATCGCCTGGCTCTCACCAGCCACACGATGCACACAACGCCGACCGCGCCGCTCAGTGGCATCATCCATACAAGGCAAATCATCAAATATCAGCGACGCATGGTGGAAATACTCGATCCCCTCCGCCAACTCATCCACCGCCGCCGAAGACAAGCCACAAGCGATCCCAGTTGCTTTCGCCAACTTTAGACGAAAGCCAGAACCATTGGCTTCCAGTGCATAATCAATTGTCGCCCTCAAAGTCAAAGGAACGGACTGCAATGAACGCATTGGAGCAGGAGGTGAATTCGGTCGGAGGGCAGCTTGCATAACAGAGTCAAATGAAGATGAACCCACACTCTACCTCAGCGGCATTAGAGGAAAATGAATCGAATATTAATTTTTCTTCATTGTATAACCACAGGCAGATCACTTTCCACTTTCCACCAGCCACTTTTCCCGCTGTCATTCACCTTCTTTCCTTTTCGCAATCGACACCGACACTCCAGATTTCAACGCCCCTGTCCTCCAAAGCCGCATCGTCGGGATGGTTGAGGGACGCGTGCGCCGCCTCAAAGGGTACCAAAAGAGCCATCATCTGCCCGACGGACATCACCCAGCAGCGCAGGATTTTGTGCGCAAAGTTGGCCACGAGAATGTCAAAGAGCTGGTCGATCAATTCTATACCGACATACGCAGTCTGTTCGGCTACAAGCGGCGCGACTTTCACTACACCTGCGAAGATGGCTTCGGTTGTATCAAAACACCCGACTTTGATCTTCAAGTGCGAATCGACCAAAGCCCCAAAGATCCAAAGAATTACCAACTCAGCACCGAGATCGTCGCACTGCACAATCCCAAGATCGCAGGAGACCACCGTTTTCACGCCTGCTTTACCCATCACTGCGAGACCTTGATCGTCGAATTCCTCGGCTCGATCAATATCGACGAAAAGATCGACGCAATCGAAGATATTGAAGAAATTGCGCAATATATGACCTACGAGCCGGACGGCAGCTCATTCGAACTCAGGCTCATCCCGCTCGACCTGGAAATTAAGGTCACCGAGAGCGAAATGACTTTTCAACTACTCACTTTGCGCAATCTCGACAAATTGATCGACCACAGCCAAAGGGCCTTCGAGATCCTTACCGCTGTCGGTCTTGGCGCGGCGCTTGGGTAAAACCAGAGACTTGAGGACTGAGCTAAGAGACTTGAAAGGTGAGTGCGAGTCGCTTCTGTTCGTGGCGTCTCAGCTTGCTCAGGCTTCCATCAAGCTGCTCTGCTGGCCCGCACAAGTGCGGACGCCACCTTTTACTCGTCACTACCACTCTTACTACGACCGCAGGTCGTATCGCCGCAGGCGCAGCTTGACTTAATCGCGCCTTCGCTAGATCTTCATCGGCTTTTTCCAACGACCCGCATGGCAACACCCACTCTCAACTACGAACCGATGGTCTTCAATCCGCGTAATGGCGAAGAAGAGCCTCTCTCAGCGATCCAACAAGAAGTGCTTGCGCTGAAGAAAGAGCGTAACGCCGTCATCCTCGCTCACAACTATCAGGTGGATGAGATCCAGCGTGTGGCTGACTATGTCGGCGACTCACTCGGACTGGCTTATCGCGCAGCCGAGGCAGATGCCGATGCGATCGTGTTCTGCGGCGTGCACTTCATGGCAGAGACTGCGAAGATCGTTAACCCGAGTAAAGCCGTGCTACTCCCGGATATGAACGCCGGCTGTTCACTCGCCGACTCTTGCCCAGCCGAGAAGCTGGCCGCCTACAAAGCCGCGAATCCAAATGTTTACGTGGTCGCCTACATCAATTGCTCCGCAGCCGTCAAAGCGCTCTGCGACGTGATCTGCACCAGTGGCAACGCCAAGACAATCATCGAAAACGTGCCTGCCGATCGCGACATCCTGTTTGTACCAGATCAAAACCTTGGCCAATGGGTGTCCAAACAAACCGGCCGCGAGATGCAACTCTGGCCAGGCTCGTGCTACGCGCACGTGCTCTTTACCCAACAAGCCATCGAAGCGCTCAAACTCAAATTCCCAGAAGCGCTAGTGGTTGCCCACCCTGAATGCGTGGAAACCGTGCGTGACAATGCCGACATCGTTTGCAGCACTGAGAAAATGGTCGGCTTCTGCCAAAATAGCGATGCGCAGCAGTTTATCATTATCACCGAGACAGGCATGATTCACCGCCTGCAACGTGAAGCACCGCACAAGACCTTCATCGCGGGTCCCACAGATACTTGCGCCTGTAACGATTGCCGATTCATGAAGATGAACACCATCGAAAAGCTGCGCGACTGCCTACGCGATATGAGCCCGCAGATCGAGATGGACGAAGCCATGCGCCAACAAGCCTACGTGCCGCTCAAGCGCATGCTTGATTGGAGCAAGTAGCAGAGAGCTGAGTTGGAAGAGCTGAGACTTGAGGCACGAAACAACTTAATTCTGAGCTCACTGTTGGGGAACATCCAACTTTGAATGTCCAATTTTAATGGTCTGATGTTTTCCATATAACATTTACGCCTCCTCTTATGTCTCAGCACTCAAATCTCAGCCCTCAGGCCTCAGCTTTCAGCCATCGCGCCGCTGCGACTTATCGAAACGATGTGTTGCGCGCGCCCTTTTATGGAATACTCGAAGCAGGCTGGTCGACCTTTGCGCTACTGATTGCGATTCGTCACTTCGACGCGCCAGAAACGTATAAAGCATTTATCGCCGGCGCGTGGCCGATTGGCTTTCTACTCACACCGCTCACCCTTTACTTTGTCGCGAAACGACAAATTCGCCCCAGCTTGGCCTCGGCCTGCATGTTCTCGCTGGCCGCCCTACTGATGGTCGGCGCGACAATCATCCAGAACTTAACAATCTTCACGATTTTCATCATTACCAGCCAAATGGCCACTGTGCAACAAGGGCCGCTAATGATTCAAATCTACGCAGAAAACTACCCTGCCCGTGAGCGCGGCAAACGCATGACCACACCGTTCATTCTCACTGCGTTGAGTATGATATTATTCTCGCTGCTGGGCGGTTGGCTACTGGACAGCTCGATCAATTATTACCATCTACTGTTTGTGATCATGGTGCTCTCTGCAGCGGCCTGCGGCTGGGCTACCAACCGCATCCCCAGCGTGCCGCTTTCCACCGATCATGTCGGCAATCCATGGCAAAACTTTAGCCTCATGTGGAAAGATCGCTTCTTTGGCTATCTGCTTGGCAGCTGGATGCTCCTCGGATTGGGCAATCTCATCACCTTGCCGATACGCGTCGAATATCTCGCTAATCCAAAATTCGGGATCAACGCCGACAATGCAACGATTGCTTTTCTGCTGGTCGTGGTGCCAGCCGCAGCACGCATCCTCAGCACTAAGCTATGGGGCAGTCTATTCGATAAGCTACACTTCATTACCACCCGTAATTTGCTCAATACTTTCTTCTTGCTCGGTATTGCCTGCTTCTTTTTTACCAAAAATATCATGCTCCTGACGTTTGCGATGATCTTAGTCGGACTCGCCACTGGCGGCGGGAAAATTATCTGGAGCCTGTGGGTGACAAAAATCGCGCCCCACGAAAAGGTCTCGTCCTACATGAGCATCCACATGGCACTCACTGGCTTCCGCGGCACACTCGCCCCTTTTATCGGCTATTGGATCCTAAGCAACGCAGCCCCCAAAGGCGTCGCCTTCGCAGGCATGCTACTAATCTTCGTATCTATCGTGCTATTCGAGTGCGTGCGTCATCACCCGCGCTTCAAGACTTAGTGATACTCTCGGCGGCCCTCTAGAGCACTGCGCAGTGTTACCGAATCGGCGTAGGTCACACCGCCGCCGCTGGGCAGGCCGAAGCCAATTCGAGTGACCTTGATCGGGCGCTGCCCGACGATCTCTTCTTGGATATAGTGGCAGGTCGCCTGTCCTTCGATGTCGTTCGACAGCGCTAAGACAAATTCAGTGACCTCGTCAGATTCAAGACGGGCTTTTAAACTCTGCAGATTGAGATCTTCCGGACCGACCCCATGGATCGGCGAAAGCTTACCGTGTAACACATGATACTGGCCCTTCCATGCGGCAGAGCGCTCGATTGCGATCAGGTCTGGCACATGCTCGACGACACAAATTGAGCCAGCAATACGCCGCTGATCTTCGCAAATCGCACACTTGGGGCTTTCGGCAATATTACCACAGATATCGCAACGCCGAACCGCAGTGCGCGCCTCCCCCATTGACTCGATCAAGTCCTCCATCGCCTCTGGCTGTTCGACCAGTAAGTGCATCGCAATGCGCTCGGCGGATCGAAAGCCTAGACCTGGCAGGCGCTTTAGCTCCTGCAAGAGCTTCTCAAAGGCGGGAGTCACAAATACGGTGGTTTAAAATCCAGGAAATCCGCCCATGCCACCGGTCACGGAGCCCATCGCATTTTCACTGGCTTCTTTGGCTTTAGCGGCCGCTTCTTGCACTGCGCCAAGCAGCGTCTCTTCGATGAACTCAGCATCTTCTTTCAAAAATTCAGGATCGATCTTAAAGGCCTGAAATTCTCCCTGGCCATTGATCTTAATATTGATCGCACCGCCGCCACTGGACACCTCGATAATCTTCTCTGCGAGCTGTGATTGGATGCCCTCCATCTGCTTTTGCATCTTCTGGGCCTGTTTTAATAGTTTACCAACTCCTGCCATAATAGTGTTCTTCTGTTTGGATTAAGATTCGTGAAATAAAGGCCAGAAGTGTCCACGAAGCGCAGAGGTTGAGTCAAGCCGATTGAGCGACCGAAGCCCACGAATCTGCCTCGAACAGCGACGAACCCCAACTAACCACTCTTGGGCACTGTTAGGATAAATCGAATCGCGCTATTCGCGGGCCCCAGCACCAGCGTATTCTTGCCGGCTCGCAAACGCACGCGATCTTCCTTAGAATTCCCTCCAATTGGAATTCCGTTCACAATCGAACCGAGCTTACTGCATCGATCTTGAATGAAATAAGCCCCTTTTTCGTGCTCAATCGCACAATGCGTGCGAGAAACCCGAAAGGGCATACGGTCGCCGATCAACAGACGCGTCTTCGAAAAAACATCCACACAGGCCACTAAATCCGCACGACGCCCAAATAGAACAGGGAAACTGATGAGTGTCTGCTTCTGTAGCGCGGACTGTGTGCGAGTCTCTTTAGAGTCTGGTTCAAAGAGAATAGAACCAGTCGTCGCAACCGCAAGGGCACGTGACTTCACCTTCGCCCGAGTTGCGGGGTCTCGGTGCGCATCGAGCAGCTCATGTGCAGTGCGCAGTCGCTCATTCGTCACCCGAAGGCGCTCAAAAATTGTGGTCAAATACGGTACTAGGATGTCGCCACCTCCAGCAAGTGACTCATTGAAGACCTGTTCGGTAATCACTTCGACAGTCAGATTCTCCAGTGCGCGTGCAGTCGCAGAACGTGGCGAGCACTCGATCATCCCCATTTCACCAAAGACCTCGCCCACTCCGAGCGTCGCCAGTATAACCTTAGCACTGCCCTCATTGATCGAAATCTCCACACTGCCCTCTACGATACGATAAGCCTCCTCACTATAGTCCCCTTGAGCGAAGAGGCGCACGCCGGCAGCAAATTTTTCAGTTTTCATCAGAAAAATAAAAAAATCATACTTACAGTAGCTACGGAAATTTCAGTAAAATCATTCAACCCGGATAATCATCTAGGACATAACGACGCAGGTTCTCAGCCTCCATCTCATTCACCTTCAACAACCAACGCGTGACGTCGCCAATCGAAATCAGACCGAGCAACTGAGCGTCATCAAACACTGGCAAGTGACGCACGCGCTTGTCAGTCATCATCTGCATCGCATCTTCTACCGATGTATCTTTTGTAATCGACAAGTAGTCCGTCGTCATGACTTCACTCACAGCAGTCGTCTTGGGGTCACGCCCAGCGGCAACAACACGCGTCAACACATCACGCTCAGTAAAAATACCGGCGACCCGACCTGCATCCTTCACGATGATTGACCCGACACGCTGCCGATTCATTTCTGAGACCGCTGCTTCCACTGTCGAATTGATCGCAATACAATAGACGGAAGTGCTTTTCTCTTTAAGTAGAATGGCAACAGAAACTTTATTTAAAGGCATAAGTAATAATAATAGAAATTTCTCTCCAACTGGCAACTCCAGTTTCTAAATGGGCTTATACTTTTTTCATGCCCAACAGACCGCGATAACCAGCTCGGAAATCCTCATACTGCGGCGACCATCCGAACGTCTCGCGAAGCTTCGCACTTGAAATCTGCCGACTCGGCATTCGCCCGCCTCGGCGCTGCAAGCGAGGCGATACATGCTCAGGATCAAAACGCGGCGGCACTTGCCCCAATTGCTGGGCCAACCAGGCAACTAGCTCCGCTTTGGTGGCAGGCTGATCATCTGAGACATTATAAATACCAGATGTCACCGATGAGTGATGAACTAGTGCAGTGCAGATTGCAGTCACAACATCGTCGCGGTGGATCAAATTTAGAAAATAGTCACCGACTCCAGGAATCACCGACTCCCCCGAGCGCAACAAATCCAGCAGATAGTGCCGCCTCGGTCCATATATACCTGCGAGGCGCAGCACATACCACGCGCCAAAGGCATCAGCGGCATCCGCCAGCAGACGCTCTGACTCGCACAGCACCTGTCCGGTCAGCGGCGCGTCGGCAGTATCGGCAGTTTCATCGACCCTCACTCCGCCATCCTGCGGATAGACTGACGTGCTACTGGTATACAAAAAACTCTGAATGCCGCGCCCCTTTGCCCATTTCAGAATCGAGCGCTGTCCTTCCAAATACGACTTCCGATAGCCATCAATTCCGCCACCCGCCGAGCTCACGCAATTCACCACTGCCTCATAAGCCGGTGAAACCTGATCATGCCAAGACTCGCTGTCTAAGTCAGCAATAATCACCTCGTGCACCCCCAGCTCCCGCAGTCGCGCCGCTTTCTCGAGGTTGCGGGTCAATGCACCGACCCGCACGCCAGACGCTAACAACAGCTCCGCCAAAGCCGTGCCGATATAACCACACCCAAAAATAATCACCGATTTCGGCAAATTCGCGACGAGCGGGTCTGGTAAAAGATGTTCTGACATCTTCAAAAGTATTTGTGCCCCAGCGAAATCTGCAACAAGTTCCTGTCTTTCATGCTAACCGTAGACCCAGAAATCGTCCGCAACTACCTGCTCGACCTCCAAGACCGCATTGGCACTGCTCTTGAAAGTGAGGACGGCAGCTGCCAATTTCGCGAAGACAATTGGGACCGCCCCGAAGGTGGCGGCGGTCGCTCGCGTGTGCTCGAAGGTGGTGCTGTGTTTGAAAAGGCGGGTATCAATTTCTCCGACGTACAAGGAGCCAGCCTGCCCCCCTCTGCCACTGCAACTCGACCACAGTTGGCTGGTGCACCATTTCGAGCGATGGGTGTCTCAGTAGTCTGTCACCCGCTCAATCCACATGTGCCGACGACGCACATGAACGTGCGCTTCTTTTATGCAGAACCTCCAGAAGGTGAACCAATCTGGTGGTTTGGCGGCGGGTTTGATCTGACCCCCTACTATGGACACATCGAAGACGCCGTACACTGGCATCAAACCGCGCGCGACGCCTGCGCGCCTTTCGGCAGTGAGTTGTATTCAAAATTCAAAGACATCTGCGATACATACTTCTTTCTCCCGCACCGCAACGAACCACGCGGAATCGGCGGCATCTTCTTCGACGACTTCAGTGCAGGTGGTTTCGAGCAAGCCTTTGCCTTTATGCAATCCGTAGGCGACCATTTCATGCCAGCGTATCAGCCAATCGTCGCTAAGCGCAAAGCCGCGCCCTACACCGAGCGCGAACGTAATTTCCAACTCTACCGCCGTGGCCGCTATGTCGAGTTCAACCTTGTCCATGACCGCGGCACTCACTTCGGCCTACAATCCAAAGGCCGCACCGAATCGATTCTCATGTCACTCCCCCCGCTCGTGCGCTGGGACTACGACTGGCACCCAGAGCCAGATTCTGCCGAAGCCACGCTCTACGACGTGTTTCTAAAACCAAAAGATTGGCTCGCAATTAATCAAAGTTCCTAATGGCTTTGCCATCTCCAGCAGACCTCCGTCCTAATTTCTCATTCTTAATTTCCACCACTATGAACTCTCGTGAACGTTTTCTTGCCGCCGCCCATTGCCAGCCTGTCGATCGCCCACCGATCTGGCTCATGCGTCAAGCTGGCCGCTACTTGCCAGAATATCGCGAACTCAAGGCTAAGCACGACTTCGTCACAATGGTACGCACACCGGAACTAGCCGCCGAAGTCACCCTGCAGCCGCTGAAGCGCTTCCCCCTCGATGCCGCAGTCATCTTCTCTGACATTCTGGTGATTCCCGAAGCACTCGGCCAAGGCTATCATTTCCGCGACCAAGGGGGCATCGGCATGGACTACCTGCTCGATACACCAGAGAAGATTGCCGCACTCGACTCATCAAAAATCACCGAGAAGCTTAACTACGTCGCCGAAGCGCTCAAACTCACTCGCACTAAAATGGGTGACGAAAAAGCACTGCTCGGTTTCTGCGGCTCTCCTTGGACGCTTGCTTGTTACATGGTCGAAGGAGGCTCAGCCAAGGATTTTGTTGCCATCAAGAAACTCGCATGGGATCAGCCAGAGCAGTTCGAAGCACTCATGCAAAAGCTCACCAGTGCGATCGTCGAATACCTGCACATGCAGATCGACGCAGGTGCCGATGCCCTGCAAATCTTCGATTCATGGGGCGCAATTTGCCCAGCCACGCATTACGAAGCGTGGTCGCTACGCTGGATTCGCCACATTATTACAGAGCTCAAAAAACGTGTACCGGTGATCCTCTATGCAAAAGGTATGGGGCACAAAGCAGCCGATCAAATCGACACTGGCGCCTCGGTCCTCAGCCTCGACTGGACTATAAATTTGCACCGCGTGCGCAGCACACTTAACCACGGCACCGCGATCCAAGGCAACCTCGACCCCGTCGTATTGACGACGACCCCCGAGATCACTCGGATCGAAGCGCAGCGTGTGCTGGATCAAGCAGGCAAACAGCCGGGCTTCATCTTCAACCTCGGCCACGGTATGATACCGAGCGCCAAGATCGAATGTGTCGAAGCCTTGATGGAAGTCGTGACCGGCCAGAAGAACGCGTAAGTTCGCATGGCAAATGCAATCGCGGGATAAACCCGCTCGCTACAGATAATCGTAGCGACTGGGTTTACCCCAGGAGAGCTCACTCTAAGCACTACTTGCCGCCATACCAGAAAGCACGCCGCCAGTTATGCGAGTGCAACGCCTTCAAGGTCTTCTCATCCAGTGGCGGCATGTCCGAGACTGCCGCATTTGCGGCGGCTTGTTCCGAATTGCGCGTGCCTGCAATCACCGTGCTCACGGCAGGATGTGCGAGTGCAAAACCCAGCGCCGTCTCTGGCATGCTCCGAGCACCCTCACCGAGACTCGATTTAATCCGGTCCACACGCGTAACTGCCCGTGCCAGGCGATCGCCCGCAAAATAATCATTTCTGAAATCTCCCGCTGGAAATTGATAATCCTTCGTGTATTTGCCCGTTAGCACCCCTTCATCAAAGGCCACACGCACAATAATCGCCACACCGTGCTCTTCGGCCACAGGCAATAATTCTGCCGCCGGCTCTTGCTCAAAAATATTATAAATCACCTGCAGCGAATCGATAATCCCCATACGCATCAAATCAATCGCACAATTTTGATCATGCTCTGGCGTCGAGATGCCGACCGCACGAATCTTCCCCTCTTGCTTCAGCTTCTGCAGAATCTCCAACGGCTTCGGGTCTCGGTTCCATGCACGCGTCCAGGTATGCAGCTGCAATAAATCAATCGTCTCCACATTCAACTTGCGCAGGCGCTTCTCTACATTCTCACGCAAATACCGTTCACTGTAGCGATCCTCCCAGCGACAGTAGGGGCTAGGCGGCCACGCGCCCGACATCGGCGGGGTCTTTGTTGCCACGAAAATCTCCTCCGAACGCGCTTTCAAAAACTTGCCAATCAGCTGTTCACTATGGCCATTGCCGTAGCCTTCGGCCGTATCGATAAAATTAACGCCCGAATCGACCGCACGATGCAGCGCTGCCATCGAATCAGGGTCGCCCTGTTCGCCCCAACTCCCACCAATCGCCCAAGCGCCGAAGCCGATTTCTGAAACGTTCCATCCGAGATTGCCAAATTTACGATATTTCATCTCCGTTAAACGAATCATGCATCGCCAAAATCACAAGGTGCAAACTCGACACACGCGTAAACCCTACTCAGAATCAACAGATATGGACGCTTCCGACTACCACTCAGCGGCAAAGACCTGCATCATCGGTGCCGGCATATCCGGTCTGGCCCGTGCTTGGCAGCTGAAACAGCGCGGCAAATCCTGCGTCGTGCTAGAGCAATCCGCCCTCCCCGGCGGAGCAATGCGCAGCCACCGCCAAGGCGACTATCTGGCAGAAGAAGGGCCAAACTCAATCCTGCTCAACAGCCTCGAAATCGAAGCCTTTCTCGACAGCATTCCAGGACTGAGCTCTTCCATGATCGAAGCCCTGCCAGAAGCGAACAAACGCTTCATCGTGCGCGGCGGCAAACTCCACGTGGTTCCCATGGGGCCGATCTCGGCGATCACCACCCCGCTTTGGTCATTTTTCGGCAAACTCCGCGTGCTCAAAGAACCGTTTGTCAAAGCTGCCTCTGCCGACGGCGAAGAAAGCGTGGCTGACTTCGCGCGCCGCCGGCTCGGCGACGAGCTTTACCGCTACGCGATCAATCCAATGGTCGGTGGCATCTATGCCGGTGATCCGGAAAAGCTCTCGCTCCCGCACGCTTTCCCGAAACTACACGCCTTCGATCAAAAGCAAGGCGGACTGATTCGCGGAGCGATTGCCCATATGCAGGCGGCACGCGCCAACAAAGGCTCGAAGCCCCGCAAGCGCATCATCTCATTTAGAGATGGCATGGCAGAACTACCCGAAAAGCTCGCCGCCGCACTCGGCGAGTCCGTTCACACCGCCGTATCCATAAGCTCAATACGCAAGTCTGGTGAGCAATGGATAGTCACATGGTCGAGCCCTGACGGCACCACTATCGAAGACAGCTTTGATCAACTCATTCTGACAGTTCCCGCGCATCGCCTTTCCCACCTTCCGTTCGATGCGGCTCTTCAAGGTAAACTTCGCCGCCTCGATGCAATCGATTATCCGCCGGTATCAGTGCTAAGCCTGGGTTTTAAACGAGTCGACGTCGCGCACCCGATTGACGGCTTTGGTGCACTCGTGCCAGAGTGCGAAGGTCGCAAGATTCTCGGAGTGCTGTTTCCCTCCAGCCTCTTTCCGCAACGCGCCCCCAAGGGCGAAGTGCTACTCACGGTATTCGTCGGTGGCGAGCGCCAGCCCGAGTGCGCCACAGCTGACACCAAAACACTCCAAAGAACCGTGCTACCAGAGTTGGAACAGCTCCTAGGCATCACAGGCCAACCGACTTTTGTGCACCACAAGCACTGGGACAAAGCCATCCCGCAATACAAGCTAGGCTACGCAGCTCAACTCGCAGAAATGGAGCGCATCGAACAAGATCACCCAGGACTCCATCTGGCAGGCAACTATCGCACCGGGATCTCGGTGACCTACTGCCTCGAAGCCGCGCTCAAACAATAGCCCCCTCTTTTTTAGAATTCAGATACGTTTGCACCATGCCCAACGCACAAAAAGACATCACCAAGCTACGCGCCGAGATCGCCAAGCACGATCGCCTCTATTATAAAGATGCCACACCGAGCATCGACGATCAGGCCTATGACCGATTAAAGGCCGAACTCGCGACACTCGAAGCGGCGAGCCCTGAATTTAATTTCAGCGAATCGCCGACACAATCCGTTGGTGACGACCGTCTCGAAGCGTTTGAAAGCTATACGCATCGCATGCCGATGCTCAGCCTCGACAACACCTACAGCATGGGAGATTTGATCGAGTTCGGCCGCCGCCTTGAAAAGCGCTTCCCAGAGCAGACACTCAACTACCTAGTTGAACCCAAAATAGACGGCGTCGCCGTCAGCCTTACCTACGAAAAAGGCAAATTCGTCCGCGCAGTCTCACGTGGCAATGGCACTGAGGGCGACGACATCACTTCGAACGTCCGGCCTATCGCAGGCCTGCCCAATACAATTGAAAATGCTCCGGACCTACTCGAAGTGCGTGGCGAGATCTACATGCGTCACGAAGAATTCGAACGTATCAACGCAATTCGCGAGGCCGCAGGCCAACAGCTCTACGCTAATCCGCGCAACCTCGCAGCAGGTACCATCAAACTGCTCGACCCAGCCGAAGCAAGTGCGCGCAAACTGGACATGGTGCTCTACGGCGTCGGCGCATGTGAGCCCGCACGCTTCTTCAGCCATCAAGCCGAGATTCAAAAAAAGCTCAAAGACTGGGGCTTCTCCGTATTAGAAAAAATCTGGCTGACCGACGGCATCGAACAGGCTTGGGAGAGTATTGAAGAACTGGATACACTTCGTCAAAATTTCACCTATCCGACCGATGGTGCAGTCGTCAAGCTAGACGACTTCCGCCTGCAAGACGAAGCAGGTTTCACCTCAAAATCTCCACGCTGGGCGATTGCCTATAAGTTCGAAGCCGAACGCGCGGAAACCTTGCTCAAAGAAATCAGCCTCCAGATCGGACGCACTGGAGCCGTCACTCCTGTGGCGATTCTCCAACCGGTACAACTCGCTGGCACAACGGTATCACGCGCGACACTACACAATGAAGACGAAATTCGCCGCAAAGACATCCGCCCAGGTGATACCGTATTGGTGCAAAAAGCCGGTGAGATCATCCCGCAGGTACTTGGCGTGATCGAAAGTAAACGCCCCGCAGATAGCCAACCGTTCGACTTCGGCGCACATTTAAAATCACTCGGCATCGTCGCCGAACGCGACCCCACCGAAGCGGTCTGGCGCATCACGAGTAAGGATGATCCGGTCCGCCAACAACGCGCCCTGCAGCACTTCGCCAGTCGCGCCTGTATGGATATCGAGAATCTTGGCACCGCAGTGGTTGAACAACTCGTCTCACGTGGATTAGCCAAGACCCAAGCAGACCTCTACACGCTCGAGATCGACCAACTACTCGAACTCGATAAATTCGCCGAGAAGTCCGCCACCAATCTAATTGCCGCTCTCGAACTGAGCAAGACGCGCGCACTCTGGCAACTCATCCACGGCCTCGGCATACCACATGTTGGCAAACAATCTGCCAAAGATCTCGAAGTACACTTCACATCACTCGATGCCATCGCGAGCGCAAGCGAAGAACAACTCGAAGAAGTCGACGGTTTTGGCTCAATCATGGCGCAAAGCCTACACGCCTGGTTCGCTGAGCCAGACCACATCACACTGATTGATCGCCTTCGAGACTATGGGCTCAACTTCCAATCCGCACGGATAGAAACGGGCGACAGTACGCTCGCGGGTAAGATCTTCGTCCTCACTGGCTCGCTGCCAAACCTAACCCGTAGCGAAGCCAGTGAAATGATTGAAAAGGTCGGCGGACGCACCAGCACCAGTGTCAGCAAGAAAACGGACTACGTCATCGCTGGCGAAGCCAGTGGCTCGAAATATGCCAAGGCAGTTAAACTCGAACTTCAGATACTCGATGAAAGCGCTTTCCAAGAACTTATTAACGCTAGCTAATACCAAAACACTGGGATTATATCGAATCATTTGAACCATTCCAATAATCGCATCAGTCATGAACTTAGAAGCTGTTAATCAACTGCTGCTCGATCAGCCGCTCATTGCGTTGTTCGCGATCATTGCATCCGGCCTACTCTTCGGCAGCTTTACCATCAAAGGGATCAATCTCGGCAGTTCTGGCGTTTTGTTTACCGCGCTACTCGCTGGCCACCTAGGCTATAGTATTCCGGGCGGCATTGGCACCCTCGGTCTAGTTTTGTTCGTCTATTGCGTCGGTATCGGTGCGGGTGGACGCTTCTTCGCATCAGTCGCCCGCGAAGGTGCGACGTTGGCAAAACTCGCGCTGGTCATCGTCGCTATTGGCGGTGCGATCACTTGGGCAGGCGCGAAGCTCCTAGATCTACCAGCAGATTTGGCGACTGGTATCTTCGCTGGCGCATTGACCAGCACGCCGGCACTCGCCGCTGCCACAGAAGGTTTAAAAGACTCCGCCTCAGGTGTCAGTATCGGCTACGGCATCGCATACCCTTTTGGCGTGATCGGTGTCGTGCTGTTTGTGCAGCTCTTGCCACGACTCTTGAAGCATGACCTTGAAGCCATCAACGCAGAGCACGAAGCGGAGGACAATACCGATGAACGTGTCGTCACGGTGCTAGTCGAAGTGACCAACCAAAACTTAGTCGGCAAAAAAATAGCTGAAGCAGGCATTAGCAATCTCAACGCCTGCCAGGTCTCTCGCATCTTCAAAGAGGGCCAACTCATGCCACTCAGCTACGGTGATGAATTCAACCAAGGGCAGCTTCTGCTATTAGTCGGCCGCAGTAAGGAAATTACCATCGCGATCGACACCCTCGGCCGCCGCAGTGATCGCAATATATTGAAAGATGTCGAGAACGAGCGCCAGAACCTCCTTGTAACCGAGCATAAGATCGCAGGCAAATCGATCCGCGAGCTTGCGCCACTGAAACACTACGGCGTCGTCATTACACGTATTACCCGTGGTGGACTGACCTTCGTGCCAAACATGGCCACACTCATTGAGACCCACGACAATCTCACCACAGTCGGGCGCACCGAAGACCTCAAAGTCTTTGCCAAAGCGGTCGGCCATCGCAGCACTGCAATCGATTCGACTGACCTACTCTCACTCTCTGCCGGACTGACGCTCGGCATCGTCGCTGGCTTGATCCCCATCGGCCTGCCCGGCAGCACACCCATTACACTCGGCCTCGCTGGTGGCCCACTCTTGGTCGCGCTGTTGCTCGGGCACTTCGGAAAGGTCGGCCGTATCGTCGGCCACATTCCACGCCCGACCCGCCTGCTCCTGCAAGATCTAGGGCTAGTCTTCTTCCTCGCCAATGCAGGCATTGAAGGCGGCGTATCGCTGGAAGCCACAGTGCAGCAATATGGCATCACACTGTTTGGGCTCGGCATGCTAGTTAGCGTCGTACCGCTCATCCTCGCATGGCCACTGGCTCGTAAGCTCTTTAAGCTGGACCCACTGCAAGCCCTCGGCGGCATTTGCGGCGGCATGACATCAACCCCGGCTCTTGGAGCCATCACCGCGAGGACCGATTCGCAGGTGCCAGTGATCAGTTATGTATCCGCCTACCCCGTAGCCTTAATCGTGATGATACTGATCGCAAAGATCCTGATTAGCCTGCTGGTCTAAGTGATATTTCTTAACGTGTCCCTGACAAATGACTCGAAACACGTAAAGCGACTCAGCCGAGCTAAAAGGCTGAAACTGATAAACCAAACGCCAAAACACCGGCAGACAGTGAACGGTGAAGATGACGTGCCGAAGCCACTGAGTGCACTATTCCCCGACTGCGGCATCCAGCAGCTTATGTGTTTTATTGTGCAGCCGTTTGGTATCTTCCCAATCGCTGAGATGAGTCGTAAATGCATGGATAAACTCAAATCGATGATTTGATTCGAGTGCGGTCTCGTAGAGTGCGCCTAAGGACTGAGCGGAATTAAAATAGGCGGGGTTCACACGCTCCATGCGTAAGGCAATAATCTCACGGCGAGCCTCGAGGATAGATCGCAAGGTCTGATTATCGCGCTGCGTCCACAACCCCATCAAGTTTTCCAACTCGCCGCCCGAGGCACGATAGGTATCGAAATTGGCCAACTCCGCAATCCACACCTGCGACGCATCCAGACTCTCGTAGTGCTCAGTATCCTGAGATAAATACTCGACCATCTGGCTCTGCCACCATGCATCCAGAGTGCTTGTTTGTTGATCGGCATCGGTCGGTTGAATCGCCACTTCAAGTGCAGCGGACACGTCGCGACCCGCGACTGCACGTTCAAGTAACGCACCGATATCAGATCCTAGCAGACCTCGCTGACGCAAGGCATACAGCACCCAATAGCCTTGCCGCGGAGACAATTCGCCCTCGCGGCCAATCCCCCATTCTAATGACAGTAGCGAAGCTAGCTTTAACAATCCCGCCTGCCGTGCCTCTTGAATATATTGCCCCAACTGCGCAGGGCGTAAGCTCAAATAACTCTGCGAGCCAAGCGCAGACATCGCCCAATAACGAATGCGCTCACTCGCCTCTGAACCATAGTTGAAATTCGCATAACGCACAATGTAAGCCTCAGTCAGCGCACGGCATACTGTCTCTAAGTTCAGCGATGCTTCCCATCGAAAATCTAGACTGACCTGCCCCCTCGCCCCAGTGCTTATTTGGTAATCACCATCAAACTCGACGTGCTCTTTGGGTCGAAGCGCCACGAAAATACGCTGAGGGAATTCATGACTGCCCACCTGCAAGTAACTCGCACACAGCTCGACGACATACTCACCAAGAGTATTAACAAAGGACACGGAGCGATTGTCGGTGCCAACCACCTCGAAATAGCGACCCTCGACAAAGTCCAAGGTCTCACTACTTTGCGCCACACCGAAGCGGGGCAGCAAACCGAGAACGAGACAGAGGGACAACTGGAGACCAGTGCACGACTTCATTAGCGAAGCTTCAAACGAATCGTGTCTGCCACAAGTTCAACGGACACCACCTTTTCCCATGCTTTTTGAAGGGCGACAAATTCATCGGTCTGCGAATAAGCCTGCAACAATGCCTGAACCAACTGTTTACCCAGCCCAGCAATCACTGGGACCGCAGCATCATTCACACGAAGCCCACTTATTTGAAACTGCACCTGTGGACCCGTAGAAAAATGCCCTTGTGCAATCACCATGCAGTCATGCGTGCTGCCATAGAGAGTGACTTCGGTCGGCAAGTTGAAAAAAAATCCTACGGAGGCATCGATAAAAAAGTTCGGCACCCCTGGAAGAATCACAATACCAGTCTCATCCTCCGCTGCTGGTGCTGCGCTAGGCTTACGGAATTTAGCTGACATCCACGCATTGATCTCTCCCGCAGTCAGCTCGACCGTCGTAGCACTGCCATTCAATAAGGCCTCACGTTTTTGCTCCCAACTACGACTTCTAGATACAGGGCCTTCGAAATAAGATACATCCAACAACTTCGGCTCAGGGTTTTTTTCCAGATAGGCATTTAGGTCTGCCACGGATTTAAAGGCTGTCGGAGGCACCGAAGCTAAATAGAAAAAGCCTAAAAGGGCACCGACGAGTGCAAGCAGGACGGTAGAAACGAAAATACCAACTAAGGTGGGTCCTTCTTCTTTGGGAGTTTTGGCAGCAGACATAATATTAAGGTGCTTGAAAGTTACTTTCCCGACTCAAGCGATCGGTAACATAGGCTGGACTGAGTGACTAGCAAAAGGAATCCAGCAAAAAAGGCGAAACCATAAAGCGGCAGAGCGAATGCACAGATCCCAGCAAAAACAAGCACTGGCAGAATGAACTCGGCTGCCTTCATGTAACTCATCCGAGCAATCAACACTACATCCAACAACTTTTTGTAGTCGCAACGCATCTGCAGACGATACAGCGCGGCGCAAAATAGTACTGATGCGGCTAAAAACACCGAAGCCATGAATACGTATGCCAACGCATCGAGCCCAAGCGCACGGAACCCGGTTGCTAAGAACATCCCGACAACTAAGGGCAGCAACCAGTAGGTCAACCACACGACTGCGAATTTCAAACCATCCGAAAACAAGCCGGCCCAATCAGTCCATTCCGGCAGGCTGAGTTGGCCCGTGCGCCGCAACTGCGCGGCAAAACGATACAAATAGCCGAACGCAAAGAGATTCACGATCGGGATAAAAGAGAGCGCACTGCCAATCAATAACTTGCGGCTACAATTAGGCTGACGGATCAGATGGGCGAAAACTTCTTCAAATATGGGCTTTTCCTTCATAGCTAGATTCAGTCAAGGTAGCGGAGTGAATCAGGCATTAAAAGAAAAATTGGCAACTTATCAAAAACGAGTGGAACGGGGCATTGAGCAACTGCTCCCCCCCGCATCGACCCGCCCGGAGCGGCTACACACAGCCATGCGCTACTCGATGGAGGCCGGCGGCAAACGCATCCGCCCCGTGCTAGTGATCGCGGCGAGTGAACTATTCCCCTCGCAAGCCGATCCACTGGCAGCGGCAGTGGCCATCGAGTGCCTGCACACCTATACGCTCATCCATGACGATCTGCCCGCAATCGACGACAGTGATCTACGTCGCGGACGCCCCTCCTGCCACATGCAGTTCGACGAAGCCACCGCAGTGCTGGCCGGCGATTCACTACTGACCTACGCCTTTCAGCTACTGGCGGGGAACTACGCCCAACAACCGAGCCTCGCCACTGGACTCATCCACGACCTCGCCACCGCTAGTAGCAGCGAACGTTTGATCGGAGGACAAATGGAAGACATCGACAACGAAGGTAAACCAGTCGATGCCGGAACACTGCGCTACATTCACGAAAACAAGACCGGCGCCCTACTCACTGCCGCATTAACGATGGGGCTGCGTTTTTGCGCCCCCACAACAGAGCAGCTGCAGCAGATTGAAGCGGTGGGTTACCATCTCGGCCTGACCTTCCAGATCGTCGATGATATACTGGACGCTACTTCGAATGCCGAAGAGCTCGGCAAACCAGTTGGCAACGACAGCGCCAGCGACAAGTGCACTTATATTGCACTGCATGGCATCGACGGTGCTTATAGCGAAGCAAAAAAACACACCGCCGCGGCCCTCGAAGCCGCCGAGGCACTGGGCGGCAACAACGCCTTCCTGCTGGACTTGATCGGCGACCTAGAGCATCGAATTAACTAGCGACTAGATTCACACCATAATATCAGTGAGCTAGAGCGTGCCGTAACACGATCCATTGGCAAACGAGTCACTGACACGGTGTGCCGTGGGACAGCTGGTCTCGGCGAAGTGCAACAACGACGAATGCCTGATGCGGGCCCTTTCTACACCAAGACCGACTGAGCGAGCGCCAAACTCTAATAATTCACTCGATCGCGAGGATCTCGCCGAACTTAGCATTTGGTAGCGCAAAGGTATCGCCGACTTTATGACCTCGTAAACGACTCGCCAAAGGCGATTGCGCTGTGATCACTGTAACCTCAATGTGATCCATTGAGATCACCTGGCCACCAGCCACACCAGCAAAGAAGAACACCTCTTCAGATCCGTCAAAGTCGCATTTAAACAATGCCCCGAGCGAGATATCAGTATTCGGCTTGAGTAAATCTTCGCGCTCGGACTGGAGCTCTTCCACCGCGGCGGCCCACTGTTTCGCTTGCCCGGCTTGACCGGCGGCAAGGTAGGAAGCTTCCAGACCTTGCGTATCCCATTGCGATTCTGCGCGAGATTCTTCGCTGGTCGCGTATTCGGCGGCATCTTGCGAGGCTTTGACAGCATGCAATGCTTCCTCACGTAAAGTATCAATCAAGGTATTAAAAAATAAAGTCTTGTTCATAAGTTAAGCGAATAGTGTCGTTGGCTGAAACACAGATTTCAAATTAAATAATTCGGGGCAAAGCGATATACGTGTTTCGGGATGTGAGACTACGGCAGATAACAACAATCCCTTCGGGGAGTTCGTTCCAGAACAAACAGCAAGTACCTGGACTCGGCCGAACACTAACGTAGATAACCCAATCCACGCAACCGAATTTACTATATCTTCCGCTTGATCCTGACTTCGAAGTGCGCACAGTCTGCCCCGATCATGAATGCCCTCACATCTAAACGCACTACCGAGTATCAACCTTGGCTCTTTGCTTTCTGCGTCTTCGCACTTTGCTGGATCACGCCGCTGCTATTTGCAGGCGGCTTTACGACCAGCATTCGTGCGGGCATGGCTTTTTTGGACTGGCCGCTTTCAAATGGCTCGCTGAACCCGCAAGATTGGACCATTCAATCCGATATGCTAGCGGAGCACAGCCACCGCTTGCTAGGCATGATTATAGGCTTCCTGTCTCTCGGCCTGCTGCTGCTAATGTGGCTACGGGAAGAACGTGCATGGATGCGCCAGCTCGCCCGTGTGTTAGTGCTGGTTGTCATATTGCAAGGAGTTTTGGGTGGAGCCCGCGTACGCTTCGATGCGCTTAACACAATTGCGGAGCACAATCTGGTTGCTCAAAGCTTCGCAGTGATACACGCCTGTGGCGCCATGGTCGTGCTCGGGATTCTGATCTCACTGACACTTGGCAGTTCGAGACGTTGGATCGAGCGCCAGAGCGGATTTGTTCGTCCCGTACCTGCTTCACTAAAACGCTGGGGAATCGCCTGCACCATCGCACTCTTTCTACAAATTTTAATCGGAGCAATCATGCGCCAAGCGGAAGCTGGTCTAGCGATCGCCCAATTCCCGATGGCCCGCCCAGGGAGTTTATTGCCCGGCTATTGGAATTTCGATGTGAGCATCCACTTCGCTCACCGTGTTGGTGCAGTTATCGTGACGCTTTTCCTGCTAATTTATTTAAGTAAGCTGTGGGCAAACCCGAACACGCGTAAGGCTCTAATCGTGGGGATTCTGACTGTGGTAGGCCTTCTCTTTGTGCAGATTTATCTCGGTGCCCTGACCATCTGGACTGTAAGAAATCCTTATGTCGCAACGATTCACCACCTCGTCGGTGCTTTTCTACTTGCCAGCACGTGGGGCTTAACTTTTCTAGCTCATCGCTCCGTGGTTCCGAAGCCTACGACCTAGTCAGCTTCGATTCACACATACACACCACTCTATCGCTGACGAACCAGTTGAGTCATCAAACTACAGAATCCTCCCCTATCACCGGTGCTGCAGAATCGGAGGTTTCGTTGCGCGACCGCGTCGAAGACTTCTATGAGCTGACCAAACCGCGCTTGAGCTTCATGTCAGTGGTCACCGCAGTGGCTGGCTATTTATCCGCTGATCCGACACGGGACTTCAGTGTGCTGTTCAGTCTACTCGTCGGCACTTCGCTGGCGGCCGGTGGGGCAGCAGTGCTTAATCAGTGGCTGGAGCGCGAAGCCGACGCCAAAATGGTGCGAACCAAGAATCGTGCGATCCCCGCAGGACGTATTGCACCGATACACGCATTTATTTACGGGATGGGGCTGAGTATTCTCGGCTGCTTCCTACTCTACAAAGGGGCGAACCTACTGGCTGGCACATTGACCGCCGCAACCATCGCCTCCTATGTGTTGCTCTATACACCGCTGAAGCGCTTCACGACTTGGAACACTTTAGTCGGAGCAATCCCTGGCGCACTGCCGCCACTGATTGGTTGGGCCGCAGCCGAAGGTCGGATCACAACGCTCGGCTGGATCTTATTTGCAATTTTGTTTCTCTGGCAGATGCCTCACTTCTTCGCGATCGCATGGACGCACCGCAAAGACTACGCGCAAGGTGGCTTTGTCATGCTCTCGAATGCTGACAGCACTGGCCAGAAAGTCGCGATTCAATCCTTCGTATTTTGTTTGGCCCTGATCGTCAGCACTTTGCTGCCGGTGCTATTGGGCTACGCGACATGGATCTATGGAGTCATCGCCATTGTGGCTGGCATTTATTACCTGCGCCCAGCGATCGCATTCCTCAACGTCGATCAACGCGATGCGGCCGCACGCAAGCTCTTCTTTGCCTCGATCTTTTACTTGCCCGCCCTACTCCTGCCGCTGGTGCTGGATCTCTGGTTGCTCTAAGCGGAGCTTAGAGCAATGGCGAATCGTTAATGAATAATAGCCAATCCCGTTATCAATTAGCCATCACTCATTATTAATCAGCTATCGATATATGTCCTTCACTGAAACACTTCCGACTGTCAACGCGCTCCTCAATGGCTGCGCAACTGTGCTACTGACTGCAGGGTTTATCTGCATTAAGACCGGCCGCGAAAAAGCGCACCGCACTTGCATGGTCAGCGCGTTCAGCGTCTCCATCGTTTTTCTAGTGTGTTATGTGCTGCACAAATACCTAGTGCAAGGCGTGCATACGCCGTTTGGCGGTGAAGGCGCATGGCGCACGTTTTACTACATTATGCTGGTGACGCATGTCGTATTGGCCATCGCAATCGTGCCACTGGTGCTCACCACGCTGACGCTTGCAATCAAAGGTAAACGCGAGAGACACCGCGCTTGGGCACGCTGGACCTTCCCGATTTGGTATTACGTCTCTGTGACCGGCGTGCTGGTGTATTGCTTTCTCTATCAATGGTTTTAGGCAACTGGCCGATTAACAGATCTAATAGCATTCAACAGAGCTTCTGATTGATTATAATATACGAAGATTATCTTGTCAGCCGGCATTCGCGGCTCTATCAAATTTGTTCTGATTCGTCAATGAATCACACTCTCGTTTTTCCTTCCAACTTATTGACCACTCACTAACTGTGAAGCACTCATTCCGCGGCCTTATCGCACTCGCATCCTCGCTCATCGCACTCGCCCTCTTGGCTGGTTGCGACACGAACACCCGCATGTCAACGTTTGACACCAAGGGCCCGATTGCAGAGGCACAACTTGACCTCTTCATGGTAACGGTATGGGTGAGTCTGTTCATCTTTGTGCTGGTTGGCGCGGTGTACATCGTCGCCATGTTCAAGTTTCGTGAGCGCAAGAACGACGATCGCCCACTACCCGTCCAAGGCCACGGCAACCCGCTGATCGAAATCGGCCTGATTGGCGCATCGATCCTGCTCCTCGTAATAGTCGCGGTGCCAACACTGCGTGCGATCTGGTATACGCACGACTTCCCATTCACTGAAGAAAGCAAACTCGGCACTTGGTATCAAGGCGAAGGCCTCAGCGCAGCCGAACAAGACAACCCATTAACTATCCGAGTCGAAGGTTACCAATGGTGGTGGGGCTTTGCCTACCCACAGCTCGGCATCACTTCAGCCAACGAGTTAATCATCCCAGCAGGTAAGGCCATTCGCCTAGAGCTACGCTCCAAAGATGTCATCCACTCATTCTGGCTCCCACGCATCGCTGGTAAGGTCGATCTGATTCCTGGACGATCAAATGGAATGTGGATTCAAGCGGGCGACAGCATTGAAGACTGGCAGGAAAAATCAGGTGCCACTGGTTCTGACGAAGAACTCCGCGCCGCCTACGCACGCTACCTGCAAGAGGAGATCCACAATTACTACTATGGTCAGTGCGCTGAATATTGCGGTGATTCGCATGCACGCATGCTGTTCCGTGCGTCCGTAGTCAGTGACGACGACTTTGCCTCATGGGTCTCTGAAATCAAAACCGGCCACCAAGCTCCAGACGACATGGCTTGGGAAGACTGGTACGCAGCCAACGATGAGTCTCCGGAAAAACTCACTGGCGATATCAACGAAGGCCTTCAGCTCTTCATGTCTCGCGGTAAATGCGCGACATGCCACGCAGTGAATGGCAACCCACGTGCGGTTGGCGTCGCAGGTCCAAACCTGACTAAGGTTGCCTCTCGCCTGTCCGTCGCAGCCGGTTGGCTCAACCATCGTGCCGAAGACGGCTCGGTGGACATTGAACAACAGTACGCGAATTTCTTTAAGTGGATCAAAGAGCCCAACACCGTCAAACCTGGTAACCTCATGTGGAAAGCCAATGGCGGAGGTATCGGTGAACTCGAAGAGCTGCTTACTGACGACGAAATTCACAAAATCTCCCTTTACCTGCAAACCCTCAAGTAGACCACTACCATGAGCAGCACGCTGACAGAACCCACCACACCCGCAACGCACGATCACGCGCTCAAGCCCGAGAAAAGTAATCTCGGTTTGATGCGTCCTGACCACAGTAAGAGCGTCATTGTCGACTGGCTCACAACTGTAGATCACAAAAAGATCGGCATCATGTATGGTGCGATGGCGTTATTCTTCCTACTGGTCGGCGGCCTTGAAGCCTTGATCATTCGCGCTCAGCTAATTGTGCCGGAAAATGACCTCGTCTCCGCCGAGCGCTATAATCAGCTGTTCACGATGCACGGCACCACCATGATTTTCCTCGCGATCATGCCACTCAATGCCGCGTTCTTCAATTTCCTCGTGCCCCTACAAATCGGCGCACGCGATGTGGCCTTCCCACGTATTAATAGCTTCAGCCTATGGGCATTCGTCGCTGGCGCGTTGGTATTAAATTTCAGTTGGTTAATGCAAGCCTTTGGTGAGCTCGGCTGGTTCACCGCGTCTGGCCCGACTGCTGGCATGACCGATTTCGTCCCTGGTATGGGTTGGTTCGGCTATGCGCCCTTAACCGAGCGCCAATTTACTGGTGTCGGCACCGACTTCTGGATCATGGGTCTGCAAATCCTAGGTATCGCATCCTTGAGTGCAGCGATGAATTTCATTGCAACCATCATCAATATGCGTGCCCCAGGCATGAAGATGATGCGCCTGCCGGTATTCACTTGGATGACACTGATCGTATCCCTGCTGATCGTGTTCGCATTCCCTGCAATCACCATTGCCTTGGGACAGCTCATGTTTGACCGAGTGTTCGACACTAGCTTCTTTCAAGTTGCACAAGGTGGCCAACCTATCTTGTGGCAGCACTTGTTCTGGATTTTCGGCCATCCGGAAGTTTACATTCTGGTGCTCCCAGCGATGGGAATCGTCTCTGAGGTGCTCCCCACTTTCTCGAAGAAACCATTATTTGGCTATTCGATCGTGGTATTCTCTGGCGCAGTGATTGGTTTCCTCGGATTCGCGGTTTGGTCGCACCACATGTTCACCACTGGTTTGGGCAAAGTTGCAACAGCAGCCTTCTCGCTACTGACCATGGCCATCGCCGTACCAACTGGTGTGAAAATCTTTAACTGGATCGGCACACTCTGGGGTGGTCGTGTACGCTTCGATGCACCAATGATTTTCAGTGTCGGCTTCATTTGGATGTTCATGATGGGAGGATTCTCAGGGATCATGCACTCAGCTGCACCGGCAGACGCACAACAACAAGATAGTTACTTCGTGATCGCCCACTTCCACTACGTGGCGATTGGTGGCATCTTGCTCGCCTCCATCAGTGGTCTTTATTTCTGGTTACCAAAGATCCTCGGAAAAATGTGGGCAGGCAAGCTGAGCACCTGGGTTGCGATCTTATCAACGGTTGGCCTGAACGTGACTTTCTTCCCCATGCACTTTCTCGGATTGATCGGCATGCCACGCCGCACACACACTTACCTCTCTGGCTTCGGTTGGGATGGCTACAACATGGTCTGCAGTATCGGCGCATTTATCCTCGGCTTCTCGATCTTGCTGTTCGTGGTCGACATCATTCTCCTAATGACCAAGGGCAAACCTGCGGGTAACGACCCATGGGATGCGCGCACGCTCGAGTGGGCCACCACCTCCCCACCGCGCAGCTACAATTTCGCTCGCACACCGATCATTCCAGCACGTGATGCTCTGTGGGAGCACAAGCACGGCGCAGAAAACCGTAAGATCACTTTTGTCGACGAAGGCAGCCACGGCATTCATATGCCAAGCCAATCTTGGATGCCATTCGTCGCATCCTTCGGATTTGTGCCGCTCGGCTTGGGGCTATGCCTGATGCAAGCTGGTGTGGCATACATGGGCTACGTTACCATCAGTGGCCTATTCATCATAACACTAGGTGCAACTCTCTGGGCAATCGAAGGCCCAGGCGGCTACCACATTCACCCGAAGGAAGACGAAATCTAAGGCCTAGCTCTTCAGTTTATCACAGCATTTAAGATTTAAAAAATAATGAGCGACGACGCCCACAACAACGACAGCCATCACAACTTGATGGTCGATAACAAGAAGCTCTTCATGTGGCTGTTTCTTGGTTCCGACTGCATGTTTTTCGGCACCATGATCTCCACGCACCTGATATATCGTAAGTTATATCCGGAGTCGTTTGATCCAACTAGCCTCTTCAGCCTAGAGCTCACCTCCTTCTCGACCTTCATCCTGCTAATGAGCTCGTTCCTAATGGCACTCGCAGTGTCTGCGATGCACAAGGGCGACATCAAGTCATTCCGCCGCAACACGCTCGGCGTGATTTTCTTCGGTCTGATCTTCCTTGCTTGCCAAGTGTTTGAGTTCACTGAATTCGTCCACGAAGGCCTGACACTAAAGAGCGGCACTTTTGGCTCCACCTTCTTTATGCTGACTGGCACCCACGGAGTGCACGTGGCAATCGGGGTCTTCTGGCTGACCTGTATGTATTTCTATTCTTACACTGGCAAGATGGACCCACACAAAAGTGCCATCGATGTTGAAGTCGCCGGCCTGTACTGGCACTTTGTTGATATCGTCTGGATCATCATCTTCACTGTAATCTACTTGATCGAATTCATCAAATAAGGACACCCATCATGTCTGACACGCTTTCTACATCACACGCCGACCACAGTGGCGAAGAACAAAAGTACCATGCCTTTATTAATTTGGCACTGGTCTTAGCAGCCATCACAGGCATCGAATTGGTGCTCGTGTACCTGCCGATCAATGGCACTTTTATCTTCGCTACGCTCGTCTCCCTCTCGCTGTTTAAGTTTTTCAGCGTGATCGCATGGTTCATGCACCTATTGTATGACAAGCTGATCCTGAGTCTCGCGTTTGGCACTGGCCTATCGATCGCATCTGGCACGGTTGTCGCGCTGATGTTCATTATGGATCGTGGATTTGTCGATTTCGAGGCAATCTCTGCATTCTAGGTTCAAATCAGAGTTGAGATTTCTAAGGACGATAGGAAACTGTCGTCCTTTCTTTTTGCCATTCACTCAGTCTCACAATTTATAGCTATTGAGTCGCAATCCTTCGATTGCCGACACAGACACCGAACACATGCAACTCCACTGGCACACCGAACCTCTGCTCCTGATCACACTCTTGATGATCGGCTGGCTCTACGCGCTCGGCGTCGGGCCGCTGCGTGAACGCATCGCCCCCAGCACTGACTTTCCCCGCAACCAAGCGATCTTGTTCTACCTCGGCCTGATCCTCGTCTATCTGGCAGTCGGCTCACCGCTCGACCAGATCGGCGAACAGTTCCTGTTTTGCGCACACATGACACAGCACATGCTGTTGATCTACTTCAGCCCAGTGCTGTTCATCTTCGGCACGCCCTCGTGGTTGATCGATTGGCTACTCAAGCCAGAATGGTTGCGCAAAGCCATGAACCTGCTCACCCACCCAGCCTGCGGCGGCCTGCTCTTCACCTTCATCTATACCGCATGGCACATCCCCGCACTCTACGAAGCGGCGCTGCACGACAAACGCATTCACATCCTAGAGCATTGGACGATGTTTTCACTCGGCATACTCATGCTTTGGCCCTACCTCACCCTATCGACACGCGTACCTCGCCGCAGCTATGGCATCCGAATGCTAGCGATCTTCCTACTCATGGTCGGTCAACTCCCAGTGTTTGCCTTCCTCACCTTCGCCGGAGAATCAATTTACCCGACTTACGCCTGGGCGCCTCGCATCATCGATCTCGACCCGCTCAATGATCAAATTCTGGGCGGTATCATAATGAAAGTCGTAAATATGGGATTTTCACTTACAATTCTTGCAATATCCTTCTACTTTTGGGCTAAGAGTGAAGAACAGGATGATCCTATCATCACACAAGCCGCCACGGAAAACACACAAAGCGCCGCCTAACAATGACTTGGGAAATATTATTCGTTTTTGCGCTCCTCATCTTCGCGATCGCGAGTTTCATCTGGGAACGCATCCCAGCGGACCTCACAGCGATCACTGTATTTGGCGTACTGATTTTCGTCAGTATGATCAGCAAGAGCCCGGAACTCCCGACACTCGAAAACCTACTAGGAGTCTTTGGTAATTCCGCCCCCCTGACGATTGCGGCGATGTTTATCGTCAGCGGATGCTTAGAGCGCACTGGTGCGATTGACCTCATCACCGGCTATTTAAGGCGAATGGTCAAACTCCCGTACAGGGGCTTCATCTTCATCATGGTCATCGGTGTGGCCGCAGTATCTGCATTTATCAATAACACGCCCGTCGTGATTGTATTGATGCCGGTCGTGCTCACGCTCTCCCGAGAAATGGGGATCGCGTCCTCAAAACTACTGATCCCGCTGTCCTACGCATCGATCTTTGGTGGCACCTGCACCCTGCTTGGCACCAGCACTAACTTGCTCGCCAGCGGTATCTTAGTCGAATCTGGTCATGCCCCGATTGGCATGTTCGAGCTCGCTGCAGTCGGCCTGCCGATCCTAGCATTCGGTTCGCTCTACCTTGTTCTGTTTGGCGACAAACTACTCCCCCACCGCGAGACACTGACTTCCATCCTCAGCGATGAAGAGCGCAAGGAGTTTATGACCGAAGCCTTCGTGCGCGCTGGATCCGAACTCAAAGGCCAGACCGCACTCGAAAGCGGCATGCTTAAAGGGCGCGGCATCCGCCTACTCGAAATCGTGCGCCACGGGGTGGCCGTCACCGGCGATCCGAAACACATAAAACTAGAAGTCGGTGACCGACTGGTGCTGGCCTGCCGCCCATCTGGCGTTGCCGAAGCAAATTCGATCAAAGGTATCGCCTTGCACGGCGAAATATCCGCCGGCCTAGAAACCATCGCGATGGATGAAGGTGCGCTCGTCGAAGGTGTGGTCGGCCCGCTCGCAACCATCCTTGGTAAGACGCTTGGCGAGATCAACTTCCGCCAACGCTTCCGTATGGTCGTCGTCGCCGTGCACCGCAAAGGGCACAATCAGCGCAACCGACTCGACAGCTTACTTCTACAGCCCGGTGACACCCTGCTGATGATGGGCTCGACCAAGGCAATCAACTCGCTCTCCACCAGCGAAGAGATCATCCTGCTGGATCGGCCGCGCGTGCCAGCTCGCAGCATCCGCGCGAAGATGCCAATCGCCATTGGCATCACCATCGCGATTGTCACACTCGCCACACTCAACATCGTGCCCATCGTCGCCGCCGTGACACTGGGCGTGGCAATTTTGATGCTGACTGGCTGCATGAAATCGAAGGATGCTTATTCTTCCGTCGAGTGGAGTATTTTGATGATTATTTTCGGCATGCTCGCGCTCGGGCAAGCAATGGACTCCACCGGAGCCAGCCTGTTAATCGCCGAGAATATGATTGGTGTGGTGCAAAACTTTGCTCCTGAGCATTTACAGAGCGTCATGATGCTCGCGTTCGTCTACATCATTACATCGACCTTCACCGAGTTCCTCTCAAACAATGCCGCTATCGCGCTGATGGTGCCGATTACACTCGGCATCGCCACGACACTCGGCATCGACCCTCGTCCACTCGTAGTCGGCGCATGTATCGCCGCCTCTGCGAGCTTCGCGACACCAATCGGCTACCAAACCAATACCTACGTGTATGGTGTGGGTGGCTACAGGTTCTTCGACTTCACAAAGGTCGGCCTACCGTTGAATATCATCTGCTTCATCGTCACCGTATTTGTCGTGCCGATGTTCTGGAGCTTCTAAAAATAAGTCTTAATCCTACTCTTACTCATCATCATTATAAATTGAGGGAGCAGGATTAAGAGTAAGATTATGACCAACAGGCTGACGGGTACGCCCGCACCTTAAATGTAATACATCGAGCTGGTATCCTCTACAACGAAGGCTTCCAGCGTGTAGCTGCTGATCTTTTTCTCGAATTCAACGCCGATATCGTGCCAGATACTTGCGACGCGTTCACCAGAATGCCCCTGTTCGTCGAACGTGAGCTCGAGAAGGTCACCATCCACCGCCGTGACGATCTCGTTCAATCGGATTCGCTCAGGCGCACGTGCCAGCGCATAACCGCCCTGCTTGCCGCGCTTACTGACAATCAGCCCCGCATTGCGCAGCTCGTTCAAAATCTGCACTAGATAGTTAGCCGGGATTTTTTCCGCCTCAGCTAATTCATCGATATGGGCCAATTTTTCTTGGCCATGAGTGCGGGCTAACTGCGCCAAGACACGGCAGGCATATTCAAGCTTATGGGAGAGTTTCACAACGCTTAAGTTAGGCTCTTGACTCAAGAAGTAAACTTGAATCTCTGCGAGCGCGACAAGACCCCGCTAAAAATCACGCAAGTCACTGCTTAACATAATGATAGGATGCATTAAAAAAAACCACTGAAAAGTCACTTTTTAGTGGTCAGAGGACTATTTCGAGAGCATAAATAAGCGCTTATGTCAGAACAAGAAAAGCCTGAAGATTTACAGCCTCAAAAGCCTCGAAAAGATGTCGCCAACGACGCCCCTAAGGACGTCTATGACTCTTCCAAAATCCAGAAGCTTGAGGGGCTTGAAGGTGTCCGGAAACGTCCCGATATGTATATCGGCGATACCAACGAACGTGGCCTCCACCACTGTGTTTTTGAAATCGTCGATAACTCGATTGATGAAGCCCTTGCTGGTTACTGCTCGCAGATTACTGTCAGCATCCACAACGACGGCTCTTGCTCCGTTGAGGACGACGGTCGCGGCATTCCCGTCGACATTCACCCCAAATATAACATTCCTTCGCTGGAACTGGTGATGACCAACCTACACGCCGGTGGTAAATTCGGCAAGGGTGCCTACCAAGTGTCTGGCGGCCTCCACGGTGTCGGCGCAAAGTGCGTCAATGCCGTCTCCGAATGGTTCGAGGTCGAAGTGCGGCGCGATGGCAAGGTCCACAAGATGGAATTCTCGCGTGGCAAGACGACCGAAAAGATGAAAGTCATCGGCGAGACCAAGCGCAACGGCACCCGCATCGCATTTTCTCCTGATCCGGAAATTTTCGAAACCACCCGTGATTTCAAGGCTGAACTACTTAGCAAGCGTCTGCGCGAGCTCGCCTTCCTAAATCCTGGTATTCACATCACTTTCGTCGACGAGCGCGTCAACAAGACCACGGTATTCATCTTCAAGGATGGTATTTCTGAATACGTCAAGTTCCTCAATGAGAATAAAAACGTCGTCCACGAAGACCCCATCAGCTTCCACGGCGAAGCTCCAACGCCGAACCCCGATCTCGATGCCAACATCGTCGTCGACATCGCGTTGCAATATAACGACAGCTACAGCGACCAAATTTACGCCTACGCCAACTCGATTCACAATATCGAGGGTGGCACGCACCTATCCGGGTTCCGCACTGCGCTGACCCGCGTGATCAACTCTTACGCAAAGCAAAACAACCTGATCAAGGAGAAAGATCCAAGCCTTAGCGGTGACGACACCCGTGAAGGCTTGACCGCTATTGTTTCAGTTAAAGTGCCAGAACCGCGCTTCGAAGGCCAAACCAAGACCAAGCTCTCCAATAGCGAAGTCGATGGTATCGTGCAGAAGATCACCGGTGAGCAACTCAAGTATTACTTTGAGACCAACCCACAGATCGCCAAACGTCTGATCGAAAAATCACTACACGCGGCTCGCGCACGTGAAGCTGCTCGTAAGGCCCGTGAAACTGTCCGTAAAGGCGCACTTTCCGGCGGCGGCCTGCCCGGCAAGCTAGCCGACTGTTCGTCCAAAGATCCCGCCGTCTCCGAAATCTATATTGTGGAAGGTGACTCTGCGGGTGGTTCGGCTAAACAAGGGCGCGATCGTGCAACACAAGCGATCCTTCCGATCCGCGGTAAGCTACTTAACGTTGAGAAAGCACGCCTCGACAAGGTGCTGAACAACAACGAAATTCGCAGCCTCATCACCGCGCTCGGCACTGGCATTGGCGACCACGAAGGCCCTGGCGCATTCGATGCAACCAAGGCACGTTACCACAAAATCATCTTGATGACCGATGCGGACGTCGACGGTGCACACATCCGCACCCTGCTCCTCACCTTCATTTTCCGCCAAATGCGCGGCCTGATCGAAGCTGGCTACATCTACATCGCGCAACCACCACTATATAAGATCAAACGTAAGCGCCGTGAACAATACATCGACGACGACCAGCAACTCAACCGCATCTTACTTGAGCTTGGCACCGAAGACGTCCATCTAGTTCGCCTCCGCGACCAAAAGAATCTCGACAGCGCCACTATCGAAGAAATCGTTGGCATCCTCTCCCGCATGGAGGTGGTCGGACGCGGCGTCACTCGTTACGGTTGCGACTTCGCGACGTATCTCGACCAGCATCATAAAGAGACTCAAGAGCTACCGCGCTACATCGCTCGCATCCGCACAGGAAACGTTGAAGAATTCCGCTACCTGCGTAACGACGACGAGCGCATTACATTCCACACCGAATTCGACCTTACTGACGCCGATGCCAACGACACGCTCAACCGTGAAGTCGTCAACGACGCAGGCGTCACCGTTGGCCAGCGCATCTCTTTACACGAGATCTACGAATCCACCGAGATGACTAAGCTGCTACGCAAACTCTCAGCCGCGGGCATGGATGTACATTCATTCACCAAGAGCGATGAGCCACGTTACCAACTGATCGAAAACAAGGGCGACGAGAAGAAGGAGGACATCACAGAGTTGAGCTCAATCATCGAACTGATCGAAAACATTCGTGCGATCGGTCGTCGCGGCCTGAGTATTCAACGATACAAAGGTCTCGGGGAGATGAATCCGAAGCAGCTCTTCGAAACCACCATGGATCCGAAGACACGTAAACTACTCAAGGTCAACATCGCCGACGCCGCAGTCGCCGATGGGATCTTCTCCATGCTGATGGGCGAAGACGTCCCCTCCCGCCGCGCTTTCATCGAAGACAACGCACTAAACGTTTCCTATCTCGACGTCTAAATCGCTCCTTAATCATCAACTTAATCACAATCATAATCCCTCAAAGCATACGCCACTCGATCTGATTCCCAGAATAAGAAAGAGTAAGATCAGGATTAAGAATAAGATTAAGAAATAAAACACCGTTTTAAAAAGCTCATGTCCGAAGAACTCCCACCATCCATCCCGAACGACGCAGATCGCGCGGAAGTGACATCGATCATCGATATCATGCAGACCGCATATATCGATTACTCGATGTCCGTCATCGTCAGTCGCGCGCTGCCCGACGCGCGTGACGGCCTCAAGCCAGTCCAGCGGCGTATCCTGTACGCAATGCTGCGTGAAGGCCTCCTCCATAATCGCAACTTCGATAAGTGCGCCGGTGTGGTCGGGGAAGTTCTAAAGAACTACCACCCACACGGTGACAGTTCTGTTTACGATACGCTCGTTCGTCTCGCCCAGCACTGGGTCATGCGCTACCCGCTCATCATGCCGCAAGGTAACTTCGGTTCGATCGATGGCGATCCCCCCGCTGCCTATCGTTATACCGAGTGTAAGCTCGAATCGATCGCCGAAGAGATGCTCAAGAACATTGATGAAGATACCGTCAATTTCGTACCAAACTATAAGGAGAGCACCACAGAGCCGTCCGTCCTGCCTGCAGCGTTGCCTAATCTCTTGATGAATGGCTCCACTGGTATTGCGGTCGGTATGACCACCAATATCCCGCCGCATAACTTGAGCGAGATCATCGACGGTGCGTGTGCGATCATTGACAATCCAAACATTAGCTTGGATGACCTGATCGACATCATCCCCGGCCCGGACTTCCCAGGTGGCGGCTTCGTGCACGGCACCGCCGGCATCCAAAGCTACCTCCGCACTGGTCGTGGCATCGTCCGCACACGTGGTATCGCCGAAGTCGTCGAGACCAAAGGACAGGAAGAGATCATCATCTCCGCCATCCCTTACAATGTGAATCGCGCGACACTCGTCATGCGTATCGCAGAGTTGATCACCGACAAGACGATCGACGGCATCTCTGATCTGCGTGATGAGTCCACCGAGACAACACGTATTGTTATCGAACTCAAGCGTGGCGCGATCCCTCGGGTCATCATTAATCAACTCTACAAGAGCACCGCGCTCGAAAGCTCTTTTGGCGTCATCCTCCTCGCGCTCGACAACCGTCGTCCGAAACAGATGAACATCAAGGAAATGATCGGTTGCTACATCGATCACCGCCGCGAAGTCATCTACCGCCGCACGCAGTTTAAACTGCGTAAAGCAGAGGCACGCGCGCACATCCTCGAAGGTTTCCGCATCGCACTCGATAATCTCGACGACTTCGTTAAGATCATCCGCGCGTCCAAGAATCGCGACGAAGCTAAGCAAAACTTGATGGCGAAGTATGACATCTCCGAGATTCAGACCAACGCGATTCTCGAACTGCGCCTCTACCAGCTCACCGGGCTCGAACGCGGCAAGATCGAAGAAGAGTATGCAGCACTGATGGAGCTCATCACCTACCTGCGCGACATCCTCGACAACGAGCATCGCCTGCTCGAAGTCATCAAGGAAGAGCTCCTCGAAATGCGCGAGAAATACGGCAACCCACGCCGCTCCGAGATCCTCGCAGTCGATGGCGACCTTAGCATGGAAGACATCATTCCAAACGAAGGCTGCATGATTACTATCACTCATAAGGGCTTCATGAAGCGCACTTCCCTTGACGAATACCGCTCGCAGAAACGCGGCGGCAAAGGCGTCATCGGCTCGGGTCAATACGAAGAAGACTTCGTTGAGCACCTCTTCACTGCAAGCACACACGACAACATTATGTTCTTCATGAACAGTGGCCGTGTGTATGTCGAAAAGGTCTACAACCTTCCAGAAGGGTCACGCATCGCCAAGGGACGCGCACTCGCCAACATTCTCGAGCTCCAAAAGGGTGAAAAGATTGCTGCGATGATTTGCGTCGATGGTTTCGAAGAGTCTGAGCAACGCATCGTCCTCGCCACCGAAAAGGGTGTCACCAAGAAGACCATGCTCTCCGATTACCGCAACCACCGTAAAGGCGGCCTCATCGGTATCAAGATCGACGAAGGTGACAACCTAATCGGCGCACGCCTCACAAACGGCAGCAACGACATCGTGCTCGTCACCAGCAACGCACAGTCCATTCGCTTCCCAGAAACGGATCTCCGCGATCAGGGCCGTGCCACACGTGGTGTCCGCGGCATCAAGCTCAAGACTGAGATTGATAAGGTCGTCGCCATCGAGATCGTCGCTGAAGGCGCCAAGCTCCTCATCGCAGGTGCCAACGGCCTCGGCAAGCGCACTGACTTCTCCGACTACCGTGTCCAATCGCGTGGTGGCTCTGGCATCATAGCAATCAAGTCAGACAAGGTTGTCGGCGCTCTCAGCGTCACCGACGAAGACGAGATCATGATGTTCACCAAGAAGGGCCAAGCAGTTCGTAGCCCGATCGCCGATGTCCGCATCACTGGTCGTGCCGCAAGTGGCGTAAAGCTTGTCAACCTCGCAGCCAGAGACGTCCTCATCGGCATCTCCAGAGTAGTCGCCTCCGACGAAGACGAATCCGGCGAAGCCGAGGAAGTCGAAGACATCGAAGTTGAAGCACCCGCAGAAGACACAGCATCTGAAGCAAGCACACCAGAAGGCGACGCAACCGAAGAGTAGATTGTCCTCGATAATTGTTTAACAAAAGCCGCTACACATCGTGTAGCGGCTTTTTTGTACGCGGCTCGCCTTGATCGTAGGGGCTTTGCTAGTTATGATACCCCTTGGGTGCTAAGACCGCGCCTAGGCGCCCCAGACACAAACGTTCGACACCTTCAACAGCTCCCTGATCTCACGATCAAGGCCACGCCAGAAACATAGAAGCGACACTCCTGTGGCTT
>DJBY01000123.1:35630-41903 GCA_002430605.1 Opitutia bacterium UBA5964 | reverse complement strand
AAACGTAGAAGCGACACTCCTGTGGCTTAGCCGTGCCAGGTTACCGAAACTAAAGCGGCAACAGCGTCAACTTCACGGAAGAAAACAAAAGCCCTAACAACTTGCTCAAACGGCGTTCGAGAGATAGATTTACAACCCGTTGCACTACTAATTCCTCAAAAGCCATGCCTGTCGTCCAAGTCACCACCAACCTAGCGCTCACCGACGTAGAAAAGTCCAACTGCTTACAGACGCTTTCAAAGGCAGTATCCGAACTACTCGGAAAATCCGAAGACTTTGTCATGACCAGCTGGATCAGCGCCAAGATGACCATGGCTGGCACAGAACACCCGACCATGTTAGTCGACCTGCGTGCCATCCGCTTAGCAGAGGATGCCCCGCAACAACTCACCGCCGAACTATGCGAACGCATTCGCTTAACCACCGACATCCAAGCCGACCGCGTCTATATCATTTATCGTAACGAACCCCCCGGCAACTGGGGCTGGAATAGCAAGACCTTCGGCTGATACAGCGTAAGCAATGTAGTCGGTGATGCCCCTCAAGCGACAACCATTCAACTGGCAATGAACCGACCAACCACCGGCTCCAGCCAGACACGACTTAAGTCCGCCATTATCGGTCAAAAATATGCCCTAGCAGTATCTGCCGCAGCCAATAGAATACAGGAATAAGCGCTAGTGCGTCTCTCTTCCATTCTGAGTGGTCGGCTTCTTAACTAGAAAATCACCATCAGGACCTAGGTCTGCCATAAAAGAACCAGCAAGAATACCTCTGTCAGTCCTCACGTTGACGATTCGGCGTATTGTGCCGAATACTAGCGTCCGCGACGGATCTCGGATCCCTTGAACTGCACGCGCACCCGATACACGAGCTTGATGCGGGTCTTGATTTTGAAAGTTTTGGGATCAATCGAATCAGGCACTTCATCGCGATGGATATCAATGATGGCATGATAACCACGCTCAGAGAAAATATCGATGAGCATGATCAGCGCATCGGCATCGCCAAAGGTCGTATCTTCGGTATTCACGACAGCCAAGCCGGAAATCGCGTGGCGCTGAATGATCGGCATAAAATCACGATTGATCGTATCGACTACTTTAGAAAACAACTCGTTTTGGCGTTGCTCGTAGGTCTCGAGGCGATCTACCAAGTCCTGGCGCGCATGTGCCGATATCGTGCTGGCGATCGGGATGGAAGAAAGGCGGTCGTAAGTGGCTTCGTCAAGTTCCAGAGAGCCTTGATAGCGCAGCTCTTTATCAATACGTGCACGCACTTCATCGAGCGTGCCGTGTGCATTGATGAAGTGGTAGAAGAAAATCGCTCGCAGGTCTTTGAGTGCCCCGTAGGTCTTTTCTTTAAAAGTGCGGTAACGATTGATCGCGGCAACTGGATCGAGGTCCGTCGGCCGCACTTCCATGAGTTCGCCATCACCAGACTCGCGCACTTCCTCGTTGTGGATGCGTGACTGCTCGCCACGGTAGAGCTGGCGGCGGACACTTTCCTTCTCATCGACGAAGAGCACTACAATGTGGAAGTGTGGCTTCTTTAAATACTTAGCAAACAGCGTATCAGCATACTTATTACGTAAGTCGACTAGCTTATTAAACAGCAACTTGACACACTCCACCTGCACTTTGGTGCGAGGAAAGCCGTCCACCACAGCACCAGTCTGAAAGATCGGCTCCAGCAGCTTGCGCAAAATAATTTCAATCACTTCGCGGTCGCCCACGAGCATGCCCGCATTGATCATCTGCCTCGCTTCAGGGCTCTCCAACAGCGAACTGACAACCACTGGCGGTGCAGTCAAATCGCGGAACTTCATAATGAAGTCAGTATTGGTCCCTTTACCTGCGCCAGGCGCACCGTTGAGCCAAAAAATCTCTTTAGGAAAACGAAGATTCTCCTCACCGAATTCGTCGACCAGTACCGTCCAAACCGACTGGAAGATAAATTGCGCGTCTTTAACTTCAAGGTCATGAAGTTTTTTGCTTTCGGTTTCGGAAACGGTGTCGGCTGGTTTGGAAGCCATTGTAATGATATTTTTTAGTATTGGTCAGAGGAAAGCAAAAATAAGTGGCTAAAAGATGACTGTCGTTCAAGCCCCATTCACTGCGCATTCAACTATTCTCCGAACTGACGGGAGGTCGCGTCATCTGCGCAGATGTATTTCGAGGCAGGCAAATACGAGCGGCCGCTCCCTCGAAGTCCTCTTCCCCGGAGAGAATGTCGATTTCGAGACGAAGGAAATAAATCGGAATAGTGGGCTTAATATCTTCAAATAAGCGCACGGCATCTTTTTCTGTGGTCACAATCATATCGAGCTCGGCTGCAGCCGCCTGATCGTATACATGCTGAATTTCAGCACGCGAAAAGCGGTGATGGTCGAGGAAACGGTGATTATAGCGAATCTCTGCACCGTAGCCGCGCAGCATATTCTCAAAGCTCTCAGGAGAGGCGATCCCGCTGAATGCAGCGATGTGCGCCCCTTTCAAGATATCAAGCGGCAAGCGCTCGCCGCCATCGATGGCCTGCAAATACTGCGGCTGATGGGAGCATTCGATGATTTCCGCCTTCGGGTTGTGCTCACGGATCAATTCGAGTAAGGCATCGTCTTGAATACCGTCGGACTTGGTCAGAAAGATGTAGCTAGCTCGGGAAAGATGCTTGATCGGCTCGCGCAAGATTCCACGCGGCAACAGGTGCTGATTCCCAAATGGATTGGTCTTATCTACCAGCAGCAAATTCAAGCGGCCTTTGAGTGGCAAGTATTGGAACCCATCGTCGAGAATTAGTGTGTCGCAACCGAAGCGCCGGATCGCAAACGAACCGGCCTTCACGCGGTTTTTATCACACAGCACGACCACACCCGGCAAGTTACAAGCGAGCATATATGGCTCATCACCAGCGACTTCAGAGTCAAGTAGCACATTCTTGCCATCACTGACGATTTTTGGTGGCGCTTCCTCGCCGTGCGTCAACTTACGCCATATTTTTTTAGTCAACGGCTCTTTCTTACTCTTATATCCACGGCTGAGAATTGCGACCTTGCGACCACGCTCCGTCAAGGTGCGGGCAAATTTCTCCACCACAGGCGTCTTACCCGTGCCACCGACAGTCAGGTTCCCCACGACCACCACTAAGCAGCCCAGTGGTTTATTACGAAGGATTCGATGCTCGTAAAGATACCAGCGCAACTGCACCAGAAAACTAAACAGAAACGATAGCACATATAGGAAGGAGCCAAACAGCTCAGCCGCGCGACCATGCTGCCGATCGTAGATCACATCCGCAGTGAATTGGGCAAAGTCGTTGGCCTTGCGCGCTAGATCTTCGCGGAATTTACGGAGCATGAAAAAGAGTGAAAGTGGTGAGTTTTGTGCTGAGACAGATATGGCGAAAATGAGAAACAGGGTTGACGCCAGTTTTATTCGCCTGTTTTACCGAAAACCTAGCGACTCTCATTTGCCTAAGTCAAAGCAATGCATAATAGATTGAGATCGCCAAACTCCATTTCCCTCTTCACACGATAAAACTGTCACTTTTCATTCAATGAGCTTCCGCACCAACAATCACAGTTCCACTCCTCGGCATTTATCAGTGTCAACCGGACTGTGCACGGCGACTCGACACACGAACCACCCCACTCCAGTAACACAGTTATAGTGTCCATTTTCAAAGAGCCTCCATTAACCACGGAGGCTCAGCACTTTACAGACCGATAGATTCGAACACATGAAATATTTAATTATTGCCGAAAAGCCTTCCGTCGCCACCGACCTCTCCAAAGCCCTGGCCAAGCACTTGGGCAAATTTGAGAAAAAGGGCAAATCCCGCGACGCACAATATTTCGAGAACGAAAATGCCGCCATCACCTCGGCGGTCGGTCACCTCGTCGAGCTGAAGATGCCCACTGGCCCCAACGGCAAAAACCTCCCTTGGAACTTTAAGGTGCTGCCGGCGATCCCAAAGAAATTCGAGCTCCAGCCAATCGAGCAAACACACAATCGCCTCAAGCACGTGCTTGGTTTGGCTAAAAAGAAGGAATTCGACGTCATTATCAACGCCTGTGACGCTGGCCGCGAAGGTGAGCTCATCTTCCAATATATCATGGACATCGGTGAAATCGAGAAGCCGGTCAAGCGCCTCTGGATGCAATCGATGACCACTGGTTCGATCCTCGAGGCATGGGAAAACCTTCGCGAAGGCGAGCAAATGGCGAACCTCGCCGACGCCGCCAAATGCCGCTCCGAGTCCGACTGGCTCGTCGGTCTCAACTCCACCCGCGCCTTTACCTGCTTCCGCTCACGTCACGGGGGGTTCAACATTACCGCCGCAGGCCGAGTGCAGACCCCTACTCTTGCGATCCTCGCCAAGCGCGAGCGCGAGATCGCAGCATTCAAGCCAGAAGATTACTGGGAGGTCCACGCCGAGTTCGGCGTCGCTAATGGTCAATACCCCGGCAAATGGATCGATCTCAATTTTAAGAAAAATAAGGAACAGCCGCACGGCCGCGCCGAACGCGTTTGGGACAAAGCCACTGCCGAGAAGATTCACCAGCGCTGCCAAGGTAAGACTGGCACCGTGACTGAAGAAACCAAGCCGACCAAACAGATCGCGCCGCAACTCTACGACCTCACCACCCTTCAGCGCGAAGCCCCCTTCACTGCCAAGAATACATTGGGGCTGGCACAAGCACTGTACGAGCGTCACAAGATGCTCACTTATCCGAGAACCGACTCCCGCTACCTGCCGGAAGACTATATGAGCAAGGTCTATGAGACCTTTCGGGACCTCGCTAGCTCAGGACACCCTGCTGCTAAATGGGCCATCGATGCGATCGAGAATGATCGCGTGCAGTTCTCCAAGCGCGTGTTCAACAACGCTAAGGTCTCGGATCACTTTGCGATTATCCCAACCGGCCGTGTCGTCAAACTTAACGAGCAGGAATCCAAGCTCTACGACATGGTCGTTAAGCGCTTCATCGCGGTGTTTTTTCCGCATGCCGAGTTCGAAGTCACCAAGCGCCTGACCACCATCAACCACGGCGACGAAAAAGACACTTTCCTGACCAACGGTAAAACACTGGTCAAACCCGGCTACCTCGCCGTCTATGGCCGCGTCGCAGGCGTTGCCACTGAGAAGGACGAGCTCGTCGCAGTCGCCCAAGGAGAAGACGCCAAGACCGAAGCGATCGACGTATTGGACAAAGAGACCAAGCCGCCGGCCCGCTACACGGAATCTACCCTCCTCGCCGCGATGGAAGGTGCTGGTAAACTGATCGACGACGACGAACTGCGCGAAGCTATGTCAGAACGCGGCCTCGGCACACCCGCCACACGTGCCGCCACAATTGAAGGCTTGCTGCGCCAGAAATACATCGCCCGCGATGGTCGCGAGCTCAACGTAAGCGGCAAAGGCCTGCGCCTGATCGAGCTATGCGAAGAGATGCATATCGAGCAGCTAGCCTCACCATCCATGACTGGCGACTGGGAAGCGAAGCTCAACAAGATGGAACGCGGCGAAATCAAACGCGACGACTTCATGCAAGAGATCGCCACCTTCACCAAAGACGTGGTTAGCAAAGCCCGCGCCCACATGGAGATGCTGGTCAGCCGCTCCTTCCCTGATTTGGATTGCGCTTGCCCAGCCTGTGGCACCGCACGTCTCAAACAAACCGACGCCACCTACGAGTGTCGCGAAGAGGAATGCGACTTCCGCATCTCAAAGCACATCGCTGGTCGCTCACTCAGCGAAGCGGAAGCGGTCGAGCTGTTCACCACCAAGGCACTACCCGAAATAGAAGGCTTCGTCTCTCGCTTCAATAAGCCATTCAGCGCCGCGCTGGAGCTCGTTCGAAACGTCACCAAGACTGGCAAGATTGGCAAATGGAAGACCAACTTCGTGTTTGATGACGACCTCGACTCAGCCGAGGAGTTGACCGACGATCAATTGCTTAAAACAGTCACGCTACAAAACGGACTCGAAGCGAAATTCTACGGGACAGACAAGGCCTACCATGTACCCGATTTCAAGCCAAAGGATTCACCCGACGGCTTCCGTCTCGGCAAGGTCATCCTACAGAAAGAGCTTGATCCCGAAGCAGTCGAACAGCTATTTACCGAAGGTAAGACACCACTGCTCGACGGCTTCATCTCGAAGCGCACCAAGCGCCCCTTCAAAGCCCACCTCACCCTCGACTTTGAAAACGGCAAAATTGGCTTCGAATTCGCACCTCGCCCAGTGAAGAAGGCCGCTCAAAAGAAAGCG
>DJBY01000123.1:29635-35483 GCA_002430605.1 Opitutia bacterium UBA5964 | reverse complement strand
CAACGTTCAGCCACCAACATTTTTCCATGAAACCAACAGTTAAACCAACACGTCCTTATTTCTCATCAGGCCCGTGCTCCAAGCGTCCCGGTTGGTCGCTCGAAGCCCTTAACGAAGCGCTCGTCGGCCGCTCTCACCGGGCAAAGCCTGCAAAGGCTCGCATCCAAGAAGTCATCGACAAGTCCGCATCTATTCTCGGCCTCCCTGAAGGCTACGTCTGCGGCATCGTGCCAGCTTCTGATACCGGCGCAGTGGAAATGGCAATGTGGTCACTGCTCGGCGCACGCGGCGTTGAAATGTGCGCATGGGAATCGTTTGGCTCGGGTTGGGTCACCGACGTAGTCAAGCAACTCAAGCTCGACAATATCACCAAGCACGAAGCCGACTACGGCCTCCTGCCAGACTTTTCCAAAGTCAACTTTAGCAACGACGTGGTCTTCACCTACAACGGTACCACTTCTGGTGTAAAGGTCCCGAATCTCGACTGGATTCCAGCCGACCGTGCAGGTCTGACGATTTGCGATGCGACCTCTGCGGTCTTCGCGATGGACATCGACTTCAGCAAGCTCGACGTCGTTACTTGGTCTTGGCAAAAAGTAATGGGTGGCGAAGGTGCACATGGTATGATCGTACTCAGCCCACGTGCGATCGAACGTCTCGAAAGCTATACACCCGCATGGCCACTGCCAAAGATTTTCCGCATGACTAGCGGCGGCAAGCTAATCAAAGGCATCTTCAGCGGCGAGACAATCAACACCATCTCCATGCTCGCCATCGAAGACGCAGTGGACGGCCTACGTTGGGCAGAAAGCATCGGCGGTTTGCCAACACTCATTGAGCGCTCTGAAGCAAACCTCAAGGCGATTGCCGATTGGGTGGCACAGACTGACTGGATCGAGTTTCTAGCCGAAGATTCTGCGACGATTTCGAACACCTCGATCTGCCTCAAAATCAGAGCGGACTGGTACCAAGCGCTGCCAGCCGAAGAACAGGCAGCCAAAGCCAAGCAGCTCGTCAGCATGCTCGACAAAGAAGGCGTCGGCTACGATTTCGGCAGCTACCGCGACGCACCCGACGGCCTCCGCATCTGGGGTGGCGCAACAGTCGACACTGCAGATATCGAAGCATTGCTGCCTTGGCTCGACTGGGCCTTCGAAGAGATCCAAGGCTAAAGCGTCGTTGGCGCTAACGTTGACGGAGGTCTGTCGTAGATGGCGAAGCAACATCAAACGCTCAACTTTGAACGCCGAATCACTTAAATCAAAAGGACGCTCCACACGGAGCGTCTTTTTTTGTGTCTAAGGGGCGACGGCGCGCCCTCATTGGCATCAACATCGGCTCAACGTGGGCGAGTCGCCCACACTCCTCACCTCTCAGCCTGAATCGGGCGTTGCCTTAATTCCCGAAGAAGGAATTTAACAAGTCCAAGCCCATCTCAATTTCGTCGCGGCGGCGTTCTTCCTTTGATTTCTTTTGTGGCTCCGCTGGTTCAGCTGCGGCTTCGGCAGTGCCCTCGACCTGAGGCACGAGTTCTGTCGACAGTTGCTGAGTCGGGTCAGTTTCCGCTGGCACTGATTTCCGCTTATTCGAGGTCGAGAAAGCTCCCTTCGCCGCATCATTAAGAATATCCATCAATCCCCCAGTATCTGGATCGGCCAAACTACCAGTGATCTGAATATCCTGATTCCAGCGGCGAAAGCCATCCTCGGCAGTCGTCGCCTGGAGTAACTCAAGTGTTTCCAAATATTTAGTCAGCTTACCTTTAGCCCCGAGTGTCACAGTTAAATCCAAAGCTTGATCCATCACCTCACTCAAACGACTCCCACTCACCGAACCGGACGCATCCAATAGCACGCTTTTTCCCGTCAATCGCAGCTGCGGAATGATTACTCGCTTGTCAGCTCCGCGCGTGAGTTCGAAGACAAAACTATCAAAGGGAATATCCTTAAAATACGGAATCGTGTGCGAAAGGGCCGCAATCCCTGGGCGATCCAGACTCTGCCCAAGTAGACCTGCAAGGCCGAGACCGAGTTGCTGACGTTCATCCAGTTCAAATGCCGTCAGCACGCCCTCTTCAGCCGTGATCTTGAGCGTCGCCGTGGAATCTTCAACCGCCGCATCCAAGGACTCGCCGACACCAGTCACCTGAAACACCCCGTCAAACTCTCCCTGTACTGGAGCACTCTTATGCTTCTTAACGAAAAATACCGGATCGATCCCTGCGAAACGAATCTCAGCGCTCAAGCTATAAGGCTTCGCCTGAGACGGTGCATACAGCACCGTGCTGCTGCCCATCAACTCACCTTCGCCGATCTTCGCTGAAATCGAATCCAACGATAGCTTCGGCTCAGAAACAAGCGCCTTAAGCTTAATCGACTCAATGATTTGTCCCGCTTCCAAAAGAAACTCGTCGATACTGATTGATACACGGCCATTCAGCATCGCCCATTCGGGTGCCTCAGGTCCGGACGCATCAACTCCGACGCCGCGAGCCGTTTGAGGCTGCTCTGTGCCCCGCGCAGCACTCGGACGTGATAACGTCGGCGCTTTGATTACCTCTCGCTCCCTCGGCGTGAACGCTGCGCTCAGAATCGAGATGTCCTCTTGAGTCACACGCGGACTCGAGACCTCGGCGGAAAAAGTCACAGGCTGTTGGCCCGGATTTACCACCGCGTCGAACCGCACATCCGTTGACGGACGACTCGCTGGCCCCGCTAATAAATTTGCTCCAAATTTCAACTCCCCAGGATTCGAGGTATGGCTCAGGCCCAATGATAGATCGTAGTCTCGAATCATACTCGGCAGACTACGCGCACGCAGCCCCTTGATCTTGGCTTGGAGCTGTAGCGGCTCATCAGCAGAGGCATCGACGGACACATCCAGTGACAGCTGACCACTAACGATTGAAGCGCTCTCCGCCAAGACTGGCAACTGAAAGACTTCCTGCAGACCGATTTGAAGCTCCATTTGCGCCTGAACGCCCGCAAAAGGGTTCGCAGCGTCGCGTGTCGCATCCAACTGAACCACACCGCTGGAGTTGCCTTGGATGAAAGAGCCGTATTTATCCGCCACACTCAGCGAATTCAGCCCATACTTCAAAGACTGATCCGTACTCAACTGTAACTCCGGGGCGACCATCACGACGACATCCTGAAGCAAGGGTCCGTCTGCATCCCTAACAGTCAACGGCCCCAACTGCAGCGCCTCGGCGAAGGTCAGTACCAAAGCCCCATCTGCAGCACCTGCCACTGAAAGAGCGAGCGACACGGGTGCCTGCGATTGGACTTGTAGCCCAGGCAGCCATGGGTTGAGCCATTCGAGCTGCAGCGCTGTGATCGTGATATCCAGTAAATCGCCCGACAAATCCTGTTTGCCGCCAAACACCATGCTGCGCTTCAAGTCTAGGGCCACCAGCTCTGCACCCGCAGCAGACGCGGTCAAATTCGCAGCGCTGAGCGTCATCGTCTCGCCGTCAGTCGATGCCACTGCATTGCCGGTGACTTGCAACGCACCCAGTATCGCCAACTCAGTAGCGATCACCTGCGGTTTCGGCAGCTCGGCATTAAAGGTCACCGAAACAGTTGCCACACCCGCAGTGTCATCGACCTCCAGCTCCAGTGCCTGCTGCACTGAGATCAACTGCTGCCCCTGAGCATCCGCACCGGAGGTCTTCAACTCAAGTTGCAGCGACTCAAAGCCACCTTCGGCCTTCTGCTTAAAACTCAGCGTCGCAGTCGAATCACAGGCTTTCAAGCCAGACGGTAACGGCGCATCCGTCAGCAATTGTAGCGACGCATCGATTGTTGAAGACTCTCCGGGGCGAATTGCCAGCGAATCGACCCGCACCACATATATCGAGCCCTGCCCGTCATGAATCTCGCCTTCAAAGTCGATTCCATCGATATCGAGCAACCACTCAAAGTTCCCCAATGCATTCAGCGCTTTCATCGGATTCGTCGATGCTTCTTCTTTGGTAGCAGCTGGCGTCGAAGGTCCCGTCTCAACACGAGACTCACGCCCTGCCGTTGATGGACTAGCAGCAACAGTCGGCTCAGTCACCGTCGGTAGATCCACACGTAGCCCTTCCACTTGCAAGACGCCCATTTTAATTGTCTGATCAAACACAGCCGCTAGCGGCTCAAATGCGGTATCGACTGTGCCGACCTCCACCCGCGTGCCATCTGGTAACATCAAAACCAAGCCCGAGAGCGTCACCTGCGCCGTCGTCACATGGATCGACTCAATCGAACTGCCTGTAGGTAATTGTCTCTCGACCAGACTTTTTTGGAAGCTGGCATTGGTCAGTATAAAATACCCGCCGACAAGGGCGAGCAAGAGCAGCACAAAGAGAACAGCAAATATTCGAAACAAGGTTTTCATAGATATATAAGGCAGATTTGTGATAAGTTATGAGTAAACCGTTTGCTGGCAAGGTTCCTAAATGCAAAAATGGGGGCTTCGTCGATTACTTGGGAAGTCTTCCGCACTGCCACTGAGAGAGTTCACCTCCGCGCGAACCGCAGTGACATTAACTCAGAGGTAATGCGGCCGACACACAGGTCGTCGCTCTCCGCTCACCGTCCTCTAGACTATCAGATCCTCCGACTGCCACCTCCTTGTAGCACGGCGGCGAAGCCATTGTGAACGTCCCAGTAGCTCTTAACACTGGCTTCACCAGCGTTCTACATGCCCCTCGCCCGACTACCATCAACGCCTTCTCTCGAATCGACGACAGGGACGCAAAAAAAGGCCGCCCCAATTGGGACGGCCTTTAAAAAATATATGCGAAACGCTTATTTGCGCTTAGCTTCGACCAAGCGTTTTTCCTTAACTTGGTTAGCAGCCTTACCGATACGGTCGCGCATGTAATACATACGAGCACGCATGGTGATGGACTCACGGTCGATCTCGACCTTCTCGATCGATGGGCTGTGTACTGGGAATACCTTTTCAACACCGACACCGGATGCGATACGACGCACAGTGAAAGTCTCTTGGAGACTGCCGCCCTTGCGAGCGATGACGATGCCAGCAAAAATCTGGATACGTGTCTTATCACCTTCTGTAACCTTGAGGTGTACGCGAACGCCATCGCCGACTTTGAAGTCTGTACGGTCGCTCGTAAGTTGATCTTTAGTGATGTCTTCTAGGATTGCTTGGCTCATTGCTGGAATTCTCCGTTTGGTAAAATATCTGGTCTTAGTTGCTGGGTCTTTTCAATCTGCTGGTCACGTCGCCATTTCGCAATAGCTGCATGATCCCCAGACAATAAAACGTCTGGCACACCCATACCGCGAAAATCCGCAGGACGGGTGTATTGAGGAAAGCCGAGGAAGTTGGTCATAAAGGATTCCTCCGTCAAGGATTTTTCGTCACCTAAAAAACCAGGCAGAAATCGGCTGATACAGTCGATCATCACTGCCGCCGCCAAGGTGCCGTTGGTCAGCACATAATCCCCAATACTCACTTCCCGGTCGATCAAATCGTCGCGAACGCGTTGATCCACCCCTTCATAGTGACCACTCAGTATAATAAGGTGTTTTTCCTGCACCAACTCACGAGCCAATTGACTGGTCAACGGCTCGCCGTCTGGTGCCATATAGATCACCTTGGTCTCTGGGCGACGCATCGAATCGACCGCCGCATAGATCGGCTCAGGCTTCATCACCATCCCCGCTCCGCCACCGAAGGGCATTTCATCGGTCTTGCGATGTTTATCCGTGGTCCAATCGCGCAGTTGATGGGCCTCCGCACGGAGCAAGCCATTGCGTTGACCGCGCCCCAACATACTGGACGATAAAAAACCCTCCACCATTTCTGGGAAGAGGGTTAAAATATCAAACTCGAT
>DJBY01000123.1:0-29465 GCA_002430605.1 Opitutia bacterium UBA5964 | reverse complement strand
GCTGCTGGAGCTTGTTCTGCTGCAGGAGCTTCTTCTGCTTTAGCAGCTTTTGCTTTAACAGCTTTTGCTTTAGGAGCTTTTACTGCCGCAGGGGCTTCAGCTTTAACTGCTTCAACCGCAGGCGCTTCAGCTATAACTGCTTCAGTTGCAGTGGCCTCGCGGCGAGCCTTACGAATCAAGCTCGCAGCTGTGTCTGTGGGCTTCGCGCCAACGGACTTCCAATAATCAATACGATCAATCTTCAGGTTGAGTTCATCTGTCGCACGCTTAGCCTGCGGCTCATATGTGCCGAGCACTTCGACAAAACGACCATCACGACGAGCAGTAGCTTCGGTGACGACTAGACGATAAAAAGGACGGTGACTTGCACCGTGACGTTGGAGGCGGATTTTGAGTGCCATATATTGTTATTGGTTCGGGAGGTTTCTGGGCCAGAGGCCGGAAGTTGTGAAAAGCGAAGAAAAAAGTAGTTAGACCGCACCCTGTCAAGCGCGGAGAATGCAGAATCGACAGGAATATGAATCTATCGAGCTAATCAGGGTGCACCACATCAGGTGAATCCGTCCATGGGAGGGGAAAAGCACTCTTTTGCCAGTCATTACGAGTCTCACCGATTTTTGCAAATGCATCCTCCACCCCATCAATCATTTCACCCGAAAACTTATACCGCGTCTCATCGCCAGTCATGCGCACCACACTTTTACCACTATAAGCATGTAGTGTGCGCGGCGTAGAATAATCGATCTGACGAATTTTGGACATCTATATAAGGAGTTAGAAGATTGGAGTCAGACCGATTTCTGCCGTAGCTGGCGAAGCAAGTCAGTAAAGAATTTTACCCATCATTTTAATCCTACTCTTCATCCTCACCCGACATACGCATTAACAGTTTGCGTTTCCTCCGCTTCCGATTTCGATGCGACACATGGCTAAAATTATTTTTCAAAAATCTGGCGTCGAACTAAATTGGACCGGCGACCAAGAAAGTATCCTCGAATTCGCGGAGAGCAACGACCTCGATCTCGATTACGGTTGTCGCATGGGTAACTGTACCGCCTGCCAGCAAAAAGTAGTCTCCGGCGCAGTCGAATACCCAATGGGCCACTCAGGTGAGCCCGACGAAGGTAATGCCCTACTCTGCTGCTGCGCCCCCAAAGGCGACGCGGACCTGGTGATCGACGCCTAGTCCTTGACCACTTCGATTCGCTCAAAGCTGGTTGCCAAACCAGTCGCCGCGTCGATGTCGATCAGGCAGCCGCAGATCCGAACGTCGTCTTCGGCCACCGGGAAACGCCGCTTCATGCCGTCAAGAAAGCTTGCCACCACTGGGCCAACGTCACGGCCCAGCACGGAATGATACGGCCCGCACATACCTGCATCGCTTAAAAACGCCGTGCCTTGCGGTAACACGCGCCCATCTGCAGTCGGCGCATGGGTATGTGTGCCGACCACTGCGGCTGCGCGGCCATCGAGATACCAGCCCAGTGCTATTTTCTCGGAAGTCGCCTCCATGTGCGCCTCCACAAAGACCGCGTCACATTGATCCTTGAGCTCGGTGAGCATCGCATCCGCCATTTTAAATGGGCAACTTGACTTTAATGTCAGGTAGTTACGCCCCAGCACGGTTAAAATCGCGAGTCGAAAACCGTCCTTCTCGATAACCAAGTGCGTGCGTCCAGGATTCTGCTCTGGTAAATTCGCGGGGCGACAGACTTGCTCCAGCCCATCGATCTCATTCTCAAAATTCTTCTGATCCCATACGTGATCGCCCAGTGTGATGGCATCGACTCCCGCCGCGATCAGCGCCAGGGCGATTTTCTTAGTAATGCCAGCGCCACCCGCAGCATTCTCGGCATTTGCGATCACCAGATCCGCGCCAAGCTCGGCTTTGAGTGAAGCCACACGCTCAGCCACAAAGGTGCGCCCGGGACGCCCCACGATATCTCCTAAAAACAAAACTTTTGGCATGTGATTGAAATTGAAAAGAAACAGCGCCCCCCGCAAGGCTCTTCCGTGCTTGATTTGAGTGCTTTTTACTGTCTTCCTCCTTCACTTTTCCAGAGGGCCCAGCTTCCTTCATCTCAAGAACACCACAAAACACCACAGAATAATGAAAACCGACACCGCAACCGACTCTCCTGAACAGGACGAAATTGGCCCCGAAATGAAGGGTGCTGATGCCTTAGTCGCCGCTCTTGAGCGCGAGGGAGTGGATGTGGTGTTTGCCTATCCTGGCGGTGCGTCGATGGAGCTTCACCAAGCACTCACCAAGAGCAAAAAGATCCGCACGATCCTGCCTCGCATGGAGCAAGGCGGCGGATTCATGGCACATGGCTATGCGCGCGCCAAAGGCACAGCCTCGGTCTGTATGGCCACCAGCGGCCCTGGTGCAACGAATCTCGTGACTTGCATCGCAGACGCTTACATGGACAGCATTCCCCTGATCGCGATCACGGGACAAGTTTACCAACAGTTTATCGGGAAGACTGCTTTCCAGGAAACTGACTTCTTCGGCATGACGCTGCCGATCGTGAAGCACAGCTTCCTAGTATTGGACAAAGAAGACCTGCCACGCGTCGTCAAAGAAGCTTTCCATATTGCTACCACCGGCCGTCCAGGGCCCGTCGTGATCGATATCCCGAAAGATGTGCAACAAGCGATTTTCAGGCCAACTTTCCCAGCGAAAGTCAACCTCCCCGGCTACCAAATCGATGCGATCAAGCCACAAGCTACTGATGAAGAACTGACCAACGTCCTCGATTTGATCGGCAAAGCGGAACGCCCAGTACTCTACATCGGCGGTGGCATCATCTCGGCCGAAGCGCACCTCGAACTGCGTGAATTTGCCGAACTCACCGGAATTCCGGTGGCATCGACACTCATGGGGCTTGGTGCATTCGATGCTGAGCACCCACAATCACTCTACTGGTTCGGCATGCACGGCACAGTTGCTGGTAACTGGGCGGTTTGCGATAGCGACATTCTCATTTGCGCAGGTGCCCGCTTTGACGACCGCATCACTGGCCTTGTTTCGAAATTTGCTCCTGACTCCGAGATCGTGCATATCGATATCGACGTCTCCGAACATAATAAGAACAAGCGTGTGAAGCATGCGATTCATTCCGACATTAAATATGCGCTGACTCGTCTCATCGAGCTAATCAAGGCTGGCAAATTCAACAAGCCTGATATCAGCGCTTGGATGAAGACCATCAACGAGTGGAAAGAAAAATACCCATTCAGCTACGACAAGAGCGGGCACATTACTCAACAAGAAGCGATCGAAGCACTCTACGAAGAAACCAAGGGCGATGCGATCATCACAACCGGCGTCGGCCAACACCAAATGTGGGCCGCACAATTCTTTAAATTCCGTGAGCCACGCACTTATATTAGCTCGCTTGGCCTGGGTACGATGGGCTTTGGCCTGCCAGCAGCAATCGGCGCCAAGGTTGCATTCCCTGATAAGCTCGTGGTCAACATTGACGGTGACGGTTGCTTCCTGATGAACGTGCAGGAGCTTGCCACCTCAGCGATCGAGAAGATCAACGCCAAGACGATGATCCTCAACAATCAACACCTCGGTATGGTTGTGCAGTGGGAAGACTTGCTGTATGAAAGTGTTCGCGGCCAGACGGTCCTTTGTGACAAGGACAACATTGGTGGCCCCGACAACATTGAAGCGATCTACCCGGACTTCGTTACCATTGCGAAGGGCTTCGGCGTTGCTGGTAAACGCGTCGTGAAACGCGAAGATCTACGCGGTGCGATTCAGGAAATGATCGCTCACGACGGCCCTTACCTCCTCGAAGTAATCGTGCCGTATACCGAACACGTTCTACCGATGATCAAACAAGGCCTCGGTGCGAAGGAAATCCTGATCAGGTCAGAGTAAGCCGCGGCCACTCCTCTTTTTCTTAAAACGGCCACTTCCTCAAGGATGTGGCCGCTTTTTTTGTGCCTCTCACACGAAGCACAAGATTCGGACTTGCTCGCTCCTCACCAGAGTGAGCGTTTATCAAAGCCAAACACCGCAAGCACACCACATAGTATCGAAATGCACTCACACATCCGACACTCTACGCGACTACCCCGGGCACAATCCCGCTGCATTCGAATTTATATTACTCGCAGGCAAAGAACTGGATTCGAAAGACTTTGACGCAGTGTTCACTCAAGAAAACGAAGGCTTAAACGCACTCTACCAGTTCATGCAAGTCGAACAACCTTCGAACTAGCGACGGCAGCAAGCCATTAATCATTCGAAGCAATGCGTTGCATTCTAGAGAAGGCCAAGCTGCGACATTGATCAGATGACAACTAACGGAGTTTCAGCGTTGCCAATCCAGCCATCGCGAAAATCAGAGAGAGAATCCAAAAGCGAATCACGACCTTGTTCTCGTGCCAGCCTTTGAGCTCAAAGTGATGGTGAATCGGCGACATTCTGAAAATGCGCTTCTTGCGCAATTTAAACGAACCGACCTGCAGGATCACCGAACCAGCCTCCATCACGAAAATGCCCCCGACGATAATCAGAGTCAGCGGCTGATGGACCATAAAGGCAATCATTCCGATCAGACCACCGAGAGCCAGCGAACCGGTATCGCCCATAAAGACTTCCGCGGGATGTGAATTATACCACAGGAACGCGAGACTCGCACCGAGCAGCGCAGAGCAGACCACCGCCAACTCACCCGCACCCGGAATGTAGCTGATAAACAAATAATCGGCGATGATCGTATTACCCGCCGCATAGGCCATAATCGCAAATGCCAAGGCAGCCGTCACCGTGCAACCAATCGCCAGTCCATCCACTCCATCGGTCAGGTTAATCGCATTACTCGAACCTGCGAGAATGAGAAACAGGAAAGGCACCAGAAAGAACAGCGACATCTGCGACCACAGCACTTCCTTATAAAACGGCACCCACAACTCGCGCATACGCTCCGCGGATTCAGGACACGTCAGCAACAGTAGCAGCGCCACAACAGTGAGCAACCCCTGCCCCGCCAGCTTCCAACGACCCGAAAGCCCATCGCTGTTCTTCTTCACTACTTTTAAATAATCATCGATAAAACCAATCACCGTCAGGCCGAGATAGACTAGTAGCCCGGTATACACATACACATTCGGCCGCGCCCACAGCACCGCGCTCACCACCACCGACACGCAAATCATCAAACCACCCATTGTCGGCGTTTGCGATTTCGAGGCATGCAGGACCGCCAATTCACCCACCTCAGCTTTGGTGCGCAGCGACTGTTTGGCACTCAACGCGCGAAGCTTGGCAAACAACCAAGGTCCCATAATGAAGCCGATCCCCATCGCGGTCAGCCCAGCAAATGCAGCTCGCAAGGTAAGATAACGAAAAAGACGGAGCGGCCCAAAGTAGGCTTCAAAATCGGCGAGATAACTGAGCATTCTAGTTAGTGAGAGTGGTAGTGGAAGTGAGAGTGGTAAATCTGAGACAACGGAGCTAGCGCAATTCCATCGGTAAGAGTTTTTCGAGCGCGTAGGAACGACTGCCCTTCAGAAAGATCGCCCCAGCAAAATCAGCAATGACTGATTTCATTTTTTCGACATCCCTAGAGCAGTTAAGCTGTGCGTGTTCTGCCCCGACCTCAATCGCACCGTCCGTATATGCCTGTGTGAGCGTATCCGACCCAACGAACAGCGCCCGATCCTCAGCACGCAACCGAAGCTGCCGCCCGACTTCTCGATGCAGCGCAACCGACTCTGCGCCCAGTTCATTCATCGCTCCAAGCACATAACAACGCGCCTGCTCGGGCGACGTGGCTCTGCAAAATGCCGCAAGCGCATCCCCCATCGACGCCGGATTTGCATTATAACAATCGATATAGAAAGTCTGCGCTGCGTGTGTTGCAATACGTCCCCGATTTGAGGACGGCAGCCACGCCGCGATACGCTCACGAATCACGGCATCCGAGATACCCAGTTCACGGGCCGCAATAATCGCCAGAGCGGCATTCGCACAAATCCCCTCGCTCGGACTTGCGATTTGAAAACGCTCAACAATTGTCCCCTCACTTAAATGCAAGGTGCTATGCCCCGTTCCAGCAATATTCAGACGGTAGCGAATCACACGAGACGCTTGCGGCGACACCTGCTCGCCCTCGGCGGCAAGCACCAGCGCCCGCTCCGCACAGGCTGCAAACGCCGCATACTGAAAGACTGAATGAGGTAAGACTACTGGTGCATTGGCTCGCGAACGCAGCACCAACTCGGCCTTCTCAGCAGCTACCTGTTCCAGCGAACCAAGCAGCTCTAAATGTGCGGATGCAATATTGGTTACAACGCTCAAGTCAGGCTCAATCATCGTGCCCAACTCAGCCATCTCGCCAGGTTGATTAATACCCGCCTCGATCACTGCGAAATCGTGTTGATTGGCATCGAGACCAAACAACGTCATCGGCACGCCGATGCGGTTATTCCAATTGCCAGCCGTCGCATGTGTGCGGCTCTCGCCCAACAACACGCGCAGCATCTCCTTGGTCGAAGTCTTCCCGCAACTACCAGTGATACCGACGACCGGCTCAACGAAACGTTGACGTATACCAGCACCGATTGCTCCCATAGCGACCAGTGAGTCATCGACAATGAATTGAGGCAGCGAAATCGGCTGCGGGTGCTCGACTAACAATGCCCCTGCCCCCAGCTTGGCAGCTTGCGCAGTAAATTCATGCCCATCACGCGCACCGCCACTTAAGGCAACAAAACACTCGCCAGATTTCAATTGCCGCGCATCGAAACAGAATCCAGAGATTTTCCCGGGCAATTCATTCCGTTGCCAAACACCCTTTGACCACGCCGCAATGTCTTTAGGATCGAAGCGGCTCATAGCTGTCCCCTTCGATGCACTATGCCTCCTTAGTATTAAGTGCTTTTAGACGAATCAATTCACCCGCGACTTGGCGGTCGTCAAACGGAATTACGGTGCCATCGAACTCTTGAAAAGTCTCATGGCCCTTACCTGCGATCAGCACGCAGTCTCCAGGAGACGCGACATCCAATGCCAACGAAATCGCACGCTTACGATCATTGATAAACATCACGCGTTGCGCCACGTCGGGCGTGCAGGCCTCACGCATATCTTCAAATATTTGCTCAACTGATTCGGAACGTGGATTATCGGAAGTGGCGAAGACAGTCGCGGCACCCTCCAAGGCAGCACGCAACATCGGCGCACGCTTACTACGGTCGCGATCACCGCCACAACCACACACCACAATTAATTTCCCGACTGTGATCTCTTGCAGCATTTCACAAGCATTTTTCAAGGCATCATCGGTATGCGCATAATCGACAAGGACGTTAAACCTTTGGCCTGCATTGATCCGCTCCATACGCCCAGGGACACCGGGAAAGCTCGGCAACGCATGCAACAACGCTGAGATGTCATATCCCTTTGCGCGACCGATCGCGAGTGCGGCAAGCAAGTTGCTCACGTTGTAACGACCCAATAGTGGCGATATCACCGCAGCCTTACCTTCGGGCCAGATCAAATCGAACTCTGTGCGATCTGCGAAGAGCTGGACATTCTCAGCGCGAATCAAAGCATCCCCATTGAGCCCAAAAGTCACCGAAGGTAAGCCGCTCGGCAAATCACTGTGCAAACGCTTACCGTATGGGCAATCGATGTTGATCACCGCAGACTTAGGTGCTTTACCAGTCGCACCCGTAAAGAGACTTTTCTTCGCCTCATAGTAGGCCTCCATCGTCTTGTGGTAATCAATGTGGTCTTGTGTCAAATTCAGAAATACTGCGATTTCAAGATTGAGCCCATGCACACGCTTCTGATCAATACCGTGTGAACTGATTTCTATCACAGCTTCCTCGCAGCCGTTATCCACCATCTGACCGAGCAATGCATGCACATCGACGGACTCGGGAGTCGTCTTGAATGAAGGCAGCGTGCGCTTACCCAGATCATAACGAATCGTGCCAAGTAAACCCACGGAATCATGACCACCGAGTAAATGCTGTGCTAGCATCGATACTGTCGTCTTACCATTAGTGCCGGTGATGCCTGCGATACGCAGCTTCTCATCGGGGTTATCATAGAAACGACGTGACACCAGCGCCAGTGTTTCGCGCACATCTTTCACTTGAATAAAATCGACAGGGAAATGCGCACCCAGATCTTGTTCAGTAACAATCGTCACCGCACCACGATCCGCGGCTTCTTCCACATAGAAATTACCATCTGTGCGTAGACCACCTATCGCAAAAAATAGCGCGCCGGGCACCACGCGTCGGCTATCAGTAATCAAGCAAGTTACTGCACGATCACCGTCGCCCTTGCGAGCGACTAGTTCGATACCTTCGATGAGTTCCTTGACACTCGGGTTCATAGGAAAGCGACGCTCACTGTTTACTTGGTTGACGTTGAGTGTTCGAGAGTAACTTTGGCGAGAGCTCACCGAAGAGAGCAGCGTGCTAATTTGAAATTCGGCTAGACCGATCATATCGAGAGTTTTCTAAAGCGAGAAATGATGTATCCGGCTTGACTGGCCGAATACCTAGATAAGCGATACAGGCTTCCGCAATATTGCGAAAGGCTGGCGCAGAAACGGTGCCCCCATAGCCAACACCATTAGACTTAGGATCATCCACCACAACGGTGATGACCAAAGCAGGTGTATCGGCAGGGAAAAATCCGCTAAAAGAAGCCACGTGATGTTGGCGAGAGTATTGACCATTGATGATCTTCTGAGTCGTGCCAGTCTTACCAGCGACAGAATAATTATCGATGGATGCTCGACGAGCAGTGCCCTCTTGGCCGACTACATCGACTAACATTTTGGCAACTATTTTAGCCACTTCAGTGGAAACGACACGGCGCTTGGCTTTCGGCGAAAAACGAACCACATCATTACCATCGGTATCAAAAACACGTTGCGCAATCAACGGCTCCATCAGCACACCCTTATTCGCAATCACCGACATCGCACTATGGATTTGCATCGGCGTGGCACTCACGGCGTGGCCCATCGGTAAACGTGTGATCGTCAGACCGTCCCAATTCTTAACGGGATGCAATGTCCCAGACACTTCGCCGCCCAAATCGAAACCAGTCTTCTCACCAAAACCGAAGGCCTGCGCGTAATCGTGCAAACGATCTTCACCTAATATCATTCCAAGGTGTGCTGCGCCGCGATTGCTCGATTTCACAACGATATCGTGCATCGAAAGTGACTCATACGTATGGTGATCCCCTGGGAGCTTGAGCGAACGGCCCTTGTAGCTAACCCGCGCGACGCCGGTTTGAAACATATCTGCAGGATCGACAATCCCCTCATTCAATGCCGCAGCTGCAGGTACGATCTTGAAGGTTGAGCCTGGTTCAATTAAATCGGTCAGTGCCCGGTTACGCTGTGAATCGATTGGATATTTTTTGGTATTGTAAAATTCGTTTGGATCGTAGGTCGGGTAATTCGCCATCGCTAACACTGCACCTGTCGATGGTTCACTGACGATGATACTGACACTCTGTGGATCGTATTCCTCAGCCAAACGAGCGATCTCTTTTTCGACAATGTGCTGCACCATGAGATCCACGCTGAGTGCGACATTCAAGCCATCTGCAGGATCAACTTCACGCTCACGGAACTGAGCCATTTCGCGACGACGACCATCGCGCTCAGTTTCGCGCCAGCCATCTTGACCGCGCAAATAGTAATCAAAGAAACGCTCGACTCCGGTCACTGGAGTTTCTTCGTGATTCACATAGCCCAAGACATGCGCAGCCAGTTGACCACTGGGATACGTGCGGCTGTATTTGCGATTTCCATACACGCCTTTGATGCCCAATTCACAAACTAAGTCGTAAGTATCTTCATCGAGCCCCTTGGCCAGATACGCCCATTTTATTAGACTAACTTCTTTAGCACGCTCAGAGCCTTTGCGCGTCTTTGTATTGATCGTTTTTTCGATCTTCGCTAGCGGCTGACCGATCAATGCGGCGAGCGCTGGTAACTTATCGCGATCTTCCTCGCGAACAGACTGCGGGTCAACGCCGAGATCGATTGTAGTATGCGTGGTCGCAAGCAAGTTACCTCGATTATCCACGACGTTGCCGCGACGCGCTTCGACTACTTGCACCATCTTACGATTATTTTCAACATGCTCAAGTAGCTCCTGCTGCTCCCAGACATGCAAGTAGAACAAACGCCCGATCAAGACGCAAAAAGCAAAAGCCACTGCGGTCGAAACTAGTGCTGCACGTGCAGTGGATACGAATGCTTTGCTCATAAAAAACCCTAAGCGCTGTGCTTCGATGAGCGACTGTCTTTATAGTGACGAGCGAGTCTGCGCATAGTACAATTCGATGGACGCAGCGGCTCAGCTTGGATGCTGCTCCTCGTGTTACGAACAGAGCGAACTGAACGCTCCACAAGAGCATCCTGGTCCGCTGGCAGGTGTTCCCCTCCACGGTAATAATCAGAAGTCACATGCATCATAATCGGGATAGCTGGTTAGCGTTGAGTATTCAGGTCGAGAAATGCCAAGTCCATCGATGCTTCGTAAGCCTCGTAGATTGCGTAAGCTCGGCCACTCGGTGCATTGCTTTCGCGCACCCAGACAATTTGTTTATCCAACGAAGGCCGTAGCGTGCCGGCTACTTTGCCTTGCAGCACAACTGGCTGATGCATAGTCGCAATACGCTCATCGAGGTGACGCAGTTTGCGGACGGTTTCGGCAAGCTGTGTCTCGACCTGTTGGCTGCGCTTTGCTGTGCGAGAGATCTGCTGCTGCATCCAAACGATAGCAAAGCCACTGCCAACAGTGATCGCGATCATCGCGATGACAAAAAAGAGAATACGGCCTCGGGCCTTTTGGGATATATTATTCATGGGGCAGTTGGAGTTAGTCGTTGGAAAGTTTACGGATGGCGCGCATACGTGCACTGCGGCTACGTGGGTTCATTTTAATTTCCTCTTCCGTTGGCAGGATTGGACGGGTCGAAACCATTTTTGCTTGGACAGTGCGCTCCTCGATTGGACGGTAGTCATTGGCGTGCTCAGGGCGACCTGCCATCTTACGGCAGAAGCGTTTGACGATACGGTCTTCGAGCGAATGGAAGCTGATCGCGGCCAGCACACCACCCGGAGCAAGACGATTAAACGCCGCTGGCAGGGCACGCTCAATCGCGCTCAACTCATCGTTGATCTCAATGCGAATCCCTTGAAAAGTGCGTGTCGCTGGGTTCACTGCCTTACGTCCACGTGGAGTCGGGCCAACCGCATCCGCGACCAGAGCCGCGAGTGAGTGCGTGCGCTGAAGACGTCCGCTGCCACGTGCATCGATGATCGCCTGCACGACCCGACGCCAGCGCTTCTCTTCACCATAATTACGAACCGCACGAACCAGGCCCTCCTCGTCGGAAGTCTCTAAAAAATCGGCAGCACTGATGCCCGCCTGAGGATTCATGCGCATATCAACCGGCGCATCGAAACGAAACGAAAAGCCGCGCTCGGTTTGATCCAACTGAAAGGAAGACAATCCGAAGTCAAAAAGGATACCGTCAAAACCTGTCTCATCTAAATCAGCTAGGGCGCCGAAATTCATGGGATAGAAGCGAAACCGCTCACCAAATTCATCCGTCACCAACTTCGCGCGTTCTTGCGCATCAGGATCGCGATCGATGGCAACAAGCGTCACAGCTTCGGCTGCAGACAGCAGCGCACGGGTATGACCACCTCCGCCAAATGTTCCGTCAAGTAGCTTCGCACCTGCACGCGGAGCCAACAGTTCCAACGTCTCATTAAATAAGACGGGGACGTGGCCACTGCTCGCAGCTGGGTTCAAAGCATCATCGACGGAAGAGCACATTTATACAATTTTGCAGTAAGGAGATTGTTGTTGTTTTTCGGTGCTGCGCACTTTCGCGGCGAAGCAAGGCACTGCGAACAGTGTCAGCGGATTGAAATGGACTATGCGGTGGACTCGTAAACTGCCACTCCGTGCGACGCTCACTGCTCGGATGTCTTAAGTAACCGGAGCTTTTGAAATTCTGACGGGAGATTGTTTCGAATATATTACGCATGGCTTGTGATATCTCTGATTAAAGACCGAACCGCTGAAATACAGCCGCACGAGTCGTCGGATCGCTCGGCCCTTCGGCCACAGCAGCATCTCTAAATTCTTCGCTGTAAATATGAAAAGTGGACATGATCCCAACCAGAACAACGCCCTTCTTGATCTGAGCATGCTGCACTAACTTCTCGTTCAAATTAATGCGGCCCTGCTTATCGCAACTAAATTGATGCGCCATCGACATCAACTCCACCACCATGCGGTTTCCTTCGAGGTCACTCGTCTTGATTTGCGAAATCGTCTCTTCCAATTGAGCAATCCTCTTTGGAGACAAAACTCGCACATATGCCGAAGAACCCCCTTCAACACTAGGCAATGCCAAGAAATAATTCTCAGCATCCTCACCCTTTGAGCGCCACGCAGAAGGCATCGTTAAACGACCTTTGTCGTCTAAACTATGGCGAAATTCGCCAATAAATCCTCCTGTAGTTAATAATCCCATGTTGTACCCAAGTAAACCTATTCGCCCCATATCGCCCCACTACGCCCCACCCGTCAAGTGTTTTTTACAATAATGCTGCGGTGAACAAGTTGTGGATAAGCGATTTAAGTAACTTAAAACAAAGGATTTGAGTGACTTATTCACAGTAAATAAAAGTTCACCAAGGCATGATAAACTCTCCAATTTACCCCCGTCCGCTCACCTCACACGAAACCACCGAGCATTTTACATCCGCCGAAGTCATCAATCTGGCGACATTTGCCAAAAAGTAGGTACAGCGAACTTTCCGGGAATGGCATTGATTACAACGCTCACACATCGCTCGACAAGGCGCGGTCCAGGTTTCGCCTGCCTTCTGCAAAATTCTTCGCAATGAGCGTGACTCGCCCTCGTTTACCGCAACATCGGCTCAACGTGGGCGAGTCGCCCACACGCCGATCACTGCCGACAGCCCAAACAGGCTCCACCCTGCAACGCCAAAGCTTCGGCGGGCAGGTTGGCAAACACACTCGGCCACTCGCGCCTAGGCAGGCCTATAATTTCGAAGCGACACTGAGGGCAGGATCTACGCCTCTGGCTGCACGACGATGCGCACCTGCCGTTGTGCATCGAAGAACTCTTTGGCAAATTCCGCCATCGCAGCCGCATCGACACTGTCGAGTTTTTCGGCGTGCTCGGCGTCGTCATCAAGTGGCAACTCATAGGTTAGATTAATTGCGGTATGCATTGCTCGAGCTCCGATGGTCTGACGTCCCATCGGCCGCGCAGCCTTCAGACGTGTGCGACAACGCGACAACTCATCTTCAGTTACCTCACCTGCGGCAACACGTGCGATTTCGGCATCGATTTCGGCAATCACTTCAGCTGCCTGACTCGGATGCGTGCCTGCATAAAATACAAACATGCTACTGCGCAAGCCGACGACTCGGCTCGAACCGACATAGTATGCCATGCCCTTGTCCTCACGCACGCGCTCGAACAACCGACTCGACATACCACTAAAGAGCTCGTTCAGCATTTCGCCGACAGCATAGCGCTCGTCCTTGATGCCAACATCAGGATACGCCTGCAGCACGACTGCTTGCTCGCGGTCCATCGCCTCCACCACATCCACCGCTTCAGCAGGTCCGGGATAGGTCGGCGTTTGATCTACCGTAAAAGGCTCCATACTGATGCCTGACTCCAGCAAGGGCTGAAGGCGTGCCTGTAAATGTGTCCGATCAAAATCACCGCTCACAGAGAGCACCACATTCGACGCAGTCACTAGGCGCTCAAAATGCGCGACCACATCTAAACGTGTCAATTGCTCCAGATCCGCAACACGCCCATCCGAGGCAATCGCGAACGGGTGCTCACCGAAAAATCGCTCGCGCAATTTACGAAAGCCGTAATCAAGAATCTCGTCGTCCTCTTCTTTGAGATTGGCGATCTGCGCCTCCAACTCGGTGCGGAACGTCGCCTCTTCAAAAATCGGACACGTTAAGGCATCACTTAACAAATCGAGCGCCACATCGACGTCCGCCGGCAGCACTTCGATTGCGAAGCTCAGTGTATTATTGCCGCCCGTCGCCGAAAAACTGCCACCGATACTATCGATAAGCGTCGAGATTTCAGAGGCACTCCGATGAGCGGTATCTTTGGTCAACAACTCGGCAAGCAGCTCTGAAACACCACGTTGCTCCGGCGGCTCGTAGAACGGCCCGCCGCGCATCACACAACGAATGTGTACCTTCGGCAAACGCTTATCTTCCTGCAACAGCAGACGTGCCCCACTTTTGAATTCGATCAGCTCAAACGGATCCAGCGACAAGACCTCGGCGATACTTTCCGACTGAGCCGCTGCTGCATCAGGCTTAGGCCCGAGCGTGACTGCCGACATGCCCTCTTCGACCAAATACGTGCTCGCGACTGCTTGTAAATCCTGAGGAGTCACCGACTGCAAACGCTTCAAATAGCGGCGACCGTAGTGAATATCACCAATTACCACTTCTCCTGTTCCCAAACGAGAGGCCTGCCCACTCATTGTTTTGCGACCGTTAATCTCGCCACTCAGCGCCTGACGGCGGGCCTTCTCCACCACCGCTTCGCGAAACCCGACTTCACAGACCTCGCGAATCACTGAGTGGATCGCACTCTCAACCTCGCCCTGCTGCTCTGAATCACAGACGTATGAAATCCAGAAAAGCCCGCGCTCACCAGGATTCCAATTGCGGCAATCAATATAATGAACGAGCTTCTGCTGATTACGTAGACGCTCCCATAGCAGCGAACTTTCGCCGCCACCCAGAGCATGTGCCAGTGCATCCAACCGTGGCGAATCGGGATGACTCAAATGTGGCACCTTAAAGCCAATGCCACCGCGAAAAATGTTATAATCCCCGACGATATCCTCTCGGCGTGTTGCCAGTTGGATTGGTTCTTCCTGGATTTGCACGGGGGCCAAACGACCACGCGCGACTTGGCCAAAAGTCGCTTCGACCTCACGCAAGCAATCCTCCGGCGTCACCGCACCGACAATAGACACGACGATGTTATTCGGCACATAGCGAGATTTGTAATACGCATCGAGCTCATCACGCGTGACCTGCTCATACAGTGCACGATGCCCGATCACTGGCTCACGGTAGGGATGGCATTGAAACGCAGTGCGAAACAACGCCTGACTGAGTTGACGGTCTGGATCGTCCAAGCCCATATCGATCTCACGGAGGATCACATCGCGCTCACGCTCGACTTCTTGCGCGGGTAAAGTGGAGTGCAGCACAATATCCGAGAGCACATCGACAATCTGCGAAAACGCCTCAGAAGGCGCATCGATATAATATACTGTGCGATCAAAGGTCGTGTATGCATTGATGCCTCCGCCCATGGCGTGCACCTCGCGACTGATGCTCTTGCCATCGCGGCGCGCAGTGCCCTTGAACAGCAAATGCTCAAGATAGTGCGATAAGCCAGAACCGATCAGCCCATCCTCATGAATGCTGCCAGTCTTGACCCACACCTGCACCGAGACGACCTCGCTGGAGAAGTCTGGGCGGTGGACGAGCGTGAGCCCATTATCCAAAACATGGCGTTCGACGGGTGCCTTGAAGAGGCGTTCGATAATATCGTGCGATGCGGCGGCAGAGAAATGACTAGTGGAAAGATCCATATATTCGGTGACAGTAATTCGGTTCGTATCACGATTTCGATACTAAGTTTCAAAGGAAACACCCTATTTTAGCGACGGGAGCAACCTCTAGTTAACGTTATAAATTTGTTTAAGTCATTGCTCTCCGCTGCGATACATGGCTCAAGGATTGATATTACAGTCGAATTCCCGCACGATTCAGCTGATACATTTCACTCAAAGACTCTGCTTCATCCCCTATGAACCCTCAGGACATACCTCCTCAGCCACCAGCGCCAAAACGTGTGCCCAAGCACCAGCTAAGCTTAAAAGCCGCTATGGCTGTCGCTACCAAAGCTCCAGGCCATCAAGCCTTTAAGCCTCTGATGAATCCGATGGATGAGTTTCCATTGGCACCGCTTGGCGGACAACAGGACATGGAAGCATACTTACTGGAGTTACAGGCCGACATCATCAATCGCGAAGAACTGCTCAACCAACGGGAAAAACAATTTAGCGCGCGCGAGCTCGAATTAAACGAACGAGAGGCCCTGCTAGCGGCGCGCACACAAATCATCGAATCTTCCACCCGCGGGCAGAATGACAGCTCTAATTCGAGCGAAACGAAGGCAGCCCTCGATGCGCTCAAAAAGACATTGGATGCGCAGGATGCTTCACTCAAAGAAGCCCGCAAGATGCTCCACGAACGTGAGATTTACGTCGAAGAGTGCGAGAATACACTGGTGGAGCAATCCATGATTCTAACAGAACGCGAAGCACAGGTGGAACAGAGCGAAGAAGACCTTGCCGCCAAAACCAAAAGTATTAACTCCCCATCGGCAGCAACTGAGACCGACTCCTCGCAAGCGTCTTAACGCAAGCGAGGGCGCTTTATCGTCGGTTTGATCGAGGGCACATAAGGTGCATCAAAGGCCGTCTTAAAGTCGTAACCGACATTGAAATCCTCGGGGCTGTCCCGATCGGTCTTTCCGAGCACCCGACAATCGACGAGATTGAACACGATATTACCAAAATCGCGGCAATTGGTGATCCCCCAGTATTCGAGCACAGAGCGCGTCATCGGACCGTATTGCTCCAACGCATAGAGCCGAATTCCCTCCAGTAATTGCTGGCCGCTTAGGTGATTGGATTGGTTCAGCTCGCCTTGCTTGGCCATTTCCTTCAAACTAAAGTCCAGTGCTTGCCTCAAAAAGTAATACGCACCACGCGCATAGCGTGGATCGTCCTTACGTATGGTATGGATGACTTCGTTAAAATCTCGGTTCGGGTTGTTCACTAAAATTTAATAGAAGTCGGAATCGAGCAGACGTCAACTATGCGCACAGGCAATCGTCACTCCGCTAGTCATTGAGCATCTAACCACGGCAGCGCCGAGGCCCTATTCGTCCTCAGAAGAAACAGTCGCCGCTTCAGCCGATTCATCAAAATCTTTCAGGCTAAAGTTAAAAATCGGCAGCAACAGGATCAGTCCGACGCAGGTAAATCCTAAAATCGCAAACCCCGTCACATCATGCACACTGCCAATATCACCAACCAAGGGTAACACCCAATGCGCATCGATCGCTTGAGAGCCATAATTGTAAGCCCACAAGGTTAGAAACAAGCTACGTATCAGATTGGTCAGCACCGCAAAACCCATCGCCGCGGCGACTAGCAGGACTTTCTTCCAGAAACGATTCAGGAACACCGCAGCCAAAAACGAGCCGGCAAACAAACACGCCGTCAACGAACGGATGCCCGAACAGGCCTCTTCGACGCCCACTTGCCCCTCAGGCAGAAGCAACACATTGCCCTCTCGCTCAATCTCATAGCCTATAATATCAAATATATTAAACACCACGATCGTCACCTTTGTTAGCAAGAACACACGAATCTCCGTCTCAACTGCCGACACCATCGGCGCTGAAATCAGCCAGATCAGCGCAGGAAATAGAAATAATCCAGTCAACATCAAACGGCTCCTCAACGACAGCGGCTGACCATCGACCCGCTCCTTCGTCATAATAAAGACCACACTGAGCAGTAAGCCCGCGAATCCAGCAGCTATCGACAACGAAGCTGGATTTTGCGGCCCAGTGACCGAGCGCAGCAACGCACCGATCGCGAAAAGACTCAATCCGCCGAGAAACACTGCATACGCGAGCCACTCAAATAACTGCGTAACACCAGTGGCGACTGAAGCAGCAGGTGTGCCGACCACCTCCGGAGCGTCACCACGCAGCAAATAGCTGCGGATCACTGGCCAACGGTCGTAAATCACGTAGATCGCAAAGAAGGGCACCAAATAGCCGAAACTATAATCCTCACGCGCACCCCACCAGAAGAATTGATCCCAGATGGTATAGACTGCGAAGCCAAGCAGCATGCCAATGGCAACCAGTTGATCTCGAGCTAAATTTTTAAAACTGAAAGCCTGGGTTGAATCACTCACGATGCCGACGAAAAGAGGTAGGGATTAAACAATGATAACACTCATTTTATGAAAGTCTCCTCTTGCGAATGCAACCCTCAAAAAGCTCACTGAAACCGACAAAACCACTAAAAAACGGCTGAAAACTCACCTCAATAAATAATCGACGCCCCGACATAGCACCTTACTCTTATGGGTCATTTTATGGTCGATACCACTTCCGATAATTCTTCCCCGCAACTTCCGCCATCGATGCCGGGCCTACATGCTTATTGGCGGATGCCCTATATTCTTGCACCGAAGAATCGCGATGATGGCGGCAACCCCTTCACGCAGATTCACCAAAGCGGCGATGATAAAAAGGAATACATTCTGTTTCGTGGGCAGTGGAACTACATCGTAATGAATCGCTACCCATACAATGCAGGCCATCTGCTCGTGCTGCCCTACAGGGAAGTCGGCGAACTCGAAGCGCTCAAGACGGAGGAGCGCCACGAACTAATGGACTTGATCGTAAAAGCCCAGCAGATCCTCTCCCGCGCCTTGCAGCCAAGCGGTTTCAACACCGGATTCAACTTTGGCAAAGCCGCCGGAGCCGGCATCCCCTGCCATTTACATTGCCACGTCGTGCCGCGCTGGGAAGGCGACACCAACTTCATGCCTGTGATCGGCAACACCCGGGTGCTGCCCGACTCGATGGATGCCATGTGGGAACGGTTGCACGCCTACATCGATGACCCAAGCTGAGCAATTCGTTCATCCCGGCGCACTGCTCGCATTTATTGCGACGCCGCCCACTCACCATTACATCCAATTTCTCTGTGCCTACTGAAACCATACATTTCGCCAGCTCACGACTGCTCAGTCAGCTATACGCGAAGGACACGCGCAACCTGATCGAAGCCGAGCGCATGCTCGATGTCGCGCTCGCCAGCCGCGACGACTGGGTCAGCATCGAAGGCTCCGCCGCAGGCATCGCGCAAGTCCAAGAACTCTTTCACTTTCTCGATGCCGCGCACCAGCAAGGTATCCGCATCCGCACTTCCGACTTCCACTACACTCTGCGCTGTATCGCCGAGGGTAAGTCTAACGAACTGCGTGAGGTTTATAGTAACCCCTTAGTCATCAAGCTTAAGCGCCTGAGTATCATTCCCAAAACACTCAATCAAAAGCGCTATTTACAGTGTATTGACCAGAATACAGTGACCTTCGGCATCGGCCCCGCCGGCACTGGTAAGACTTACCTCGCCATGGCGATGGCGCTCAAAGAGCTCCTAGCCGGCAAAGTCGAGCGTATCGTTCTCACTCGCCCCGCAGTCGAAGCAGGCGAAGCGCTCGGTTTTCTGCCTGGCGAACTACAGGAAAAGATTCTGCCCTACCTCACTCCGCTCTATGATGCGATGCATGACATGATGGGTAAAGAGCTGACCATGCAGATGGTCGAGCGGGGTATCATCGAAATCGCGCCACTCGCTTTCATGCGCGGCCGCACCCTCGCTAATGCCTTCGTCGTGCTCGATGAGGCGCAAAACACCACCCATGAGCAAATGATGATGTTCCTCACCCGTCTAGGAGACGGTAGCCGTATGGTCATCACCGGCGACATCACCCAAATCGATTTACCGAAGGCCAAGCAATCTGGCCTGAAAGAAGCCGCACGGCTGCTCAAGAACATCGAAGACCTAGTGCTCTTCTACTTTGACGGACAAGATGTGGTACGACACCCTCTGGTTCAAAATATTATCAATGCCTACGTCCGTCGTGTAGAATGATTGTCGATTGCCACTACCTTCCCTGCTGGTATTTAAGCATAACTCACAGCCACCAGTTTACCGACTGACTCCCTTTTAAAAAAACAGCCCATGGCCGCATTCTTCAAAAAAAAATCCGCGCGCAAAGCGAAAGACCTGCAACTCCCATTGAAAAAGGAGCGCGCCGGTCGAGGGGCTGAGCGGATCGGTGCCTCGCACTTTTTCGAAACCAGTCGCATCGTCGAGACAGGACTCTTCCTGCTGTTTACCGCACTCGTCGTGATCATCTGCTTTCTCGGTCAAAAGTCCCAAGGCCCGCAAGTCATCCTCAATCAGCCGGCCTCATCACGAATCGTCGCCGAATTTGCCTTCGAACAAACTAGCCAAGTGCTGCTCGAAGAGCAGGTGCGAGCCGTGCGCGCACAAGTGCCTCCCGTGTTTCAACGCACTTTTAAACCCTACGAAGACTTTCGTCAGATCATTAGCGACATCAATACCAGCATTGCCAAGACTTTGATTGATCACGAAGCCGAAGGCCAAGAGGTTGTCACCGCAGAGCTGGAAACCACCGCCAAACAACTGATCGAAACGGCTGGCTTAGAGATCGCCCCCGAGACGATCACCTCATTTACCACTCAAACCAATCCGAAGGAACGTTCCGGTTTGACCAACGACGCACTCAACGTCCTCAAATCACTCTATGACGACGGCATCTACTCCAACCTCAAGTCAGGTGGTAATTCCCCGCAAGTGACCGTCATTCAGTTGGTCGATGAGGAAGGACGCTACAATCTACCCTCCTCGCGCTCGCATGATGATGCGCTCATTGCACTACGTGTCCGGCTCGATGCACTCTCGGGCAATCGAGCCAAGGCCCGCGCGCTGTTTGACATATTCAGAGCCGGCCTACAGCCGAACTTGCTGTACAGCGCAGCTGGCACAACTCGCGCAATTGAGCGCGCCATTAGCGAAATCACCCCACCGACGATTACCTTTAAAGAAGGCGACACTCTGATCGAGCCAGGCTCCATTATTACCGAAATTGATATTGAATGCCTGCAAGCCTATCACGATGCCGAGCTTGCCCGCGGTGGAGACTCCCTCGTTTTTAATCCACTCTTCCTCGAACGCCTGACGCTCACACTCATTCTACTCGTCGCAGTGATGGTCTATGTGAAACAAGGGTTGCGCAATTTCCACAAGCGAAACCGCGCGATCGCCATTGCCACAGTCAGCATCCTACTCAATCTCCTGATCATTCGCCTGATCATGGAAATCGGCGACATCGCCCTCCTCAACAATCGCCCTTCGTTGGGCATGCTACCCTACCTTGCCCCCTATGCGCTGGCGCCGATGATCGTCGCCGTGCTAGTCGGCACCGCCCCCGCAGTCATCTCCGCACTGATCATAGCGGTGCTATTCGGTATCATTCAGGATAATTCCGTCGAGTTCCTCCTGATCGCTTTTCTTTCCGGCGTCGTCGGCAGCTTCATCTCGGCGCATATCCGGAAGCGCTCGATGCTCGTCCGAGCCGGACTCATGGCAGGCGTCACCGCGGCAATCTCTGGTGCGCTGCTAGGCCTCATCGGCCACCTCTCCATCGGGCTTGTCGGTCAACAAGCCTTTATTGCGCTTATCGTCGGGGCTCTTTCCGGCGTGCTGGCAGTGGGCCTACTGCCCATATTTGAGCAGCTCTTCAAAATCACCACCGAGATTACACTACTCGAACTCACCGACTTCAATCACCCGCTGCTGCGCCGCATGCAGATGGAAGCACCGGGCACTTATCACCACAGCCTGATGGTCGCCAACCTCTCAGAAAACGCGGCCGCAGCAATCGGCGCTAGCCCACTGCTCTGCCGCGTTTGCTGCCTGTTCCACGACATTGGCAAGCTGGTCAAACCTGAGTATTTTGCCGAGAACCAAAAAGGCGGCGTCAACCCACACGAAGAAAAAAATCCTTCGATGAGCGCGCTGGTGATCAAGGCCCACGTCAAGGAAGGCGTCGAGCTCGCCCGTAAACATGGCCTGCCACGGGTCATTATGGATGTTATTCGCCAACACCACGGCACTGGGCTGATCCAATACTTCTACCACCAAGCGCAACAGGAACAGAACAAGCACACCAAGTCCCCCTTTTCCGACAAACAAGGGAAGGTACAGGAAGGCAAGAAAGTGGATGAAAGCACCTACCGCTATGATGGCCCACGTCCGGCCTTCAAAGAAAGTGCAATTATCTTTTTTGCCGATGGTGTCGAAGCAGCCAGCCGCAGCCTGAAAAAAGTCACCCAACCCGCGATCGAGGAACTCATCGATAGTATGTTCAAAAGCCGAATCGAAGACGGCCAACTTGACGAATGCCCACTGACCTTTAAGGAGCTACACGAGATCCGTAGCAGCTTCACCTACACGTTGCTCAACATGCTACACTCCCGCGTGGAATACCCAAAGGAAATCAACGACAAGAATGTGAGCAAAGGCAAAACCAATCAATCCCCTCAAGATAATGAGTCGAATCCATCTGGAAATAAGCAACCAGTATAAAGCACTTGCCGACCCGATCGAGGCGACCAAGCAACTGTATCGCGCGATCGAAGCATCGAGTGCATTTCCAATTGCGCAGGGCGAATTATCTGTGGTGTTCGTCACCGATGCCACCATCGGTCAAATACACGACGACTTCATGAACGACCCCAGCGCCACCGACGTCATTACCTTTCCAGCCAGCACTGAGATGGAATCAGCAGGCGAAATTATCGTCTCGGTCGATCACGCACTCAGCCGCGCCGAAGAGCTCGGCGAACCGTTTAGCCGCGAACTGAGCCTCTACCTGGTGCACGGCTGGCTCCATTTGGCTGGCTACGACGACCGCAACGAAACCGACCGAGCAGCCATGCGCATCGCCGAGCAACAAGCCCTTGCTATTTTAGATAAAACTTCCAATAGCAGTCACTTTCATATAAACACCTGTCACATATAAAATGGACACCCAGACCCATCATTCAGTTTCAGACGAAACACTTCCCCTCACATCCAAGCAGGTCGAGGCTCCAACCTCATGGCGTAAGATCGTGGCGCAATACCAACAGCCTTGCCTGAAGAAAAGCGTCTGGCAAATCACCAACACCGTGATCCCCTACATCGGCCTCTGGGCTCTCATGTATTTCACGATGACAGTCTCTTGGGTACTCACCATCACACTTGCAATCCTGGCTGGGTTATTCCTCGTCCGCGTCTTCATCATCTTTCACGACTGTGGCCATGGCTCCTACTTTCGCTCAAAAAAGGCCAATAATATCGTCGGCTTTATTTCAGGCCTGCTAACGCTGACGCCTTATCGCCATTGGCGCTGGCAACATGCCGTTCATCACGGCACATCTGGAAATCTCGACCAACGCGGCATCGGCGACGTATGGACGATGACGGTCAACGAATATCTAACAGCCCCTCGCTGGGAACGCTTCTGCTACCGACTCACGCGTAATCCCTTTGTGCTCTTCGGCCTCATTCCACTCGGCCTATTCCTATTTTATCAACGCGTCGCTTACACCAGCGCCAGCAAGCTCGATAAGCGCTCGGTGTGGGCAATGAATGCAACCATCCTCGTTTATGCGATCGCCATGAGTGCCATATTTGGTTTCTGGAATTATTTATTGATACAACTAACAGTCACAGCGGTCGCAGGCACACTCGGCGTGTGGCTGTTTTATGTGCAGCATCAATTCGAGGATACCTATTGGCGCAGCGGCGAAGAGTGGGACTACACACTCTCCGCCATGAAAGGCAGCTCGTTCTACAAACTACCCAAAATCCTGCAATGGTTCTCAGGTAACATTGGCTATCACCACATTCACCACCTGAGCTCTCGCATCCCCAACTATTCCTTGGAGCAATGCCACAATGCAGAGCCGTTCTTCCAGCAAGTGCCAGAACTCACATTGCGCACCAGTTTAAAATCACTCAAGCTGCGGCTCTGGGATGAAGACAGTCAAAAGCTGGTCGGCTATAAGCATCTAAAGACGATGTTATCGAATAAAGCTGCCTGAGGTGGAGGGAAATGCTCTGTCATTTCCGAACGTAGTATCAGATCCCATTTAAATCAGGTGGAAACGACGGAGCGTTTCCCTCCACTGATCTAGCTTGATTCCGATTAACGCGTATTGCTTTTCAGGGATGCCTAACCACTGACTGGTGGCAATTCTACCAAAACTAAGCGGCGTCAGCGGAGCTATCCGCTTCTTTCGACTCAGCCGCTTGAGATTCCGCAGCCTTAGACTTCGTTGCTTTGACTGCCTTGTGAAATTTGAACTTAGGCTTGCCGCGCCCTTCGACGACCGAGCGATTAATCACCACCTCATCGACATTTTCAGTCTGCGGTAAGTCATACATCACATCGAGCATGATACGCTCCATGATCGCGCGCAGTGCACGCGCACCGGTCTTCAGCTCAATCGCCTTATCAGCGATCGCGGCAACGGCATCGCGTGTAAAGTGTAGCTTTACACCTTCCATTAAGAAGAGCTTCCCGTATTGCTTGAGCAATGAATTTTTCGTATTCTGTAAGATATGTTCCAAATCGGAACGACTCAACTCATCGAGCACCGCAACCATCGGTAACCGTCCGATAAACTCAGGTATCATACCGAAGTGCACCAAGTCTTCCGGTTTTGTATCGCGGAGCAACTCACTCAGCGGCACCTCATTCATACGGAGATTATGCTGGGTATCGAAGCCCATCGCCTTCGAGCCAATACGGCCCTGGACGATTTTATCAAGCCCGACGAATGCACCACCACAAATGAAGAGGATGTTCGAAGTATCGAGCTGGATGTATTCTTGGTTCGGGTGCTTACGTCCGCCCTGTGGCGGCACATTACAAACCGTGCCTTCTAAAATCTTAAGCAGTGCTTGTTGCACTCCTTCACCAGAAACATCGCGAGTGATCGAGACGTTGTCTGTCTTGCGCCCGATCTTATCAATTTCGTCGACGTAGATGATACCACACTCGGCTTTTTTCACATCGTAATCCGCTGACTGTAATAGTCGCAGGACAATATTCTCAACATCTTCCCCGACATAACCGGCTTCAGTCAAAGTGGTGGCATCTGCAATCGCAAACGGCACATCGAGCATCTTAGCTAACGTGCGCGCAAGTAATGTTTTACCAGTGCCGGTCGGACCGAGAAGGAGAATGTTGCTCTTCTCCACTTGCACGTCGGCGAACTTGCCATCGAGATCCGAAAAATCTGTTGCGCTGTCGATACGATTTTCTGAGCGCAAGCGTTTGTAGTGATTATACACTGCCACCGCCAGAGCACGCTTCGCGTAATCTTGGCTGATAATATGCTGATCCAAGCCCGCCGTGATTTCGGCCGGCTTGAGCATATTGAAAAGACCTGCACCTTCAGCAACCGCAGCCTTGCTGGCCGCGGTCTCTTCCGGCGCACCAGAGAGTTCGCGATCAATGATGGTCTTGCACACAGACACGCAAGAATCGCAGATGTGTACACCTGCTGGGCCTGCAATCATCTTGCGCACTTCATTCTGCGCTTTACCGCAAAACGAGCAAAAAGTCATCCGTGTCGATTTTGCCATACTAGTAAAAGTCTCTGCTCTGAATTATGATGCGCTGTGCTTACTCTCGATCACCTTATCGACGATCCCGTATTCCATCGCTTCTTTCGCGGTGAGATAGAAATCGCGGTCTGAATCAGACGCGATCTCAGCAGCAGTCTTGTTGGTGTGGTGGGCGAGCAACTCGTTCATCTGTGCACGCCAACGGAGGATCTCCTTCGCGGCGATCGAGATGTCGGAAGTCTGACCCGTGGCACCACCAGTCGGCTGGTGCATCATCACACGGCTATTTGGCAGCGCGTAGCGTTTGCCTTTAGTGCCCGCAGCAAGTAGCAGCGTCGCCATGCTGGCGGCCTGCCCCACGCAGTAAGTGACAATGTCACACTGCAGGAAGTTCATCGTATCGTAGATCGCCATGCCATCGGTCACACTGCCACCCGGGCAATTGATATACAGGCTGATGTCCTTCTTCGGATCATCCATTTGCAGGAAGAGCATCTGCGCAACCACGGCGTTGGCGACGAAGTCATTGATCGGCGTGCCGATAAAAATGATACGATCGCGCAAGAGACGGCTGTAAATATCCCAAGCGCGCTCGGTGCGCCCTTCGCGCTCATAGACTGTAGGTAGTGGAACGTAACTCACGATAATTTATAATAGTAGGATGATGGTGATAGAATTCTGCGCTGACCATAGAGGATCTGTCACAGATTATCCAGCGCTTTTAACAAATAAGCTTAAGCTTCGACAGTTGCCGCTGCAACTGTTTCGCGCTCAGCCTTGTCGAGGATCAGATCCATCGTCTTACCCAACAGGATTTCACTGCGCATGTTGTTGATGCGATTCTGATCCTTTTGAATTTCCTTCACGATCTTCTCCGGCTTTTCGCCAGACTGCTGTGCTTGCATCATAATCATGCGGCTGAAGTCGTCGTTCTCGGCCTGCACCTTTTCCTTTTCAGCAATCTTACTGAGGATCAGGCGAGACTTAAGGCGATCATGCGCGGCCTTACTCGCACCTTCGTGGAGCTGCTCCTTGTGTGCTTCGAAGTCTGCCTCGGAAGCGCCCTGCTGCATATTGCGCTGCATAAAGTCACGCAGCACTGCTTCTGTTTCGCTCTCGATCCCGCTTTCAGGGATCGCGAACTCGACACTTGCTAGAAGCTGCTCTGTGATTTGCTGACGCTCAGCATTGAAATTCTGCTGCTTCTTTTGGTTTTCGATGTTCTCGCTGATGCGCTCACGCAACTCCGCTTCATCTTTCACCTGCACGCTCGCGAAGAATACATCGTCTAGGACTGGCATCACCTTCTCGCGCACTTCATCTGCTTTCAAGGAGTACACCGCGGTCTTACCAGCAAGCACTTCTGGCTTGAAGTCTTCTGGGAATTCCATGGTGACTTCCTTTTCGTCGCCAGCCTTCATGCCGACCACACCGTCAACGATCGCTTGCACACCGGGCGTGCCTTCTGCACCAGCTTCTTCCCACGTGACCTTCTGCGAGCCATACATTGGAGTTTCAGGAACGAGATCCGCGACGAGTTCGTCACCGATCTTACCTTCGTAGGAGCAGCGTACGTAGTCGCCCTTATCAGCAGCCTTCTCAGTTACATTGAACTCGGCCCGTTGGCTGAGTAATTGCTCAAACATCTTCTCGACCTCTTCGGCAGATGCTGCTGTTGGCTCGTTCGTGATCTTCAGACCTTGGTAAACTGGCACCTCAAAGGCTTGCAGCACATCGACAGTGAAAGTGATGGTTGCGTCGGAACCAGCAGCGATCTCGCCTTTATTGAGGTCAACGACCCCGAAGATTTCGAAATCAGACTTCGCAACACCTTCTTGGTGTGCCTTCGACACAACGCGTTGAGAGAGCTCTGACTTCAGCTCCTTGGCGTAGCGCATGCGGATCATGTTCTCGGGGGCTTTACCCGGACGGAAGCCTGGAATCTTCGCATCGCGCTGGAATTCTTTGATCAGGCTCGCCTCAATCGTGGCGATTTCTATCGCTGCGACACTCACGGTGATCGTCTTGCGTGTTTCGTTAATGTCTTGGACGTCGGTTTTAACTGTGCTCATAAAATAATTGGTATCGCCCGAAATAGGCAGTTCTAGGAAAAAGCGCGCTATAAAAGTGGAAAGGGATTTTTCGGTCAATGCCTATGTTGCTTTATAGCGGCATATCTCGCTTCTCTGGCACTTTTTTATCCGTTTAGTTCCAAATGACGGTTCACGCTGCGCAAAATCTGCCGCGTTCGATTCCAAATGGGCCTACTTAAACTCGATCACATCCGGCCCGACTGCTCGAAACAGCTGCGCATACGGCTGCAGCGCTGCGATTGTCGCTGGCACTGCATCTATCTGCGTGTTCAATACCCCGACTACCGCAATCTGGTCTCTTCGGTTAAACATCCGCAGACGCAGCTGTAGCTCGTCGAGCATCGGCTGGAGCGCAGTCACATCCACCCCGTCCGCCAGTTCGATCAAGATCTGATCGGCTGCCATATACGAGAACTCACCGGTCGAGAGATCCTCAACCACCCGCACATATGGGTAACTCTGGGCAAAATTCAGGTGCCAGACCTTGACTTGCGGTTCCGCCGCGCTCGGCAAAGTGCCGAAATCTAGAATCTTACCTCTCTGAATCACCTCTGGCAGCCCCTCGGGCAGCTCCTCGGCGCCGGCTTTGACTGCCGCCGCATTATGCGTCACCCACGGATCGACACTCGCCTGTTCCTTGAGCGTCCGCCGATTCATAATCATCGCCACCAACAACGAGCCCAACACAAAGCCCATAATATACACAAAAATTCGATCCGTTTTACCCATAAGTATCCGCGCACCGTGCAACGGAAACACCGGCATGGCAAGTCTGCGTGCAGGGACTTTGCGCAAAGACAGCCTCAACAATTCCTGACTTTAATCAAAGTGCGTGGCGTCGTTGCTTGCAACGGCCTCATCGAGGTGAATCGGGACACGGCCGTTGCAAGCAACGACGCCACAACATTTCACGCATTTCACTCTTCACTCCTCCCGCAGCAGGCCACACACTACCGCGCAATGATTCATACAATTTCGCAGATACGCGTCCGCTACGCCGAAACCGACCGCATGGATGTGGTCTACCACAGCAACTATCTCGTCTGGTTCGAGACCGCCCGCATCTTGATGCTCGACGAGATCGGCATTCCCTACCTCGAAATTGAGGCCAGCAATCTGCGCCTGCCCGTGCTCACTGCCAGCGCGGCATACAAACGCCCCGCGCGCTTTGACGACCGGCTGCAAATTCACCTGTTCATGCGCGAAAAACCACGTGCCCGGTTCCACTTCGACTACGAAGTGCGCCGCGGCGACACCCTTCTCGCCACTGGCAGCACCAGCCATGGCTTTATGGATACACACGGCAAAGCCCTGCGTCCGCCCGCAGCGTTTTTAGCCAAAATTGACGCCGCTTGGAAACCCGAGGCGGCCGCCGCGATTAACCTGTAACACCACGATTTCCGACCCGCTCTCAGCAGCTACAATACACGCCACCGAATATGACTCATTACTTTAAAACGATCATCCTGCTCTCGCTCGCTTGCCTCACCGCGGGTAGTACCTTCGGCGAGGACGAGGATACCCCTTTGGCCAAAGAAATGTCGGCAATGAACGCGGCCTATCGCAGCCTATCAAAAGCATTTCGCAGTGGGCCCAACCCCGACCAGCGCGCCGAATACATCTCACAAGTCGAGATCATCCTCGAGCATGCCAAAGCATCGGTCGAGTTAGTCCCAGCACTTGCAAACACACTCGCGACTGAGGAAAAAACCAGCATGACCGCCAGCTATACCGCGGCCATGCAAAAAAGCATACAAACACTCGAGCAGCTACTCGCAGCGCTCAAAGCTGAAGACTTCGCCGCCGCATCGGAACAACTCGCCCAACTAAAGGAACAGAAAAGCGCAGGACACCAGCGATTCCAAGAAGACTAGGACTACAAATCGGGCGACCTCAGGCACCCGCGTTATTCGCCTAATTGGCACTGCAGCTCCTCACAGACCGC
>DJBY01000021.1:4559-4996 GCA_002430605.1 Opitutia bacterium UBA5964 | reverse complement strand
AAATTAGCGGATGCCGCGCGAATGGCTTGCCGTATTCCGCTGAAGGCACCCACGCCGATCGAGACAATTGCGATGAGAACGAGGTAGTTGCCCCAGCTCGTGCGCCAGTGCCGCAGCGACAACTTGCGCAGTAACAGTAGGGCGACACGTGACTCTGTAAAAAACCGCATAATGCTACCGCTTGCTTAGGCGCTTACGATGCAACCATCTTTCATGTGCACGACACGCTCACAGATGCGCGTCGCACTCGACTCGTGAGTCACCAGCAGCAGTGCAATGGAATATTGGCGCGACAGGGACTCGAGCAAATCCAAGATGCGATCGCCACTGCTCGAATCTAAACTGCCAGTCGGTTCGTCGGCTAAAATCACTTGCGGGCGATGCATAATCGCGCGGGCGATTGCCACGCGTTGCCGCTCACCACCGCTCAGCGCATC
>DJBY01000021.1:3224-4453 GCA_002430605.1 Opitutia bacterium UBA5964 | reverse complement strand
CGATAGCGTTCCAATTCGGATTCGCTGGCATCGGACAGTGCATAGCTGCCGACTCGAATGGTTCCGGCATCGACTGGTTCGATTCCAGAGAGGCAGTTGAGCAGCGTCGATTTACCACTGCCGCTCGGCCCCATCAGTGCGACGCGCTCGCCGGCGGCAATTGTGAGGTCGACGCCATGCAGCACCTCCACCTTGCCGTAGGCTTTATGCACAGCCGACACCTCCAGCACGGGCTGAGCAGTTGCCGATGTGGTGCTTGTCGCGGGGCTCTCTAAATTTGAATTCATGTTGGTTAAATTAAAACGCAGTGGGAGCGTAAAGCTTACGACTTAAAAGGTAAAAGTCGCGGATTATACTAGTAGCGTGTCGGATTCAAAACTTCGTATAGCAATCGTGATGACTGGCCGCTATTGTTGGCGTAGTCGCTTGAAGACGGGGGTGTTGAATGGTTATAGCACTGCGTTGATTGAGGAAGGGCGGGAGACGCGCATTCCGCGTATTAGAATTCCAATCGTGCAGTGTCCGGGGAGCTTGTGCCTTTTAATGGTCGAGCGGATTGAACCATTTGACTTTTGGGAAACGTGCGAAGTCGGCATCGGCGCTGTGAACGGTTGCATTGAGTCGCAACGCGGCTGCGGCTATTTGTGCATCGCTAACGAGGTTGGCGGCTGTGCCAGCTGCGGTGAGTAGCGCTTCGGTTGTGTCGAGGTCTTCTAGTTCGGCATCAATCAAACTGACGGCGGGGAAGTCCAGCCAGTTGTGTAGATAGGCAAATGCTTCTTGTGTGGTGAGTGGTTGTGCGAAGACGCGACGATTGGTGGATAGCCTCACAAAAGCAAAGACGACGCCAGTGTAGAGTCCGACGGCAGCGTCGCTTTCGATTAAGTCCTGCCACCATTTTAGAGATTTACTGTGGTCTATGCTGTCAGTGTTGACGGCATATAACAGTAGATTGGCGTCTGGTAGGATCATTTGCTTGTGCCTTTGTCGGTTGCTGGATTCTTAGCGGCGAGGAATGCATCCGCCTCTAATTCATCCGCGAAATCGCTTAAACGGCGTGGATCGACGCCAACCGTCAGTCCCATTGCTCGGGGGGGCAGTAGTTCTCTTTTTGTGTCTGCTGGTTTGAGCGATTCGCGGAGCGCATCGTTGAGGACGCGCTTGAAGCTCTTGCGTCGTTTCTGGCAGGCATTGCGGATGTATTGTTCGACATCTGCATCTAATGTGAC
>DJBY01000021.1:0-3032 GCA_002430605.1 Opitutia bacterium UBA5964 | reverse complement strand
ATGTGATTCGGATGGCCATTTTCGCAGTAGATAGCGGTTGCCTTAGCAGAATTCTGGTCGCTCTGTGATGGCTATGCCTACCTTTACCGCGATTGATTTTGAAACTGCGCAGCCTGCGCGTTCCAGTATTTGCCAGATCGGACTCGTCCGCGTTGAGCAGGGTCAAGTCGTTGAGCAACTGAGCATCTTGGTGCAACCGCCGGAGAATACCTACAGTTATTGGAATACCAATGTGCATGGGCTGACCGAGGACGACACCGAGGATGCGCCGTTCTTCGATGCAGTTTGGCCGCAAATTCGTCCGTTTATTGAGGGGCACACGTTGGTTGCGCATAACGGTGCATTTGATTTTTCCTGCCTGCGCAAGACGCTGGAATTCTATGGTATGGCCGAGCCGAGCTACGAGCCGGCGTGCACCTATAAAATCTACAAGAAGAAGCTCAATGTACTGTGTGATGAGCACAGCATCGCGCTCAATCACCACGATGCGCTATCCGATGCTCGAGCGTGCGCGGAGTTGTATCTGCGCCATTTGCAGGGCTAAGCCTTTCAGTGCGGTCGGCCGCGGCCATTACTTCGCCATCTTCGGCAGAGCTTTCAGTGTCTCATTCGCGGCGAGCGAAGGCGGGATAGGTAAGTCGTCAATCGATTTGTTGGCCAGTCCCGGCCATGCAAAGGCGATTGCGCGCACGGTGTGCGAGTGAACTTTCGTTGCTAGATCAAGCCGTCGCGTTTGAGCAAGGCGTCCGGATCGGGGGCGCGGCCCATGAAGTGCTTGAACAACAGGGCAGGATCTTCGGAGTTGCCTTTGGCTAGGATTTCGTTGCGAAAAGCACGACCTGTTGCGGCGTTGAGGATGCCTTCTTTCTGGAAGCGAGTAAAGGCGTCGGCGTCGAGCACTTCGGCCCACTTGTAACTATAGTAGCCGGCGGCGTAACCAGTGGGGCTGCTAAAAAGATGGCTGAAATTAAAGATGTTCGACTTCGGCTCGGTCTTGTAGTCGGCGCTGTAGCCGGCGAGTTGCTTTTTGATGAACGCATCAATGTCCTTGTTGTGAGATGTCGGCCAGTTGATGTGCAACTCGAGATCCATCTTGCCAAACGAGAGCTGGCGGGCGTTGGCGCTGGCTTTCATGTAGTTGCGCGCGGCCAGCATTTTATCGAACAAGTCCTGCGGGATGGGCTCGCCAGTTTCGTGGTGACGGGCGAACAGATCGAGGCTTTCGCGGTCCCAGCACCAGTTTTCTAGGATCTGTGACGGCAGCTCGACAAAGTCCCAAGGCACGTTGACGCCATTGAGTGCCTTCACTTCGACTTCGCCGCAAAGGTGATGCAGCAGATGGCCGAATTCGTGGAAGATCGTCTCGACCTCGCGATGGTTGAGTAGCGCGGGTTGGTCGCCGACGGATGGGGTGAGGTTCCCGCAGATCAAGCCGAGGTGAGGTGTGCGTGGGCCGATTGAGGCGTCGCGGTTGCCAGTCAGCAGGTAGTTCATCCATGCGCCGCCACGCTTCGGTTCGCGCGGATGCCAGTCGGCATAAAAGGAGCCGAGTTGCTCGTCGGATTCGGCGTCGAACAGGTCGTAGAATTTGACTTCTTCATGCCAGACTTCGGGGCGGGAAGAGGCTTGCACCCGAGGGCGTAATAAAGGGCTGAGAGCCGAGGGCTGAGAGGAGGGTTCGGGCTTGGGTTCGGCGGACGACGCGGAGGTCGTCCCTCCCGCGATGAACTGGGCTGCGCGCTCTTCGATGCGGAGGCCGAAGAGCTGTTGGGCGATGTCGAACATGCCGGAGATCACGCGGTTGATTGGGAAGTAGGGTCGCAGGGCCTCTTCGTCGAAGTCGTAGTTGGCTTGACGTTGCTTCTCCGCCCAGTAGCCGACTTCCCATGGTTCGAGAAGGTCGCGGGGTTGATCGGTGCTGTCGGCTTTGAATTGGCGCAGCGCATTGACCTCATCGACGAATTGAGCTTGCACCTTGTCGAAGATGGCTTCGCCGAATTTGAGTGCGGCATTGCCAGAGGCAGCCATACGGCGGGCGGTGACGTGGTCGGCGAAGTTTGCTTGGCCGACGAGTTGGGCAAATTCGTAGCGTAGGTCGAGAATCTCGCGGACAAGTTCTTGATTGTTGTATTCTTTACCGCGCCCGATTGCAGCGTAGGCCTGCCAAAGTTCTTGGCGCAGAGAGTCGCTGTCGGCGTAGGTCAGAACCGGGAGGAGTGAGGGCGCCTGCAGGGTAAAGCGCCATGCGCTATCGTGGCCCTTTTTAGCGGCGTTTTGTTTCGCGGCGGCGATGGCGGACGCTGGCAGACCGGCGAGTTCGGCTTCGTCGGTGATGATCTTGTCCCACGCGTTGGTAGCGTCGAGGCTGTGCTCGGAGTATTGCTGTGTGATCTCGGCGAGACGTTTCTGCACTTCAGCGGCACGGGCTTTTTTCTCCGGCGGTAGGTCGGCACCTTGCTCGCGGAAGTCGGCGAGTGTTTCGTGGACGTAGCGCTGCTTGGCGGCGGAGAGTTGATCGGTGGCGGTGCTTTCGCCGAAGGTTTTGAGTGTTTTCCAAAGCGCCTCATTCAGCGGAATCCCGGAGAAGAACTCAGTAACTTTGGGCAGTATCGCGTTATGAGCGTCGCGCAACTCGGGGCTGTTGTTCACGGAGTCGAGATGGCTGACCAAGCCCCAGGCGCGGTTGAGCGTTTCAAGGCCGTCGTCGAGCGCGGCAATGGTGTTCGCGTAGGTCAGCGTCTCGGGAGTATTGGCGCTGCGGGCGGCGACTGCATCGACTGCGGCTTGGGCATCGACCAGTGCTTTGCTGATGTCCGCCTCGACGTGGTCGGGAGTGAGGGTAGACCAGCGGATGTGGAAGTCTGTTTGTAGAAATGGATTTTGCATGAGTGTGAAAGTATGAAAGTATGAAAGTATGAAAGTGGGAAGGTCGGAAAGTGGGAAAGTGGTAATGTATGAAAGTTGGACGAAGCGCGAGCAGCGCGTAGATGGTCTGTGAGGTCTGCCGAACTGGCCCCGCAGGGGTGAGTGAA
>DJBY01000006.1:29670-42644 GCA_002430605.1 Opitutia bacterium UBA5964 | reverse complement strand
CGTTATCACAATTTAATTTGATTAAGAGTTTAATAACTGAACCGTTAGAACCTGAATTACATACTCTATAAGTATCGGAACATACGCTTTTAAGGTCAGCCAGTAAAGACTTAAATAGCGGTCATCCGACTGGCTATTCGAGGATTGCAGTCCTCCGAAAAATTGATTTTGATGGGCATTGCAATATTCGACTTTAGTCATATAAATCCATTAATTAAATGAGCAAATTAATCCTTACATCTCAAAAAATAATCGCTGCATTATTTTTCGCTGGAGTTGCACTGTCACTCAATACCAGCACGCAGGCGCAATCCGCCCCGCCGATCGACCTTTATCGCGTCCCAAATGCTAGCGAGCAACAACTTCAGCGCGTACCGAAAAATCTAGCTCGATGGCATATGGGAGCGACTCTAGTGATCGTTAAAGACGAGCAATTCCTCCGTGTCCAAGTACCGGATGTGGGCTATTTTGATGAATCTGTCCTACTCAGCGACAACTCAGCGCTCACCTACACAATCCCTCAAGGACAACACGATTACATCATCGATTTAGGTCAGTTCATGAAGGTGTCCCGCTTCTTTTTCAACAACGAGAGCGCGTCAGGCACTATGCAACTGATGTCCTCAAACGCCCTCGACCCGCTCGAAACTGGAAAATGGGTAAAACTGACACCACTAATTGCATTCCAACAAGGCGACATCCCGTCGACCACCTTCGCAGAAGTGGATACCCGCTACCTGCTGGTGCGGTTCAACATCATCGGTGAGGGGCGTATCGGACAGTTCGGGGCAACTGGCCCTTTAAATATCACACAAGCTGACATTCAACTCGGCAAAGGTGAAGCAACTGAAGAAACCATCAAAGCACAGTCTCCAGTTATCGATTACGACTTCGTGGGGGCCTACACCGGCAGCCGGATCATCTATGCTAGCGGCGGAGCCCTCGATTCAGTCTTTAACCTACAGGATAATGATCCAACCACCTCCTATCAGTTTCCTGGTGGCGAAGAATCGATCGCCATTATTGACCTACGTAAAAAGACACAGATGCGCACCATCGCCATGAACTTCAATTCAGGGAATCAAGGCACACTGCAATTATATCTAACAAACCACTTACCAGAAGAGTTCACCTCCGATAAGCAAACTGGGGTTGCCACCTTTACTAATGAACTAGGCCAGATCGAACGCGCACAACTAGCAGCCAACTACGATTCAAACTTCGAATTCTTTATGGCAGCACAGCAGGAGCAAGAAATCGTTCGCGTCCCAAGCGACTTCTTCTACGACATCGAAGATTCATACACCGTTGATATTAAAGGCGAGAGCACACGTGTACAGCACGCCTTTGATGAGATCGAACGCAGATACGTCATCGTCCGATATATTCCTGAAAGTTTGAAGAGCGACTACAAGATTCAACCCGCGAAATACACCCCGGCTGCTAACGATCTTCGCATTCAGAAAGCTCAAGCAGCACCGGCACCCTTCAGTTTGCGCGGAATCGTTGCGATCGGCGACGTGCCTTTCGACGATCTAATCTTCACCATGGATGCCGAGCAAGGCCCAGCGGGCCCTCCTCCTGGATCACCGCCAAGCCCCCCAGTGATCCTCTCGCAATAAACACTGCCTGCTAATTTTAAAAGCCCTCGCACTCCGCGAGGGCTTTTTCGTGCGAAGCCATACACGCATTGACCTTCTGTCTCGCTTCTGTAGGTCTGTTAAAAAGCCCGCAACCATGGCAGAAAACAACTCAAACGAATCCATCACAGGCGTCCTCGAACGGATCATCTTCTTCAACGAAGAGAATGCCTATTGCGTGGCCGAGATCAGCGTCGCCAACGGCAAGCGCCCCGTTACCATCCTCGGCCCACTCCCGGGCGTACAATGCGGCGAGACGCTTAAGCTTAATGGTCAATGGACCCGCCACACCACGCACGGTGATCAGTTCAAAGTCGGCAGCTTCAAGTCCCAGCTTCCCGCCTCCGTCCACGGCATCCGCAAATACCTCGGCAGCGGCCTCATTCATGGCATCGGCAAATCCTATGCCAAGAAAATCGTCGACCACTTTGGAGCCGACACCCTGAAGATCATTAGCGAAAACTCTGGCCGACTTCATGAAATTCCCGGCATTGGCAAAACTCGCGCCAAATCGATCAAAGCGGCGTGGGACGATCAAAGCGCGGTACGCGATGTGATGATGTTTCTGCAGACCTACGGCGTCACCCCGTCCCAATGCGTGCGACTCGTCAAAAAATATGGCAGCGGTGCCAAACGAATCCTACAAGACGAGCCCTATCGGCTCGCCGAAGATATCGAACGCATTGGCTTCAAAACCGCTGATAAAATAGCCCTCAACCTCGGTTTTCCCACCAATTCCAAAGAACGCATCGACGCTGGCATCATCCATACCATGCGCACCCTCGAAGACGAAGGGCACACACTGGGCACCGAGCAAATGATCCTCGAATACGCCACGAAGCTACTCGGCGTCGATCCCGTCGATATTCAGCGACGCATCCATGCGCTCAACGACGCCAAGAAACTACTTCCAATCAAGGCCTTCGATGAAAAGAACGAATACCTCGGCCCCGCCTGTCAGATGCCCACCACCGCCAGCGCGGAAAAGCGCATCGCCGAAGCGATCGCCCGAATCGACAGCACCGCATCGATTTTACCTATAATCAAGATCGAGTCAGCGATCGTTTGGGCGCAGCAAAAAGCTGGCTTCGAGTTTGCCGATCAACAGGCCGAGGCCGTCCGCAAAACACTTACTTCAAAAGTCTCCATCATCACCGGTGGCCCTGGCACAGGCAAAACCACCATCCTCCGCGCAGTCGTCGACATCCTCCGCGCCAAGCGTACTCGCATCCTGCTCGCGTCGCCCACAGGCCGTGCCGCGCAACGCTTGGCCGAAGCCTCAGGTGCGCCCGCAAGCACGATCCATCGACTGCTTAAATACGACGGCGCCTCGCGCACCTTCACTTACAACGAGGACAACCCACTACCCTGCGATTTACTCATCCTGGATGAAACCAGTATGCTCGACACCCGCCTCGCCGCCAGCCTGCTACAAGCGGTCCCGAGCAGTGCGCATTTACTGCTGGTAGGGGACGCTGACCAGCTCCCTTCTGTTGGCGCCGGAAATGTCTTGGGCGATCTCATGGCCGCCCCGCCCGCCACTGTCACTCGGCTCAATACCATTTATCGACAAGGCAAAGAAAGCGGCATTGTCACCACAGCTCACGGTATCCTCAATGGTGAATCCCATCCAGGCTCAACCTTCCGCAGCCTCCGCGATCTCGATGCCAGCAAGGACTTCAGTTTCATCGAAGCCGACACGCCCGAGCAATGCGTCCAAGCGATTTTGTATCTAGCCCGAGATTACATCCCCAAGCACCACAAAGTACACCCAGTCCGAGACATTCAAGTCATGTCGCCCATGCACCGCGGCACCGGCGGCATCACCGTGCTCAATGCCGAGATCCAAGAATGCCTCAACCCCAAGTCCGCCGCAGAATCCAAGCTTCGCTCCGACCCCGATTACGCCCCTGCCCGCCAAACACATTTCAGGGAAAAGACCAACAAGCCTCTCCCCGCCGAAATCCTTTACGGCACCTCCACCTTTCGCATCGGCGACAAAGTCATCCAGACCCGTAACAACTACGACAAAAACGTCTTCAACGGCGACATGGGCATTATCCGTGCGATCGCCGCAGACAGCTCTGGACTCACCATCGAATTTTCCAGTGACCTGATCGAATACACCAAAGGCGAGCTCTCCGAAGTGCAGCTCGCCTACTGCATTTCGATCCATAAGAGCCAAGGCAGTGAATACCCAGTCGTCATCATTCCCTTACTAAAGCAACACTTCATGCTCCTCCAGCGAAACCTCGTCTATACAGGCATCACTCGCGCTCGACAAAAAGTCTATCTCGTCGGCTCTCTAGACGCCTACGCCATGGCCATTCGCAATAACGATCAACAAGTCCGCCGCACTCACCTGCGCCACCGACTACGCAGAGCCTTCGAAGAAGGCCAGAAGATCGCCGAAGAGGCTTAACCATCGTTCGGCAGTGCAGCCGCGGCTCGCGCCACACGAAGCCCCCGCCGACTAGACCCAGATGCGCACCGAGACGGTGCAGCGCCACCCCAGGCATTGCAGAACTGCGCCACTAACTGAACAAGAAAGCACCCTTCTTTTCTTTTCAGGAATACACTGAGCTGTAAGGTATCTCAGCCTATAGCGTTTAAGCACTCTACCAATTTCGGCTTTCCTTTCACTTCGCGTCACACCACATGGCCTCCAAAGAATACATCCATCTGCGCGGCGTCCGCCAAAACAATCTCAAAGGCTTCGACCTCGACTTACCCATCGGTCAACTCACGGTCGTCACCGGACTCAGCGGCGCAGGCAAATCCTCCCTAGTATTCGAGACCCTGCACGCCGAAGGCCAGCGTCGCTACGTCGAGACTTTTTCGCCCTACACCCGCCAGTTCATGGATCTGATGGATCGTCCCAAAGTCGATTCGGTCGAGAACATTCGCCCATCCATCGCGATCCAACAATCCAACACCGTCAAAACCTCCCGCTCCACCGTCGGCACCATCACCGAACTCTGCGATTTCTTTAAAGCCTGGTTTCCGAATGTCGCCACACTGATCGACCCCGCCACTGGCCAACCGATAACCGACGACAATCCACAATCCATATGGAAGGCACTCCTCAAAGACCACCGCGATGCCAACCGTATCATTGCCTTTCCGATTACACGCCCCGAAAAGTTTGAATGGAGCGAAATCCTGCAACCGCTCTCCGCGCAAGGCTATACCCGCGCCGTCTTCGATGGCAAAATCACCCGCATAGACGAACTCCAGTCTGACAAGTCACCACTCACTAGTCACCACTCTCAACTCCTCGTCGTCCAAGATCGGATCACAGTTGAACCCAAGACGCGCTCGCGCTTCATCGAAGCCGCGCAACACGCCCTCACCTTTGGCAAAGGGCGCATCTATGTTTTGGATACAGAGGGCACAACCGTGGCAGAATACACCCACGGGCTGCACTCCCCCGAGACAGGCATCACCTATCGACCGGCCACACCACCACTCTTCTCATTCAATTCTCCGATCGGCGCATGCGAGAAATGCCGCGGCTTTGGGCGAATCATCGAAATCGACTATAACCTAGTTACGCCCGACAAGAGCGTATCCGTCGATGATGGAGCCATCCGCGCTTTTCAAGGAGCAGTCTATAGCGAAAGCCTGCGCGACCTGCAACGCGCAGCGAAAAAGCACAAGATCCGCACCGACGTACCATGGTCAACGCTACGTAAAAAAGAGATCGCCTTCATTATGGAGGGCGAACCGAACTACAAAGAAGACAACAATCAGTGGTATGGCATTTATCGTTTCTTCGACTGGTTGCAGAGTAAAATCTACAAGATGCACGTCCGCGTGTTTCTCTCAAAATTCAGAAGCTATTCACGCTGTCCGGACTGCGGCGGCTCACGCCTCAAAGCCGAAGCACTTAACTGGAAATGGAAAGGCCACACACTGCCCGACCTCTACCAAAAGAGCATCAGTGATTTGATCACCCTATTGGAGGGCAACGCTCCGTCGTTGCCGCCGATCTCTAGCGCAACGGGTGGGACTAACTCCGCCTCGTCCACTGAGCACTCTCACTCTCAAGACACCGCCCTCACTGGAATCCTTAGTCGCCTAAGCTTCTTGGATCAAGTCGGCCTCGGCTACCTAACACTCGACCGTACTTCCCGCACCCTATCTGGTGGCGAGACCATGCGCGTCAACCTCACCTCCTGCCTCGGTTCGTCTCTCGTCGATACACTCTTCGTGCTCGACGAGCCCTCCGTCGGCTTACACGCCCGCGACATGGATCGCCTCATTTCCATTCTTCGCCGACTCACCGACCAAGGCAACACTGTCGTCGTCGTGGAGCACGACGAAGCAGTCATGCGCGCCGCCGACAACCTCATCGAAATCGGCCCCAAACCAGGCATCCACGGCGGCCAGCTAATTTTCAATGGCGACTACGACAGTATCCTATTTTCGGATACAACTACTGGGCGCTTCCTCTCCGGTCGCGAAACGATTGATGCCCCTAGAAAAACCCGCATCCCCGCACCTGCTAACCTTTCAACTTTCCCAGCTTCCAACTTAAAGACACTGTCGATCTACGGCGCCACCAAGCACAACTTAAACAACGTCGATCTGCACATCCCGCAACAAGCCTTCGTCTGCCTCAGTGGGGTTTCGGGCTCCGGCAAAAGCACCCTGCTCAACAACGTCATCTACCAAAATTTGCTCGCACAGAAAGGACTCATAACAGACGACCCCGCTCCGATCAAAGACATTGAGTCCACACTGCCGCTTTCCGATGTCGTACTGATTGACCAAAGCCCCGTCAGTAAAACGCCACGCTCCAATCCCGCCAGCTACTCCGACGCGTGGAGTGAGATACGTAAACTCTTTGCCAAACTTGAGTCCGCCCAGTCCGCAGGCATGATGCCCGGCCACTTCTCATTCAACAGCGGCGACGGTCGTTGTGATAGCTGCTCAGGCCTCGGCTACGAGCGCATCGAGATGCAATTCGTATCCGATCTATTCGTGCCCTGCCAAACCTGCGAAGGGCAACGCTTCAAACCCGAAGTCCTTGAGATCGAATTCAATGGCAAGTCCATCGCCGACATTCTTGAACTGGATGTCGACGACGCGCTCACCTTCTTTGCCGACACCCCCAAAGTCACACGCTGCCTTAAACCTCTGATCGATGTCGGCCTCGGTTATTTAAAACTGGGTCAACCACTCAACACCCTTTCCGGCGGGGAATCGCAACGCCTCAAACTCGTCCGCTACCTAGGTAAAGTCGCCGAAAAATCTGGCCACGCCTTAATCCTAATCGACGAGCCGACCACAGGCCTCCACCGTGCCGACGTAAAGCGCCTCATCGGTGTACTACAAGAGCTGGTGGATGCCGGACACTCACTCATCGTCATTGAACATAACATCGACATCCTCAAAGTCGCCGACTGGATCGTAGAGCTAGGCCCCGAAGCCGGTTCTGGCGGAGGTAAAATCACCGCACAAGGCACCCCCGAACAAATAGCAAAAACCAACTGCGAAACTGCCCGCTACCTACGCGAAGCGCTGGGAGGAACGACCTACGCGTCGTCCGCAGATAAAAACGTCGAACTAATAGCCGCCGAACCAGCAGCCACTTACAGCACTTCCCATTCTAACTCTCACCCCCACTCACTCATCGTCCGGGGAGCCAGAGAGCATAACCTGAAAAACATCTCCTGCGAGATCCCACACAATAAGATCAGCGTCGTCACCGGCGTGTCCGGCTCCGGCAAGTCATCCCTCGCATTTGATATCATTTTTGCCGAAGGCCAGCGCCGCTTCATGGAGTCGATGTCCGCCTATGCGCGTCAGTTCGTTGAGCAAATGCCACGTGCAGATGTCGATGAGCTCAGCGGCATTGCTCCCACCGTCGCCATCGAGCAGCGCGTCACCAAAGGCACGCGTAAATCCACCGTCGCCACGATCACCGAAGTCGCCCAACACTTGCGCTTGCTTTACGCACGAATCGGTATCCAACATTCCCCTACAACTGGCGAAGCTGTCGTCAGTCAAAGCGAAGGCGCACTACTCAAGCGCCTACAAACAATCCGCAAAGAACACCCAAAGGCAAAAACACTCACCCTCTGCGCTCCTTTGATCCGTGGCCGTAAGGGGCACCATCAACCGCTGGCCGACTGGGCACGCGACCACAGCTACGAGACCTTGCGCATTGATGGTCAGCTGGTGCCGATCAAGGATTTCAAAAAACTCGACCGCTATAGCGAGCATGACATCGAGCTCGTCATTGCCGACCTCACCCAACATCAAACAACCCTCAAACAACAACTCACAACTGCCCTCAAACTCGGCAAAGGTACCGCCTTCGTGCTCAACGCGCGCAACGAAATCGTCTCCTGGCTGTCTACGCGTCGCACCGATCCCACCACCGGCGAAGCCTTCCCCGAACTCGACCCGAAGCACTTCTCTTGGAATAGTCCACGCGGGTGGTGCCCGACCTGTCGTGGCTATGGCCAACTCTTCGACTGGATGGCCCAGGAAGAAGAAGGCACCGTCGATCATCTAGACCCGCACGGCTACCGTACGTCTGGCGAATTCGACGATGGCGACACCTGCCCAGATTGCCAAGGCGCACGCCTCAATCCGCTTAGCCGCTCGGTTCGACTCCACCTCGAAAAATCCAACAGCAAACAACCTTCAACCAACAACACCTCGGTCAGCTTACCTGACCTGCTCTCGCTCAATCCGAGTCAACTCCTCAAAACACTTAAGCGAATCAAGACCGACAAGCGTAGTGCTCCCGTGCTCGCTGAACTCATGCCTGAAATCGAAGAGCGCATGCGCTTCATGGATCGTGTGGGGCTGAACTATCTCGGGCTCAACCGCGCCACTGCCACACTTTCTGGAGGCGAAGCGCAACGCATCCGACTCGCCGCTCAACTCGGCTCGAATCTATCTGGCGTGCTCTACGTGCTGGACGAGCCATCGATTGGCCTGCACGCCCGTGACAATGCACAGCTCATCACCGCACTCGAGCAACTCCGCGATCGCGGCAATACTCTCCTCGTCGTCGAACACGACGAAGATACGATGAAGCATGCCGACCAGATCATCGACATCGGCCCCGCCGCAGGCATCCACGGCGGCGAGATCGTAGCCAGCGGCACACTCGCACAACTGCGTAAAAACAAAAAATCCATCACCGGGAAGTATTTGCGCAAGAACATGACGCATCCCTTGCGTGGCACGCATCGCGAACTTCCCGCAGCATGGAACCCACGTAAAAAGAAGAGCAACGACCAATGGATCAGCCTAGAGGGCGCAGCACTACGCAACCTCAAGGGCTTCGATGTGCAAATCCCCAAGCAACGCCTCACCGCCATCTGCGGCGTCTCCGGCGCAGGTAAATCCACCCTCACCCGCGACTTGCTCAAGCCTCTGGTCGAGGCCGCAATCGAATCAAAGTCACCAAAGCTGACTCCAAACCAACTCCCCACTGCTCACTCCTCACTTTCCACTACCTTCCGAACGCTCTGCGGAGCAGAGAGCGTTCGCAAAGTCATCGAGGTCGATCAATCCCCCATCGGCAAAACACCGCGCTCCACGCCCTCCACTTACATCGGTGCGTTCGACATCATTCGCGACATTTACGCCAACCTAGCCGAGGCGCGTTTCCGTGGCTACACCGCCGGCACCTTCTCGTTTAATACCAAAGGTGGACGTTGCGAAACCTGTAAAGGGGCAGGCCGTCTGAAACTCGAAATGAACTTCATGCCCGACACCTACGTGACTTGTGATGAGTGCAACGGCCGCCGCTATGGTGCCGAGCTCGACGAGCTGCGTTGGAATGGCAAAAACATCGCCGATGCACTTGAAATGAGCTTCGAAGAAGCCGCAGAATTCTTCAGCTTTCACACCGGCCTCAAAAGCCTACTTGACGCCATGGTCGAAACCGGACTCGGCTACATCGCACTCGGCCAATATTCGCCCACTCTTTCCGGTGGTGAAGCACAACGCCTTAAACTAGTGAGCGAACTCGCCAAAGGCATGCCCACGTTCAAAGAGCTCCAATACAACAAAGGCCAAGGCAATCTCTACATTCTCGAAGAGCCCACTATAGGACTCCACTTAAGCGACGTCGAACGCCTCATCGAACTCTTGCACCGCCTCGTTGATAAGGGCCACACCGTAATCGTCATCGAGCACCACCTCGACGTGATTGCCGATGCGGACTATTTAGTGGAGATCGGCCCCGACGGCGGTGATGCCGGCGGACAGTTACTCTATCAAGGCGATGTCGCGGGGCTTAAAACTACAACAGCCAGTGTGACGGCAAAATTCCTATGACCCTAAAAAGATCAGACAGAATCCTTCACTAACGCCGCAGCATAAAACCCGTCATAGCCAGTTGCTGCCGGTGAGACCGTGCACTCCTCTAGCAGCGCAAAACCACCCGCACTCAAAAGACGATCTACATTGGCTCGGTTCTCCGACGGCAACACCGAACAAGTCGCGAAGACCAAGCGGCCACCGGGCTTCAGCAGCGCGGTATAAGCATCCAACAACTCGGCCTGAATCGTGCGAACACGATCCAGTTGCGCTGGCTTGAGCCGCCACTTTAGATCGGGTTGACGCTTTAATGTGCCCAAGCCAGAGCAAGGCGCATCAATCAACACACGGTCAGCCACGCCAGCGAGACCTGCCAATACTTTGGGACTGATGAGCTTGGTTTCGATGCATGGCTTTGGATGCGCCCGCTTCGCGCGGCGTTCGAGTTCCTTAAGTTTTCTAGGGACAATATCCATACCGATGATACGCCCCTGATTCTGCATCAACGCTGCGAGGTGGAGCGACTTCCCACCAGCACCAGCACAGGTGTCGATAATACACTCCCCTGGTTGCGGAGCCAGCAGCGGCGCGATCATTTGCGAGCCCGCATCCTGAATCTCCACGCGCCCATCTAAGCGCAAAGATTTGGCCAGATTTTTACCAGGATTGAGCGAGAGCGCATTCGGCAGCCCAGGCACTTCATTGGCGACAATGTTGTAGCTGGCCAGCCATGCCAGCGCTTCGGCGCGGGTTGACTTCAGGGTATTGACGCGCAGGTAAACACAAGTGCGTTGATTGAGCGCCGCCAATTCGCCATCCCACGCGTCGCCCAATTCTTCAGCCCCAAGTGCATCCAGCCAATCTGGGATCGATTCACGCACCGCGCGGTGTTGCTGAGCCAGCTCAGACTCACGCGCTTTGATCGTATCCACATCGGCACCTGCATAGATCCACCATTCAGGCAGCTCAAAGCCCATCCGTAACCATTGCGCAGCACAGAGCGCATTCGTCTCCTCGCTACCAGTCAGAAAGCTCAATGCACGCCGCCAACGCACGACCTCGAAGACCGTTTCAGCAATAAAACTGCGATCACGCTTCCCCCACTTCGGGTGTGACTCAAAAGTCTTCGCCAGCTCACGATCGAGCACTTTCTGCTCGCTGAAGACGGCATTGATAATTTCGGAAGCGGCGACGGCCAAGATACGGTGCATTTTCATGAACGCGCACTTTTTCGGAAAGCTCGGCGTATTGCAAATGAAACGAAACACCAATGCCAAGGAAACTGCCGACCCTGTTTGCGAAAATTGAAGCGCTACAGACAGACACAAAAACACAATAATGATAAGAAATATCGTTCATTATGAATTCAAAATCACAGGCACTGATCGACCACCTCCACGCCAACAGATAAGAAAAGTGGTCAGGCCAATATTTCATAATTCTAGTGCACGCTCTACTTGAGAACGAGCGAGTCAAAGGGAAGCAGGCGACTCATTTAAATTTATGAGGCCAGATTCCGGACATAGAGACGGGCTTGAGCACTGGCGGTGACGTGCAAGCACGCACTCTACTGCTTTTCCGTAGCGCTGGACTGAAAAGGACTGAAAAAGGGGTCGTTCCGCAATGTTTGCAAATGCTCATCTTTTAGCCGCTTATCCGCTCAATACCACAACGGGCAACAGGCTGCCACGAGACTAAAAACCATCGCTGGAATTTGCACTCAGACCGATTCATGGATAATTAATTCCTATGATATCAAAAAAACAATCACTCAATCTCTGTAAAAAATTCCCACGCAGCCCACGCGCGACACTCGGCGGCTATGTCATTGCGGGACGCACACTCGACAAATGCCGAGCGGTGATCGCTGGCACTGAAGGCGAGTATCACTTCGATTGCCCGCTCGACCAACTGTTCCTCACTTTCGCAGGGATCTCAGCGGAAGACTTTAAAGCCTTCGCCGCAACAGGTGCCGATGATGCCGCGGTTGCCGAATGGATCCAAGCCAACGCCACAGAGCACACACAAGAGGCGCTGGTACAATGGAACAACGATCTACGCTACAAGCGGATCAGTGAAATGCCGATTGAGCTACAAGTGTATCTCGAAGGTTACATTGCAGAGTTCATCCCATCCGACAAAATTGTTTACATGTGGTTCGACGTCTACGACATCGAAGAGCGACGCATCTAGTATTCGGAAGCACGTTGCGTTGCGGCATCTGCCGAAATTCCGCGGAATATCCAGTATTTTCAACGATTCGGTGAGTTTCTCAAATTCTCTGAAAATAAGGATTGATCTTCGCGCTCAGCCCGCTTTCTTCGTCCGTATTGGTATGGAGAAGTGGCTGAGTGGCCGAAAGCGCTTCTTTGCTAAAGAAGTGAACCTCATAAGGGTTCCATGGGTTCAAATCCCATCTTCTCCGCCACTTTTTAAAACCCGCGAAACACTCGCGGGTTTTCTTTTGCCCACTCACCTACGCGTGATGATGACGATTTCGCGATTAAGTGGGTATTCCGCTTGGATGTGGCAGAGGCGTTCAATGCAGCCTCCGCGTCAACCCTTTGATGAGGGCAAAGCGACAGCGCTGCCATGGCATTCGCCACACATGGCGCTATTCACGTACCTGAAAATACGTAAAACCATGCAGGCGTCCCGAATCGAGCCAGCCAATCAAGTTATTAGCGCAGCGCACGCCGACCACAGCACCGATGAGCACCGTAATCATCAAAACCACACTCAGTCTACCGTAGAATAACGCAACTGAGGATGCCTGCCGCAGACAATCGACCGCGATGATGAGCCAACCAACAAAAGCAAAGCCGACAAAACAAAAGGTGGCACCGTAATAACTATGGATATAATCACGCATCCACTCGGGATATTCTTTCTTCAAAAAACCATACGAGTCAGGACTTTGCCAAAAGCCCCAATATTCCCTAAAGCCGGTGAGTAGCAGCAGCCAAATAATGGCAATCACGACCAGAGCAGTCAGCAAATGGTACTGGTATCGAGGAAGCGTCATCGACTAGATAGAAACTACTT
>DJBY01000006.1:8463-29476 GCA_002430605.1 Opitutia bacterium UBA5964 | reverse complement strand
GCTCGAACGGGCACGGCAGTATCAGAGCGATTTTGCCGGAACTGAAAGCGATTGATCTCGCGCAGCGAAAGAGTCTCTCCGGTCTCCGCAAAACTCTTCGATTTCTGCAACATCCTTTCATACATACGTTTATTCTCGATCTTCTTCGCAGTCGAATTTGTGCTAATCTGGGCCTGACGCTCGAGGTCGGCCAACCGTCCATTCCACTTCGAGATATCCATCGATTTAGTATCAAATTCCACCATTTCAGACTTAAAGCGCTTTTTATCTTTAGATTCTGTTAGCGAAATATTCGACTTTTTCGAGCCGAGTGAGGAATAATGTGAGTCCCATTGCTTAAAGGGAAACGACTTCTGCATCAGATCAGACTTCTGATTCCCCGACCAAGATTTCTGTTCGAAACGCTTTTGCGACAGATTTTTTTCCTGCTTATTATATGCATCCACTGCCGAGGTCTCGCCACGTAAGCATGCGACGGTCATTACAAATGCTAAGGCGATAAAAAAAATCAATGGGGGTCGAATTCGCATATGGGGAGATTGATTGATAAAGAAGCCTGCTTAAAATATCAAGCTAATCTGCCCAATCACAGGATTTGAATCAGCGCGACGCGGTGCTTTGCAATATTGACTGACTGTAAACGAACCTTCTAAATCCGTGGTTTTCTATAATGGCAACACAGACCACAGACTACGACTTTTCCGCAATCGAGCCAAAATGGCAGGATTTCTGGGAGCAAAACGCAACTTACACCGCGAAGGATTTCGAGGACAAGCCCACGTTCTACATCCTCGACATGTTCCCCTACCCCTCTGGCGCGGGCTTACATATTGGTCACCCCGAAGGCTACACCGCCAGTGATGCGCTGAAACGCTATAAAAAGGCCAAAGGCTTTAACGTGCTTCACCCGATGGGCTGGGACGCGTTTGGTCTGCCAACCGAGCAATACGCGATCAAGACCGGTCAGCACCCTCGTGACACCACCACGCAAAACGTTGCGCACTTTAAGACACAGCTCCGCCAGCTCGGATTCGCTTACGACTGGTCACGCGAGGTCAACACCACAGATCCCGGCTACTATAAGTGGACGCAATGGATCTTCTTGCAGCTTTTCAAAAAGGGCCTCGCCTACGTCGATGAGAAACCGGTCTGGTTCTGCCCCGAGCTAGGCACCGTCCTCGCCAACGAGGAGGTATTCAACACGCCCGAAGGTCCCCGTTCTGAGCGTGGCAGTTTCCCGGTCGAACGCCGCCCTATCCGTCAATGGGTGCTTCGTATCACCGAATATGGTGACAAACTCATCGCTGGCCTCAAAGACCTCGACTGGCCCGACTCGACTAAGCGCCTTCAGGAAAACTGGATCGGCCGCAGCGAAGGTGCAGAGATTACTTTCGACATCGCAGGGCATGATGCGGACCTTGCTGTCTTCACCACCCGCCCGGACACGCTCTTCGGTGCCACTTATATGGTGATCTCACCAGAGCATCCGCTGCTATCACAAATTACCACTGTCGAGCAGAGTGACGCAGTGTTCGCATACGCCGAGAAGGCAAAGAGCAAATCCGATCTGGAACGCGCCGAACTGAGCAAGGAAAAGACTGGCGTCTGGACCGGTGCGATGGCGATCAATCCGGTCAGCGGCAAGGAAATCCCGATCTGGGTGGCCGACTACGTGCTCATGACTTATGGCACAGGAGCCATCATGGCGGTGCCAGCGCACGACACCCGCGACTTTGAATTTGCCAAGGAATTCGACCTCGAAATCGTGCAAGTCATCGACGACAACGACCACGCCGAAAAAGATGCCTCTGGTGAATTGACCGAAGCCTACACTGGCCCTGGCGATTTAATCAACTCAGGCGAACAAAGCGGTAAAGACTCCGAAAGTGCGAAGCAGGCGGTAATAGCTCAACTCGCAGCCGACAACCGCGGCGAAGCGACGGTCAACTTTAAGCTGCGCGACTGGCTCTTTTCACGCCAACGTTACTGGGGCGAGCCCTTCCCGATCGTGTGGGTCAGCGAAGCCGATTATGCGCAGGTGGACGACTCGCTCAAATCGGTCGAGCGTCCCGTCAGCTGCCAGATTGATGGCGAACTACGCTTTGCCGTGGCATTGCCCGAAAGTGCACTGCCTTTGGCATTGCCCGAAGTGGAGAGCTACACACCGTCGCCCGATGGGCAGAGCCCGCTGTCGAAAGCCGAGGAATGGCTACACCTCTATATCGATCCAAAAACTGGAGCCACTTCCCGCGCGCCCGTCGAAGGATGGGTACAAGGCTCACGCGAGACCAACACCATGCCACAATGGGCTGGCTCGTGCTGGTATTATCTGCGCTACGTGGATCCGAAAAACACGGAAGCACTGATCGCCCCAGAAAAAGAAAAATATTGGGGCTATCCGGACCTGTATATCGGCGGCGCGGAACACGCGGTGCTGCACCTACTCTATGCTCGTTTCTGGCACCATGTGCTTTACGACCTAGGCGTGGTGAGCCATCCAGAGCCGTTTAAAAAGCTCTTTCACCAAGGCATCATTCTAGGCGAAGACGGCGAGAAAATGTCGAAAAGTCGCGGCAACGTGGTCAGCCCTGAGAGTATCGTCGTCAACTACGGAGCCGACGCCTTACGTCTTTACCTGATGTTCCTCGGCCCACTCGAAGCGATGAAGCCATGGAATACCAAGGGCATCGAAGGCATCGCCCGCTTCCTGCGTAAGGCATGGCGCCTCGTCGTAGCCGAGGACGGCACACGCCAGGCCAAGATTGGAACGACTGAGCAACTCGACGCCGTCACGGAGCGTATATTGCACGCCACGATCAAGAAAGTCAGCGAAGACTACGAGTCTCTCGGCTTTAACACCGCGATCTCGCAAATGATGATCTGCGTCAATCAACTCGGCAAAGCCGACGCGCTGACGCACGAAGCTGTCGAATCGTTGATCAAACTACTCGCACCACTCGCGCCACATATCGCCGAAGAGCTCTGGTTGTTCCTCGGCCATACAGGCAGCATCGCGGACGCAGGATGGCCAGCGTTTGACGAAAGTAAATTGAAGGAAGACACCATTAAAATCATCTTCCAAGTGAATGGCAAATACCGTGGCGATGCCCAACTCCCTGCCGACGTCTCCAAAGACGACGCCATCGCAACTGCCAAGGCACACGAAAGGATTAGCGCTCACATTGACGGCAAGGTCATCAAACGCGAAATCTACGTGCCAGGTAAAATCGTCAATATCGTAGCTGTTTAATGTATATCGAATCAAAGCCGTGCTGGAAATCTCTCTGCTGCCTCATCGCTGCAGGGATTTTCCTCGGTGGGGCGGTCGACTCGAATGCCGAGGACATGGCCGCAGGCATCGCAGTCGCGACCAGCGTCCAGGGCAGTATACAGATTAAAGATGCGGAATCACAAAGCACACAGCCTAAGCTACACGACACGCTAATCCTGAATGCCTCCACCATCGAAACCGGCAAGGACGCTCACATCTTCCTCGCACTCTCGAATGGCATCGGTATCGGCATCGGCGAAAACTCTGCAGTTCTGTTCGAAACTTTCATTCAAAAACCATTCACCGAAAAGAGAGAAAGTCTGTCCTACGAGCCATCCGTATCCATCCTCTCGATACGGCTAATTGATGGGACCATTGCGGTCGTTAGCAATAACCTTTCACCGCTTTCAGAAGCGCGTGTGTTTCTGCCGACTGGGGAATTACAAATACACTCGGCTACATGCATTATCCAGAACAGCGATATGGGCGCCCAGATCACGGCTTACGCAGGCCTGCTTACCTATAAATACCCAAATCGGCAGCACCGTGAATTAATCGTCGAGCCGCAAAGTATGCGCATTACGCCACAAAGTGCCATGCTCGGTGAAGTCACCGAAAGCATGACACTCAGCGCACTGCCCAAAGCAGTTGAACAATTCGCGCAAGCCACTCAACATGCCAGCAAACGGGTCTTTTTTAAAGCCGGTGACAATGGCCATCCACCCCGGCCAGTTTTGATTACATCGCCGACTTACTTCGATCAGGCTGTTGCCCGACCCTACGAATATAACGAATAGTCTATTGCCATGAGCCCCCCCTCCTCCCTATCGAAATTCCTGCCGGACAGCTTTTCCCAACGCCCCATCGCCTTAATTGCCGGCAAAGGTCGATACCCGATACTGACAGCCCAACGCATACGTGCCGCAGGCTTACCGCTGCGAATCGTGTCCTTTGCAGGAGAGACGGAGCCATCATTGATCGACTCGATCCCCGCGAATGAACACATCCAAATCAGAGTCGGGCAGCTCGGAAAACTACTCAAATCGCTAAAGAAACTCGATTGCGGCTACGCACTCATGGCTGGACAAATCACCCCGCGACGTCTGTTCCACGGGCTACATCCAGATCTAAAAGCCCTAAAGATTCTCAATAGCCTGAAGATCAAAAATGCCGAAACCATCTTCGGTGCGATTGCCAACGAGATTGAAGCCATCGACATCTCCATGCTCGACGCTCGCTCGTTTCTGGATGATCAACTCGCTAGCGAAGGCTTAATGACTGCAGGCAAATTAAAGGCAGGGTTAACGGATATCGCGCACGGCATCAGTATCGCCAAAGGCATGGCAGATCTCGACGTCGGTCAAGGTGTCGTGGTGCGACATGGCACCGTGCTGGCAGTCGAGGCTTACGAAGGGACCGATTCGATGCTGCGCCGGGCAGGCACTTTTAAGACCGACGATCTTATTTTTGTGAAGACCGTGAAGCGGGGGCAAGACTATCGCTTTGACGTACCAGTCTTTGGCCACCGCACACTGGACGTGATGTATGAGTCGGGCATTCGCACCGCTGTATTGGAAACTGGCAGTGTCCTGATTCTTGATAAAGCGAGTATTCTAGAAAAAGCCCATTCACTCAAAATCGAACTCTTTGGCTTCTCTGGTGGCACCGAGCTCTAAGGCCACCGAGCTCGCTGCAGAATATTATTTTTTTGCTTTATAAAAACTCATTTTGACATATATTAAATGTTATGCCTTTAACACGACACAAGCAATCGTGCTCTGACCGAGCCGCATTTACGCTCGTCGAAATCGCTGTGGTGGCCACTATAATCGGAATCTTAGCAGCCATAGCTGTTCCTGCTTTCAGACGAGTCAAAGATCGCGCAATCATCAGCACCTTGGAGAACGACTTACGTATATTCTCTCAAGAGTTCATACAATACGAGCTCAACTTTGGAACCTATCCCCAGACGCAAATCACGCCTGGGCTCTATCCTAATGGCATGGAAGACCGCATTAGCAAGGCATGGACCCTGCCGTCTGTTATCGGTGGCACCTATCGCTGGGTCTACGAGGCTGGCAACGGCGGCGGCAACAATGGCAACGGCGGCGGCAACAATGGCAACGGCGGCGGCAACAATGGCAACAATGGCAACGGCGGCGGCAACAATGGCAACGGCGGTGGCAATTTATCTGCGTATATTGAAATCAATGGCAACTCGACTGAGACGCTGCGCATCGACTCGAGTCGCCTATCCGAAATTGACGATGATCTAGATGATGGCAATACTGGCTCTGGCAATTTCCAACTCTCAGGACTGAGCATACGCTACTACCTCGCGCAATAGCCGGATCGGACACTTACTAATCCTGCTGCAACTCACCGATATTATCGAGTGCTCCAAGGTGTCGTCGAAACAGGACACCGCTCAGCAACATGCGGTCCTCTCCCTTGGGTAGCAGTAGATAAAAGTCCCCTGCCATTAATGCGGGCTTATCTCCTTGAGAGCCAAGACGCAGCGGAAGTGATTCAACCTGTTTCAGAGTGAAGCCCGCAAGCCCAGCAGATCGCCACATCTCGTATAATTTAAACTGCCCCTCGTCCGTCAGCTCCATTACTTTTCCACCTTCTTGGTAGCTTTCCACATAAAGCCCCGAATAAGCACGGATACTTCCACCTGCTATCGCCCCTGGGGTAAATTCAAAAATGGGCACTAAGTTAGGACTTCCCGTCAACTGTTTCCACGTAGACATGACGGTGTTGCTCAATACCGCCAACAACACCACCAACAACACGACTAGTAAGTGCCCTCGCACATTCGGCCCGACCCGCGATCGCCGCGACCAATCCGCCGACTCGGCTTCTTGGGAAATCATCGCAGCTTCAGACTGTAGCACACTCTCAAACGACGAGCCTTTCAGCAACTGTAAGACCCCATCTGCCACGACCTTAATATTGGACCGATTCAGTGCATTCGGGTCGGTATAGTAAAGTTGTCCGCCGATCACTGTAATCGTCGCTCGAATACTCCCAGCCACCACAGTTATGATTGGATACTCATGCGTCGGATGTTGAGAGCTGGTTATTGCCACGCGATTCAACATGATGATCAAATCATCATCGTCCTCAATCACAGACGACCATGTGTCTATCGGCAATGGCACGACACTATAATCAGAATTAATATGACTGAGGCGAACTTGATAAGGCATCACTAAAAAACACTAAAAACACTAAATTCGGTCATCGATGAGGCAAACTCAACACTATAACTGCTCTCCGGCTCAAATTGACTTCGACATGCGATCGAAACTCCCCAAGGTGCACCACTCACTCCATGCGAGTTCCGCAATATTGCACTTTACATATCATCATATCATTATACGTTGATTCGTTTAAATGAAGACACTTTCGATCAAACAACGCCTAGCAAACAACCATCCACTCTTTTCGGTCGAATTTTTTCCGCCTAAATCGGACGATACTGCACAGCAACTGCTCCACACCGCAGAGCGCATCCAGGCTTACCGCCCAGACTTCGTCTCAATCACATACGGCGCAGGCGGCAGCACGCGCAGCCGCACGCTAAATTACGCCCGCAAGCTACACGAAGACTATGGTTACGCCGTGATGCCCCACCTCACCTGTGTTGGCCACTCGCGCGAGGAATTGAAACAGATCATTGCCGAATTCAAATCAGCAGGCCTCAAGCAAATCATGGCGCTGCGCGGTGATCCACCCAAAGGCGAAACCAACTTCACACCACATCCAGACGGGCTCAGATACGCCAACGAGCTGGTGCAACTCATTCGCGAAGTGTACCCAGAATGCGACTTGGGCGTAGCCGGCTACCCCGAAAAGCACCCCGAAGCCCCTTCGCTAGAAATCGACCTGCTCAACCTGAAACGCAAAGTAGATGCCGGCGCGACTTTCGTCACCACGCAATTGTTTTTCGATAACAGCGCTTATTTCGAATTCGTCGAAAAGTGCCGTCGCGCAGGGATCACCGTTCCCGTACTGCCTGGCCTGATGTCGATCACCTCCTACAAACAAGCACTGCGCTTCTGTGAGATGTGTGGCACCAGCATCCCCGTAGCCCTCAACCAACAACTCATCGCCGCTGGCGAGGACCAGGCTGCAGTCGAAGCGATCGGAATCGAATGGAGCTATCAGCAAGCCCACGAATTATTGGAAAAGGGTGCCCCGGGGATCCACCTCTACATTCTCAACCGAGCCGGTCCCGCCATCGCTCTGATGAAAAAACTGCAACGTGCCGGATTTTACAAATAAGCCCAGATCATGGCTAAACCAACTAACGTCCAACTCATCGGCAGTGAACTCTGTATCCTCTGGCAAGATGGCAACGAGAGCTACTTTTCTGCCGAGTTTCTACGACAACACTCGCCCAGTGCTCAAAACATCGGCGAGAAAGACATCTTCGGCAATCAATACGGCGGCGATGGTCCGAAGGAATTCGCTGGCGTTACGATTCAAGGCTGGGACTTTCAAGGGAACTATGCACTCAGACCATGGTTCAGTGACGGCCATAAGAGCGGCATTTTCAGCTGGGAGTATCTAAAAGACCTCGAAGCAAAGCTGCCACAGAGCTGAATCGCAGCTACCCGGCAAGATGCCACTGCTACGATTACCATCTCCGCTTTAGCTCGATAAATCCACCTCAGCAGCAAATTAAGGATCGAACCTTGAGGCGCACTTATGCTTAAGTCTACGCCATGGCGAAAAGTAGCAAAGGCAAATGGATCGGCACACTCATGGCATTGGCTGCATTGGTCACCGCGAGCATCATAGGCATTAGCTTTTATCATTCGACAGCCAGTATTCACCAACTACTGACAGAGAACCATCAGCTCAACAAAGCGGTGCACAACCTGACCCAAGAAGAGCAGATCGGCTATGCGATGCTACAATCGCAATCACGCAATGACTTAGGCGAATTAGAAAGCGTAGTGCGCTTCGTGCAAACCGCGGCTGATAATCCAAAGACGATTGTATCCGAGCAACTTTTCACAGTGCGTGGCGACATCATTCACTTCGATGCCTTGATTGTTAAATTCACCAACGAATACGTAAAAGACGGCACAGAGCGTGCCCTGTATTTATGGCGACGCATCTATGGAGAAACGACCACACCCGCCAATGGCGAAGCGATCGAGATACCCGGCACGGCACCAGAGCGCTACTATACGATCACCGAATCACTGCATTTGAAGAATCGGGATATCTTTTGGGAAGCCATCTGGGATCTAGCCAACGACACCACTCGCCTCAACGACTACGGTGTGCAAGCCGTATTTGGCAATGCGATCTACACACGCATGCAAGCCGGCAAAGTTTATCTATTTAAAATCAGTGCGACTGGGCAAATCTACCCAGAAATCGTAGATACGTATTAGATTCATTAGGCAGAAGCTAGAAGTTGCTATCTGAAACCCAGCAAATTGTGAATCGCATCTAGTTCCTAAAATTGGCGATGTTCGATTACAGAGTCACTTGTCAAGTCGGATGGTCTAGCTCCTCGTTTGCCACTGCTGAATCTAGAATGAATCATTCATGCGGCGAATTAGTAATGACCGGCATCAATAAGTTCAGGTGGTGACACGGGGCGCACATTACCTGCGAAAATACGTTGATAGATTTTGCTCTTTGGGGGCTTGAGCTCTTGAATGTCGAAATTCTTATTCTGCACGTGATATGGCCCGTAACGATAACTGGCGGCCAGCAAGGGGTAGCTAAATGAATGACGCTTCTTCAGGTAGTCGCGGCAGTAGACTAAATAATCAATCGCAATTCGGATATTCGTTTGCCACTCCCATGCTAAGCGATAAGACTCATCCGTCACTTCGTTCCACGCCGGACGCGTGATCTGCATCATGCCACGTGCGACGGAGCTGCGTGCCTTGGGATTCAACCCACTCTCGGCCCATGCCAAGGCATAGACGAACTCCGGATCCAAGTCTGCCTGCGTGGAGAGCTCATACACGAGAAACCATACAGCTTCTGCCGATACCTGCTCTCGAGGTGAGTTGTATTTTTGCGTGAGGAATATTGCCAACGCCCCCATTGCCACGCCCAGCACCACTGCGATCCGAATAATCAGGCGCTCGTCACGATGGTAGTGATGGTCAATCTGCACATGTCAGAGTAAAGCACGCTTCACCAAAACTAACAAATTAAAGAATTGATTATTCTTATATCTTACGACTGAGAATCAGCATGCTTTCTGCACGGTCAGCCACCGTGTTACCTCATCGAAAGAAGCGATGGAGTAATTCGGACAAATGAAGTCGTCTCTCCTGATTGGCGAGACTCCGCTAAACTCTATCGACGAAAGCGGCGGCCTGCTAATGAACTGCGCGTAAGCGGCTTCTTGCCGCTCAGTGGGGGCGCCTTACCGACATTGCGCCCAGGGCGAAAACGCATCACTTGATCAAAGGCTTCTGGCAATTGAGACTCGGCCTTAAAATCATGCATCTTGCCTTGAAAAGGATAACGCATCGAAGTCTCTCCAGAATGAAGCATCATCCGTTTTTCGCCGGTTTCGATTGCCACTTCTTTATTGAAACTAAAGCTACCATAGGTGCGGTCTCCGACAATCGGATGACGATGATTCTTACATTGCACACGAAGTTGATGCGTACGCCCAGTCAGTGGCATCAATCGAAGCAGCGCGACCGGAAATCCGCCGGTCATGGCTTTGGCTACCTGATAACGGGTCTTTGCAGGTATACTTTGCCCGCCTTTGATTAGTTTTTCACCGCGATACAAATCCTTCTTCAAACTATCACTCCAAGAACCTGCGGGCACAGACGGCACACGGTTTACCAACGCATAATAAACTTTAGTCACCTTATGAGTCGAAAACAGCTGCTTAATCGTCGTGTTAATATCCTCATTAAGGGCAAGCAGTATCACCCCAGATGTCGGCGAATCGAGACGATTGACCAGCCATGCCCGATGCTCCACATCGCCGACCTTCCAGGTGTAAACCTCGTCATCGTAATCGTAACTAGCCTGCAGCAGCGAACGCTTACTCTCCCCTTCTTTATTCGGATGCGACATCAGTCCCGCGGGCTTATCCAGCGCGACCAAACCATGCTCATTTGAAGTGATCAAGCGAACCCCGAGGCCGAGAGGTAGGTCACTGGCTTGAGTTATCTGTTGAGGCAATGTCATAGAGGAAACATTGGAATATGACGGAGCGAAACAGGAGCACAATATTTTTTAGCGATAATGAAAAACCACTTCCAGCGTGCGCTCTTGGCCGAAGACTTTAACCATTTCTTTGGTCCATGGGCGGAACGGAGAGCGCTTTGTCAGCGCGGTCTGACAGATCAAGGTGGCGATCTCAGTGGCGGTGGTATGCAACACCTCTACGTCATGTATCACGCCATCTGCGGTAATCCGGAAGCTAACAACCACACGGGTAGAAGTATCAATCGGTTGGAAAAACTCGATTTCTTGATACCACCCAGCTTGAAGGGCAGCGTAGAACTGTTGTTGATATTCCCCAAACTCGCTGAACGTGGCATCGATCGCCAGTGCACCACGACGACTGGCGGAGCCCTCTGAGAGCATCACGGGCCCATGAATCAAGTCCGGTGAGAGTGTCGGCCGTGCCCGCGGCACTGGCTTGGCATCAGGCGCTCCACCGCTGCCATTCCCCTCTTGCTGCTGTGGTTGCTGCGTTGTTTGCGGCTGTGGCTTATAGAGGTTGATCGGTGCCTCGGGGTCTGGAGCCTCAACCACCTCTTTGCCAGCGCCCAGCATCTCAAGGCGGCTACCAGGACCATCGACGATGATCGGCTTTTGTTGGATAAAGTCTGGAGCTGGTAGTGGCTCTGCTGGCAGAACCATCTGCACAGCTTGCGCCCCAGTCTTACCACCATCCGTGCCCTCGCCTTCACCTAACTGCACGGCGCGCACATATATACCGGGCGCCAGTGGTGGTGCCGGTTCCATCGCACCTTGAATAATTTTTTGCGAGTTCTCCTCGCCGTCGACATTGGGTGCGTCGAGTAATGCTTCCTTGAGGCTTTGATCAGAGGCTTGTTGCGCACGGAAGGAATATTGATCCTTACGATCTGGCTCATTTTCTGGCACCTCAGGGTTCGCTTCGACGAATTTGAGCTCATCGGCTGTGAGTGGTTCAGGCGGTAGCAATATAATTTCGAGCGGCTCATCTTGAACATCAAGTGCTGCGCTAGACATCAGGAACTTATCCGGCACTACCACGAGCAGACCGATGTGCAGCAGTAACGCAATGATTAGAGCCGCACCAGACGACCACCATTGCTCCCTCCTCGCTTGTTTAAACGGATTTTCGAGCGGTAGTGTTGTAGATGCCTGAACCAAAGTATATGTAGTGAATCAGCTTTAAACTCGGAAATCAAAGCCGAGTTCCAATAGCCGCGCCTCGAGAGCTTGAATCGGTAGGCCCATGACGTTTTCAACAGAGCCTTCGACTGCTTCAACAATCATCTCACGGCCAGTCTGAATGCCATAGGCACCCGCCTTATCGAGCGGATCAACGCACTGAAAATAAGCAGTAATAGTCGCATCGTCCAAAGTCTTAAAATGCACTTGACTGGCTTCGACGAAATCATCGCTCAGTCCACCAGCCTGCCATCGCAATGCGACTGAGGTATACACAGTGTGCGGGCGCCCGGAGAGCTGCCTCAGCATCGAGCGCGCATCATCTAAATCAACCGGCTTATTCAGCACGATGCCATCGAGCGCCACCGTGGTATCCGAACCAAGCACCAGTGCGTCCGGAAAATCCGCCATCAAGGCATCCGCCTTCAATCCGGCATTGTGCAATACCATCTGAGCAGGACCATCGTCGGGTGAATTATACTCTTCGACATCGGCGGGACAGATCCGGAACCTTAGGCCGATGCGTTCGAGTAATTCACTGCGTCTAGGTGACGCTGAGGCGAGGATAAGTTGTAGTGGGTGTGAGACGGCTCGATTCATGTGCTAAAGTGTGCAGATAAATACCTGATTCTTTGAGAAAGATCAATCCAAGACCGTCTCCACTGACCCGATTGCGCGTGCATAAGCCAAGCGACTCAAACCATATAAATACGCGGAGTTGAGATGACTGCGTTCCGCATCGGCGAGACGCTGTTGCGCATCAATCAGTTCACGGTTATCCGCCAACCCCTCTCGGTAACGAAGCTCTGCCTGCTCCACCTCGTCAAGTCCAAGGTCGATTTCTTTACCTGCGAGCCCCATCTCCTTATAACGTGAATTCATATCAAACAACGCGGTTCTAAACTCACTCTCAATGCGTTTATCCAGCACCCGCATTTCATAGCTCGCTTGACGAGCCACTGCGGCAGCTTCGCGCTTCTCGGATTCGATTCGAAAACCATCAAAGATTGGCACCGAAGCCCGCACACCGACGAGCCATGCGTCATTATAATCACTGGAAAATGCTTCATCTGAATCATAGCCCCAATCGCCAAACAGCTCGACACTCGGCAAACGTTGCCACGATGCCGCCTTGCGCGCCAGCAAGGCTTGCTCGAGGCGCTTCTTCTGCCCGGCGAGCTCTGGACGCGAACCGATCAAAGCGCTTCCCTTAATTTTATAGTCCTCCATCGAAGGGGGGGCTTTCAGCGCATTTATAATCGAGCCATCCAACTTCAATTCGGAATCTAGGTCCAAATCAAGCAACGCTTTTAAACGAAGGATAGATGTCTCGGCATTCGTTTCAGCAATCAACAAGTCCCGATCATCTTCCAAGGCACGAGCTTTGGCACGTGTCACATCGATTTTAATACCCGCTCCAGCTGAGAGTTGGTCTTGAGCCAACTTTAACAAACGTTGACTACGCTCAATATTACCCTCGACGATTCTCTTTCGGTTTAAGTCGCGGATTTGTGTAATATAGAGCTGTACCGCTTGGTCCAAGATATCTTGAACCGCCACTTCGTAATCCATTCTAGAGATCGCATGCTCTAATTCAGCAATCCGATAGCGGGCATATTTTTCAGCATCAAATACAGTTTGTGTCCCTTCGACTCTGGTTCCAAAGGAATTAAACGGCGGCGACTCAAAATCATCTCCCGCAAAGCCACGACCGAATTGCTGCCGCGTCTGCGAAGCGGCGAGCGAGATTTGCGGTAGCAATGCCGCCCGTTCCTGAAAACTATTCTCTAGCGCACGCCGCACCGTGTCTTTCTCAAATAAAACTTGAGGGCTCGTATCCTTAATTAGCTGATACATTGCATCCAAGGTCAGCACTGGAGCCACGACGGCAACCTTATCAGAGAGGATCGAGGCGACCTCGACCTCCGCACTAATCTTTTGTGCATGCGCAGCAATCAGTGCAGATAAGGAAACGCATAGTAATGCACTGAAAATCTTGAGTTCTCTAAACATCGGAAAATAGTCGTCGCTACGAATCGTAAATATGATAAAATTGTGACTATCTTCGCGGGTCACACATTTGCAAGTCGCCAGTTCAAACAATTGTTTTAAAAATACACTATGTATATAGGGATCGCACAAATTAATACGACCGTCGGCGACTTAGCTGGTAATCGCACACTCATCCTCAATGCCTATCAAGCGCTGGTCGCTGAAGGTGCCGAATTGATCCTCTTCCCCGAACTTGCGATCTGCGGCTATCCACCGCGCGATCTACTGTTCAAAAGCCGCTTTGTCAGCGACATTGAAGCGACGCTTAAGTCCATCGCCGCAGAGATCGGCACTGTGCCAGCAATTATCGGCACCGTCGAAGCGCGAAGCCCTGACGCAGCAGGTCGCCCTTTTTACAATGCGGCAGCATGGTGTGAAAACGGCGCTATCCAAGTCATCGCGCGCAAATGCCTGCTACCGAGCTACGATGTGTTCGATGAAGATCGCTATTTTGAACCCGCACTCGCGCCAGTCATCCATGAGTGGCAAGGTAAGCGTATCGGCATCACTATTTGCGAAGATATTTGGACAGGACCCGCGGTGTCCAGCAAGCGCCGCTACAATGTCGATCCACTCACGGCGTTGGCCGAGAGAGGCATCGACCTGTTGCTAAATCTATCCGCCAGCCCATGGCATGACGGCAAAAACGAAGCCCGCGAACCACTCCTGCAATTTGCCGCAGATCGCTGTAATTGCCCCGCCGTGTATTGCAACGCAGTGGGCGGCAATGATGAGCTCATTTTCGACGGCGGCAGCCTTGTCGCACACCCGCAACGCGGCTTGATCGCGGGCATGGCAGCGTTTCGCGCAGAAAATCGCGTGATCGATATTGATGCCCCAGTTGCGACCGTCGTCTCCGAACACTTCAACCTCAAAGGCAACGCCGCCACCCATGCTGCGCTCGTGCTCGGCCTGCGTGACTACGCCCACAAGAGCGGCTTCAAAAAAGCCCTCATCGGCCTCAGTGGCGGGATCGACTCCGCCGTCGTCGCAGCCATCGCCGCCGAAGCCTTTGGCCCTGAGAACGTGCTCGGCATCGCCCTGCCCTCGGCAATTTCCAGCCAACATAGTCGCGACGATGCTGAAGCACTGGCGAAAAATCTCGGTATCGAATATCACGAAGTCGCGATTGCCGACACCGTAAGTGCCGCCGAAACCGCACTCGGGCCACTATTTAAAGACCGCAAAGCCGACGTCACCGAGGAAAACATTCAAGCCCGCGCCCGTGGCGTGCTACTCATGGCGATGTCTAACAAGTTCGGCGCACTACTCTTGACCACTGGTAACAAGAGCGAGATCTCCGTAGGCTATTGCACCCTCTATGGCGACATGTGCGGCGGACTCGCGGTGATTTCTGATCTACCGAAGATGAAAGTCTACGCACTTGCGCGTCATATCAACCTTGAGCGCGAACTCATTCCATTGAACACCATCAACAAGCCACCGTCGGCTGAACTGCGCCCCGATCAGAAGGACGAAGATTCACTACCTCCGTATCCGGTGCTCGACGGCATCCTACGACTGTACGTCGAAGAAGGCCTCTCCTCCGCTGAAATTATCGAGCGTGGTTACGACCAAGGAATCGTGTGTGACATCATCCGCAAAGTTGATCTGAACGAATACAAGCGCAAGCAAGCCGCACCAGGCCTCAAAACCACACCACTCGCCTTCGGCGTCGGTCGTCGGATCCCAATTGTGCAAAAATACATCAGCTAGACGCGTTGTTGGTTGAAAGTTGTTGGTTGAGTGTTGAAGATGCGGCCAATGGACAAACTGCAGCAACCAACTCACCACTCGCAACGTTCCACGCAATTATTCGAACGCGCCAAGCAACTCATTCCTGGCGGCGTGAACTCTCCCGTGCGGGCTTTCCGCTCTGTAGGTGGTGCGCCCTTTTTTACTGAACGTGCCGACGGCGCACACCTCTACACCGCCGATGGTAAAGACCTGATCGACTTCGTCTGCACCTGGGGCCCTGCCATCCATGGCCACAATGATCCCGACATACGCGCGGCCATCAGTCAGGCACTGGAAAAAGGCACTAGCTTCGGCACGCCGAATCCTTACGAAGTCGAAATGGCAGAGCTCATCGTCGGCATGGTGCCATCGGTCGAAATGGTGCGGATGTGCAATAGCGGTACTGAAGCGACCATGTCTACCATTCGCCTCGCACGTGGCTACACCAAGCGCGACAAGATTATCAAGTTTGCTGGTTGCTACCACGGTCACGTCGACTCGTTGCTGGTCAAGGCAGGCTCTGGCGCCCTCACACTGGGCTACCCTGATAGCGCAGGCATCCCAGCTAGCTTGGCCGCCGAAACCATCGTCGTAGAATACAACGATGCCGATGGGGTCCGTGCCGCGTTTCACAACCACAAAGACGAGATCGCAGCCCTCATCGTCGAGCCTTACCCCGCCAACTGCGGCTTCATTCTGCCTGATCAAGGCTTCCTTGCTTTGCTACGTGACCTTTGCTACGAGAACGGCACCGTGCTGATCTTTGACGAAGTGATGACTGGCTTTCGCCTCTCCCCAGGTGGCGTGCAAGAGCGCGTCGGCATCACGCCTGACCTCACCGCGCTGGGCAAGATCATCGGTGGCGGGCTCCCGGTCGGTGCCTTCGGCGGCAAAGCCGAGATCATGGAACAACTTGCACCTCTCGGCCCAGTCTATCAGGCAGGCACACTCAGCGGCAATCCGCTAGCGATGGCCGCCGGCATCGCCGCGCTGAAGAAGCTACAGACCGACAACCCGTATCCCGCATTTGAGACAATGGGCACTATGATTCGCGATGCGTTGATCAACGCTGCAATTGAAAAAGGCATGCCACTACAAGTGCCACAAGTCGGCTCAATGTTTGCACTTTTCTTTAGCGATTCTCCAGTGCGCAACTACAACGATGCGATCAGCAGCGAGACGCAGCTATTTAACAAACTGTTTCACTATGCGCTGGAAAATGGCGTTTATTTACCACCGTCTGGCTATGAGACCTGCTTTATTAGCACCGCCCATAAAGGCAAGGACATCGAGCGCGCCGCCGAAGTCTTGGCCGCAGGGATTAAGGCAATGTAGTGAGACCGTAACACAGTTGCGGCATAGAAGTCCCTACCTAGTCTTATTGATATCCATAGATAGTTTGCTTGGGCCAATTTAGGGCCTCACAAATCGCTCAACTCCTTGAGCGGCCCGAGTCAAACGCCGCACGATGACACAGCTGCCTATCGGCTAACTCTAGCCCTGGCCGGGCGGGTCACCGACTTTATTTCGATTTCCTATCATCATTGTCAGGCAAGTGCGCCTACCGGGTACACACAAAAAAGCGGGGCTCATGACTGAGCCCCGCGAAAGTTTATAAGTTAGACTCGAGGTCTACCAGCCGCCACGACCACCACGGTCGCCGCCGCCACCGTTGCCGCCGCGTCCGCCACGGTCACCGCCGCCGCCGTTGCCGCCGCGTCCGCCACGGTCACCACCGCGACCACCGCCGCCGTAACCGCCGCCACCGCCGTTGCCACCGCGACCACCGCCGCCGTAACCACCACCGCCGCCGCCGCCGCCACTTGGACGTTCTTCGCGAGGACGAGCCTCATTGATCGCAAGATTGCGGCCCATGAAATCTGCACCGTTAAGTGCTTCGATTGCTGCGTCCATGGATTCTTTAGTTTCCATAGTCACGAATGCGAAGCCACGAGGACGACCAGATTCACGATCTTTTACGATGAAAACATCGCTAACTGCACCATGAGCTTCGAAAAGCGCTTGGAGTTCTTCTTGAGTTACATCGTAGGACAAGTTGCCTACATACATTTTTGCATCCATTATGTGTTCCTTTTCTTTACTTTATTTGGGCTATCCCACTGCTTCTTTGCTCTTGAGTGTCCGCTTTCGGACTGGATCACCTAACTGAATACTTTCGTCTCACCCTGATGACTACCCACGCTCTGAATGTTAACATGTGTTCTAGTCGGTCGTCGTTATCGACTATTCCTAAGAAAATGCAAGCAGCAAATTGTGTCGTCTCATAATAGCCGAAACCCTAGCTAATCCGAGCGGGCTTGCTGGGTTAAGCATGACACAAATGGAGCTAAAAAGGCTATAAACTAACTCTAAAAAGCTCTACCGCTAATAAGCGGTACTTTGGAAATATTAACACGATTACGAAGCGAAACGTTATGCTCCAGACTTCGCATCCTCGAAAGCTTGCACCGCACATTTCGCGCAGGTCTCACGGATACTGGCAAAGAAGTCATTACCCTTATCATCGACGAGAATGTACGCAGGGAAATCTTCAACTTCGATCTTGAAGATCGCTTCCATACCGAGCTCAGGATACTCCAGCACTTCAACCTTCTTGATATTATATTCAGCCAGCAACGCAGCAGGTCCACCGATCGAACCGAGATAGAATCCGCCATGCTTCTGGCAGGCATCAGTGACTTGCTGCGAGCGATTACCCTTGGCCAGCATGATCATCGAGCCGCCCTCTGCTTGGAAGGGACCGACATACGAGTCCATTCGCCCCGCCGTGGTTGGCCCAAACGAACCAGATGGCTTACCCGCAGGCGTCTTCGCCGGACCGGCATAATACACCGGGTGGTTCTTAATGTATTCTGGCAAGCCTTCGCCACGATCAATGCGCTCCTGCAATTTGGCATGTGCGCTGTCACGGGCTACCACAATGGTGCCGGACAGCGACAACGGCGTAGTGACCGGGTACTTGCTGAGCTCGGCGAGGATGTCCGGCATCGGACGATTCAAATCAATTTTCACTGCCTCCTTGGGCTTTTGCATTGTCGCAGCATCTGGAACGAAGCGACCTGGATTGTCCTCCAACTTTTCAAGCCACACGCCATTCTTATCGATGCGTGCCTTGACATTACGATCGGCCGAGCAAGAGACGCCGATACCGACAGGGCAAGATGCGCCATGACGTGGCAAACGCACTACGCGCACATCCAAGGCAAAATATTTACCACCAAACTGTGCGCCGTAGCCCATCTTACGGGTGTGGCCGAGCAGCTTCGCTTCAAGCTCTAGATCGCGGAAAGCCTGACCATGCTCATTACCTGCAGTGGGCAATTCGTCGTAATACTTGGTCGAAGCTAACTTCACGGTCTTCATTGTGGTCTCCGCAGAGGTGCCACCAATCACGATCGCAATGTGATACGGCGGGCAGGCCGAGGTACCCAGCGTGCCCATTTTCTCGATGCAGAATTTCTCCAGACTTGCTGGATTCAGCAATGCTTTGGTCTCTTGGAAGAGGAAAGACTTATTCGCCGAACCGCCACCCTTGGCAACAAAGAGAAAGTCATACGAATCACCATCGGTCGCCAGCAGATCGATTTGCGCGGGCAAATTACAGCCCGTGTTCATTTCCTCATACATCGAGAGTGGCACGGTCTGCGAGTAACGCAGATTCTCCTTGGTGTAGGTATTATAGACACCTTGCGACAGCGCGGACTCATCCTGACCGCCGGTCCAGACGCGTTGGCCCTTCTTGCCAAGAATAATCGCGGTGCCAGTATCTTGGCAGAATGGCAATACACCATGTGCCGCGACTTCGGCATTGCGCAACATCGTCAGCGCGATGGTACGGTCATTTTCAGTCGCTTCGGGATCCTCTAAGATCGCGGCCACCTTCTCAAGGTGCTCCGTGCGCAATTTGAAAGAGATCTCTTTCATCGCGGTTTCCGCCAGATAGGTCAGCGCTTGTGGCTCGACCTTCAGGATCGACTCGCCGTCGAAATCGACAGTCTTTACAAACTCATCTGTCAACAGACGATAATCAGTCTGATCCTTGCCGAGTGGAAATTGCTTTTGATAATGGAATGGAGGCGGTGGTTTAGCCATGGTTATTCTCTAATTATGGGAGGCCCTAGAATTAGTTCAAGTTATAGTAATTGGCAAGGCAGCAAATGAATTAAAACACGCAAACGCAGCGATGCAATCCCCAGTCTGATTCTTCTCAGATCAATCTATACAGAGAATCGGCAAAGCCGTTTCTACTCGTTGCGGCAAAACACCACTACCCTAAAACGAGCTAAGCAATTCAGCCAGTGCCAACTTATCCGCCTTACGATCCGTCGGTACCTCGAGCACACGCACCCCTCTCGTCGGCAACACCGAGATCGCGGCCACCAGCGAGTCCCAATCCTGAACACGTTGATGAGCGACGCCGTATGCCTGGCACAGAGTATCTAGCTGCACTGTTTGTGGCGTTGCAAAAAACGGCTCGAATGTCGCTTCCATCGACGAAACTGGCAAGTGCTCAAAAATGCCCGCGCCATGATTATTTACCAACACCACAGTTAAGCTGCCCTGCAGCTGCGCCGCAGCGAGTAGTGCATTGGTATCATGTAAAAATGCGAGGTCACCGGTCAATAATACCGCCGGATTCCCACGATGCGCCAGGCCCAGTGCGGTGCCCAGTGTCCCGTCGATCCCATTCGCACCACGATTCGAGTGGATCGGACAGGCGCGACTCCCCGCGCTCCAGAAATACTCGGCGTAGCGTACACTCATGCTATTGGCGATGAAGGTCAGCGTGCCAATTGGCAGATGGCGCGACAGCAGCCAAGCCACCTTGCCCTCAAACAACGTGTCCATCGCTTCGAATTTCGAATCCAACGCAGCCACCGTCTTTTGCTCAATGTCTATCCATGCCTGGGTCCAAGCCGCATCCACAGTCTGGTGATGCAGCGCCTTTGCCAACACCTGCACCTCACCATACAAAGGCGTTGCAACACGATGCAACGGATCCGTATTCACTGGGCGATCCGACAACAGAAACGACACCGAATCCGTCTGCTCAAGCCATGCGCGCAACACTTTACTGGTGGGCAACTGGCCGATTTGCAAAACCGCCGTCGGGCTTCGGTCTGCAGCCACTTCAGACTTTCTCAAAAATGTATCATAATGGCAGATCAATGCCTGATTCTCACCGAAATGACCACGCAATGGATTCAACACATCGCTCAACACTGGCCAGCCCAACTTATACGAAAGCACCGCCACAGCATCCGCAAAGGCATCGCCCCCTTCGCGAGGATTCATGGCTCCTACCACAATCACGCCTTGCCGATGACTCGCCAAGCGCTCTAACGCCACCGTATCGAGACTCGCCCCCGTGCCAATGGCCTCGCAGGGCCGCGTCGATACCGTCGCCGCCTGCTCCATCAAACTCGGCTCAATGATCGGCTTAACATCTACCTCTGGAGGCAATGGATCACGAAACGGAAAGTTCAAATGCACCGGCCCGGGATTACCCTGCAGTGATCGATTCACCGCATGCACCAA
>DJBY01000006.1:0-8204 GCA_002430605.1 Opitutia bacterium UBA5964 | reverse complement strand
TCATGAAACGCGCGCACCGAATCGCCAAAAATTTTCATCTGATCGATGGTCTGGCCCGAAAAGCAATCCCGCAGCTCCGCAGGACGATCTGCCGTGAGTACCAACAACGGCACGCCAGACATCGAAGCTTCCAGCACCGCAGGATGATAATTCACCACCGCTGATCCCGACGTACAGACCAGCACCACTGGCTTGTGCGTGCGTTTTGCCAAGCCCAGCGCGAAGAAACCCGCCGAGCGTTCATCCAAGATTGAAATTGCTTCCAGCTTCGGATTCCGCGCGGCAGCTACTGTCAGCGGCGTCGAACGCGAACCAGGCGAGACGACCACCGTCTCGACTCCAAGGCGGGCCAAAACCTCCATCGTCAAAGCCCCCCATACCGAATTAACGTTGGAGCGCGCAAGCACATCGAATGAACTGAAATTTGAATCGGTCACAGAATGATAAATTAAAAGCCACAGTTTGTTAGAAAACTACGGCATGACAACTACGGAGCGTCAGAAATAATGATGACTGCCCTCACCCCAGCAACTCATTCAACGCCACCAACAACTGCAAGGCATCTGGCGAATCTGCATGCACACAGAGAGTCTGCGCACGAAAGGTGACACTGCCGCCGTCAATCGTCGGCATCTCGCCGCTGCGTTGCCATTGCTGTAAACGTGCCACAGCGGTTGCAACGTCTTCGATCAAGGCCTCAGGCTGACAGCGCGGCACTAATTGACCGTCTAGCGTATAGCCTCGATCGGCAAAAGCTTCTTCCCACACAGAAACACCCTCTAGCCGTGCAAGTTGCGCGAATCGCCCTCCGGCCAATGAAAATATGCCAACACTGTTATCCAAAGCCTTGATAATCCGCACGGTCACATCAGCCAAGGCATCATCCTGCTCCACCGCATGATACAAGGTCCCGTGCAACTTCACATAGCGAACTGGCACATCCACTTCACCAGCGATACGTAGAAAACACCCCAACTGCTCCTGCAATAAAGCATCCAACTCAACCGCACTCGGCAACTCCGAACCACGTCCGCCCGCGATTGCAAGCCCCGGATGCGCACCCACCATCACCCCATAGCGCTTTGCGAGTTCCAGGGTCGCCCGCGTCTTCGCCGCGCTCCCCGCATGCACACCGCAGCAAATATTCGCGGCACCGACCAGCGCCATCAGCTGCTCGGTTTGCGCAGCGCACTCATCCTCCCCCAGATCACAATTTAAAATCAACTCTCCCATTTACTACTAATTTAGCTATTTAAGAATCCAAGTGGCAACCGCGAATGCCCTAGCCAATTAAGTAGGTTACGCTATCGCTGCTCTGTTACGCATCCCACGAAATCAGGCTAATTTCCTATACTTTGAGGGGCGCTTCAAATAGCTTGTCCGCTCCATGTATACACTCAGGACCTACCAACAAGAAGCAGTTGATCGCACCCTCAATTACTTCAGGAAGCGACGCGACCCTGCGGTGATCGTGCTGCCGACGGGTGCAGGTAAGAGTTTGGTAATCGCTGAGTTGGCTAAAATAGCCATAGGCCGCGTGTTGGTGCTCGCTCATGTCAAAGAGCTGGTCGAGCAAAACCATTTGAAGTATGAAAGCTATGGCCTGCATGCCGGAATCTATTCCGCAGGATTGAATCAAAAGGATAGCGAGCAGAAGGTCATATTCGGCAGCATCCAGTCGGTCGCGAAGGCGAAAGATGCCTTCTTTAAAGATTTCACGCTGGTCGTGATCGATGAATGTCACCGCGTCGGCCTAGAGCCAGACAGTCAATACGCCAAAGTAATCAAGCAGCTCAAGCTGAACAACCCGCGCATTTGCATCTTGGGCCTGACCGCCACCCCGTATCGCTTAGGACTCGGCTGGATCTATAATTACGCACTCCGCGGGGAGATGAAAACTCAGGAGCTGCGCTTTTTCAAGCACTGCATCTACGACCTGCCACTTGAGTATATGATCAGCAACCGATACCTGACGCCCCCCGTAAAGGTAGATATTCCTGTGACCTCTTATGACTTCTCAGAGCTTACAGAAGGCGGCCAGTCTTACACGATGGCTCAATTAGAGGAACTGCTCCACCAGCAAAGACGACTCACGCCCCTGATTATCAAAAACATCATTGATATTACGGAGAGCGACCAGCGCCAGGGCGTAATGATTTTTAGCTCAACGGTGAAACATGCGCAGGAGATCATGGAGTACCTTCCGCCAGAACAGGCGAGGCTGGTCGTGGGAACCACCGAGCTGAGCGAGCGCGATCAGATCGTGCATGATTTCAAGCAGAAAGCATTTAAATATTTAGTCAACGTATCGGTGTTGACCACCGGATTCGACGCGGCGCATGTCGATGTGATTGCGATCCTGCGCCCAACGGAATCGATTAGTTTGTATCAGCAAATCGTCGGCCGTGGTTTGCGTTTGGATACAGATAAAAAGGATTGCCTAGTGTTGGATTACACCGGAATGGGGCATAGCATTTTCAGCCCAGAGATCGGCGAAAAGAAGACGGCATCCGAATCCGTCGCAGTCGAAGTGCCCTGCCCCGAATGTGGCTTCGTAAATGACTTTTGGGGGATCGTCGACGAAGATGGCAACCTGCTGGAACACTTCGGACGGAAGTGTCGCGGGGGGGAGGTCAATCCGCACACCTACGAAATGACACCGTGCGGCTATCGATTTCGCTTTAAGATCTGCACCCAATGCTCGGCTCAAAATGATATCACCGCTCGTGATTGTAGCAACTGCCGCTGTGTGCTGATCGATCCTGACACCAAGCTCAAACAGGCGAGGCTGTCTAAAGACGCCCATGTGCTCACGCCCGATTCGATTGAGATGCTTGAGCACTTTGACAAAAAGAGGACGCCCTACCTGCAGGTAAAGTATTACGATTACGACGCACAGTTCGTCGCTGAAATGCACTACCTCAACAATCCCACAAGTCTGAAGAAGTTTACGATCAACTTCCTGAGATCGCACCTGCGAACGCCTGAATTGAAGCTCAACATCAGCTCGGTGAGCGACGTCGTCAAAATACAATCACAACTCCGGATGCCTTCCTTTGTGATCGCTCGCAAACAGGGAAAATTTTGGAAGATTACCGAAAAAATATTCAGCGAGGAACTATGAACTAACGCCTTAAAGGTTAGTCATTGTTTATTATGAATGATTGGATTCTCGCAAGCCCTATTGGGGTTTCTCAACGCCGCGCCAAAAAAGGTAACCCTCATCAGAGCCAGGTGCCTTTGCTTGAGCTTCCTCGACAGTAATGCTACTGACACTACCGTCGAAATATGAGATTTTTGCAGAGTTACCATGCCACGCGTAGATGGTCGTATGATCGAGATTCTGTAAAGTGTTTTTATCCGTTTCTTTTTTAGTATCCCCAAACATGATCGTTCGGCTAGGAGACGATAACTGCTCCATGCGCACGGCGCCTCTGAAGCCTCCATCACTTCCATTGGTTTTGCCGACAAAATGATTAAAGCCGTAAGAAGAACGTTCCGAAGCTTTGCCGATTGCGTCCAATGCTTCGGGGCAGTTCAAATCATTTAAGCGAGTCACTTTCATGTCTCGATTGCCTTGTTGCATGAAACTTGCCAAGGAAATGCTCCAAGCCGCTTTCGGCTCACCCTCACCTTTTGGTTTATACCACTTACTATTTTGAGTGGAACCACTTCCCTCTGCTTGGATCGCAGGGATCAAAATATTTTTATTGTCGGCCATCATCAGCAAATAGGCGGCACTCACCTGACGCAAATTAGATGTGCAGGTCGCGTCATATGAACTCTTGCGCACCTTACCAATCACGGGGATTAGAATTGCCGCTAAAACACCAATCACAGCGATTACAGAAAGTAATTCAATTAGAGTAAATGCAGATCGTTTAATATTCATAGGGGGATAAGATTGAGTATTCATTGGAAAAGTTTAAATGTGTCTGTGGTCGAAATGAATTTAGATGTGGAGCAATAAGGCTCACTATTAGGCGTGGGGCTATAACTTAATGACAGCCCATGCACCTTTATAGAGATCCGCGGCGACTGGCCAACGGCCGAACTCATCAGTCAACTCATTAAAGCTGCGCGAAATGGCTTCGAGCCAAAGCTTCTGGCGAAACAGTTGTAGACCATCCGGATTGTGATAGCCGTGACGTTCGATAAATTCTGGTTCCGCCATCAGCACATGCCGCAGTTGATCCGCATTGCTTTTAGTCGACTGAAGCCACTTGGTGTATTGCGCCCGCTCCTCTTCACTGGGAAGGCGGCCCAGCATTTCCTCAAAAGCGGTATTCACCACTGCGACCACCTCGTGGTCGCCATAGGGATAGTAACGGTAACCCATGTAATTCAGCGGAGCGTGGTTACAGCGTAAAAGGTGATTGAGATGCCGCTGCATCGGCTCGAACTCAGGTTGCATTTCCGTATCGGAAACGGCACTCGGATCGTAAACAAACGCGATTGGATCATTCGGTGGCTGTTTAGGCCCGAATCCTTCCGCGATTCCGGAATACTGCGCAGTCGTTCGGTTGCCCGTGACGGTGAAATCTTTCACTCCGCTGAGGATGATGCTGTAAGCCGCCGCCCCTCCCGTGAAGAGATTATCCTGCACTGCACCGCCTACGAAAGTAAAACCACGCTTACTCGGAACCCACGGAGTCGCGCCGACGGGGATGCCCATATGTATACGAGCGCCTCGTGCATCGATCCAATTATTTTTAATCATGACGCCACGGTAGTTGATTGAATTGGGATCGTCTGCAAAGGCCCAATACTGCAGTGGATCGACCAGATTGATGCCGCCGAGGGATTCACGCGAGACCGTGGCGATCACGTTGCCGTCCGAAATACTGCCAGGGGCACCGAAGAACACCATACCGACGTCCGTTGTATCGATAATGATATTGTTACGAACGGTTGTTCGCTGCGCCGCACAGGTAATTCCATCCCCCCAGCTTCTGCCGTCTAAATGAGGATTCTCAACGCCTTCGCGTCCGTTGCCGCGAACATCCGTTCCGGCACCAAAGAATATGTTGTTTTCAACTAAAATATCAGACCCACCCTCGTGAACCTTCAACGTCGACCAAGTGCGAGGCCCAGTGAAGATGCAACCACGGACGACTTGCCGCTCTGCCCCTTCTCCCCCGAAGAAAACGAGCGCGTTGGTACTAATCGCCTTAGACAAGTCAGACAGGCGATAGCGATTACCATCGAGTAACAGATTCTCAATCCGAACCCCGCTAACCTGATTACCGTTGATCAGTTGCCCAAGATCCCGATTGGTGATGCGTAAAATAGCGTAATCGGCCAACGACTTGGGCGCGTGCGTTGAGATGCTTTGCCCTTCAAATTTGAAAACCAATGCTTGTTCGATTTCGTAAATAGCTCTTGGCTCTAAATGAAGATCTTGCCCTGCATCGAGCACGGCCTGCAGATCGACACCGGGAGGTGTGGTTACCGAAGCGCTTGAAACCTCAGCAAAAAGAGACTGAGTCAGTCCAATGCAGACTGCAAAAAAGTAATATCTTATGGCCATAGGTATCGTTGTATTTGTGATAAATGAGAGATCAGTCTGATATACGTAACTTAAAGACTTCCAATTCCTCAATCTGGATATCTCTGACGGCTCCGTCTGCCGTATTAAGTCCGATTGCTAAGCTGTCGAAGCGCAGTGTCGGCGAATGGGTATCGATCACTTTGACAAAACAATCCGTCTCGGCGGTCGAGTCGGGGCCATCGGGAACGACAATAGCGGTAATCTCCGCTTTGTTCGCCTCCAGGCGGATGATGTTGAGTTGCGCCGTGTAAACTTGTTTAGAAACAAAATCACCTTGCCCGTTCAGGCCAAGATGCGAATAGCCGGAATTTGCGGGATTAAAGATGATCAGCAAATCGTTAAAGGTCTTATGCCGCTTGGCCAACACCATTTGCTCATTGGCTGGACTGTTTCTAAGACTCAAGGACGCTTGATAGCCGCGATAGTTTTGCAAGCCAAGTAAGTCCGTTCCATAGCTATCGCTTGAAACCGCCCGGCTGTCATCGATGGTATCACCGGACTCAAACAATGCGAAGCGCAGGTGTCTACTTTGGGTCAAATCTACGATGTCAGGCCTGAATGTAAATTTGAGCGAAATGGCCTCGCCCACAGCTAGGTCGATGTACTTGCCTGGCTCAGTGAGGTAGGCCATGAAGAAGCGATTCGCTTTGAATCCATTAAAGATCAAAGCCCCTTCCTGCTCAATCAAGCTGTTGGGTCCTTGATTAGCGAAATAAGCCAAACTTTGTGGAGGCGACTGAATACTGCGATTACCGTCATCGAAGCTGTCTTTAACGATACTCGAAAAAGCAACTGAACTGCAGGCCATGAGACTGAATCCGATGAGAGTTAAGTTGGCTGGGATTTTCATGACTGACGATGAGATAAAGTTAAAATAATTAGCACAAGTTCCCACAATTTTTAAACTTGATGAAAAACTTAAGTAAACTAAATAGGATTAAACGTTTATTTTTTAGTGCGATTTAACAGTCAACTGGATTCTGCCAAATGACTAAGTTATTAGCAGAACAGTAGTGACAAAAACGAGGATCGCCCTCAAACAATCTATCCTGCTGATTACCAATCACAAAAGCATATCCTACTTGACTTTCAGCATCAAGAGATAAACGTTTTACTCAAAGTGTTTCCTCTAAATAACTTACACTTTTGCGCATCAAGCTGTACCCCATTGTGATACCATCACTCACCGAGCCAAAACCACCATTCTCGACACCTACCGTACGCCCAACAGTTAAGACTAAATCGCGCATTTTTTAACCACTAAGCAAAAGAATACAGACAGCACATGCAAATACCAGAGATCAACCGCCGCAAATTCATCCAAACAGCAGGTCTTGGTGCCTTAGCTTATGCGGCACTGCCGAAAATCGCCTGGTCGTGGGATGACATCCCTTCCCGCACCGGCAAGATCGTGACTGGCCGCAAGCTCAACATCGCCTGTATCGGTGTGGGCGGGCAAGGCAGGAGAGATCTTGATCAAATCACCTCGGAAAACATCGTTGCCCTCTGCGATGTTGACCCAGAGCGGGCCAAACAAAGTTTTGAAAAATATCCCGATGCGAAGAAGTATAAAGACTTCCGCATTATGTTGATGGAAATGGACGATCAAATTGACGCCGTCACCATCAGTACGCCCGACCACATGCACTTTGCCGCCGCGATGATGGCGATCAAGATGGGCAAGCATGTATTCGTGCAGAAACCATTGACCCACACGATCGCTGAAGCACGCGCGCTGACCGAGGCCGCCCGCAAACACAAGGTGATGACCCAAATGGGCATTCAAGGGCATTCTTTCGATGGCATACGACGCATGCGTGAATGGTATAAAGCACGTGCGATCGGCGAAATCAACGAGGTGCACATCTGGACAAACCGCCCAGTCTGGCCACAAGGCGATCGTCCCCTCGCCCCGGCGCAAGAGGTGCCCGCGCACATCGATTGGAACCTGTGGCAGGGAATCGCAGCAGAACGCCCCTACAATTCAGCTTACATGCCCTTCGCCTGGCGCGGTTGGTCTGAATATGGCTGTGGCGCACTTGGCGATATCGGCTGTCACGCCATGGACTGCCCCTTCGACGTGCTCGATTTGAGTAACCCCACTAGCGTCGAAGCCGTCTGTGGTCCTCAAAGCGAATGGAGTTTTCCAGAATGGTCGATCGTCACCTACCAATTCCCGGCAACTGCAAAGCGCGGGCCGATCAAGCTCGTTTGGTATGACGGCAACAAATCCCCAGAACGCCCGAAAGAGCTAGAAGCTTCGCGCAAGCTACCTTCAGGCGACGGTGGTCAACTCTGGTATGGCACTGAAGGCACCATTATGATTAGCGACATTTACTGCAAAGCCGCTCGATTGATTCCTCAATCCGCCTGGGTGGACTTCGCTAAAAACCGCATGCCGGAAGAAACCGAAAAGCCCTCCATTGGCCATAAGGAGGAATGGCTTGAAGCGTGTAAGGGCGGTGAGCCTGCTCAAGCGAACTTTGACTACGCGGGCCCGCTGACCGAAATGGTTCTGCTCGGAAATCTAGCGGTACGTTTTGGCAAAAAGATTGAGTGGGATTCCAAAAACATGGTCTGCACCAACGTTCCTGAAGCCAACTCCCTCGTCCGTAAAAAATACCGTAAATATTAAGACTATGAACATTCAAAC
>DJBY01000110.1:24322-28979 GCA_002430605.1 Opitutia bacterium UBA5964 | reverse complement strand
CAAATCGAAGAGTTTGCCTGGCGGACGCTAGGGTCGAGTCAATCAGCAGGGACGTCCTCCGTCCACATGACCACTGAACAGATGCCACTGCGGTCCGCAGGCGGTCCTCCCGTTGGCAGTGCGCAAAAGTCTGCCGGCAGTTGACAATCAAACAAAAAAAGCGGCTTGCGCCGCTTTTTGAGAAATAGAACTGATCAGACGCTACCGACTACAAAGGATGCGCCATGAAGTTCACGCGGCGAATGAAGGTTTCGCCATGTAGAGCGACCACTTCGTCAGCATCCTCGGGAAGCTTATCAATATTATCCAACATCTCCAACCCTTGGTCCGAAACGACTGACAAAATAACATCGGCATACAGTAATTGATTAGTGCTCACGACATTCGCTTCCGCTTCGCCGCCATAGGCATAATCAATCGTCAATTCACCATCGTCGTCGGCATTCACTAACTCTACAACGGGCAACGCTGGATCCGTTGTATCCAATTCATAGATAAGCACCTTAAACCCTACGATATTACTCACTAAGTAATTATCATCCAACTCAATGTTTGTATTTGACCAATCTGCTTGATTTTTCCCCGGCTCTGCCAAGCTTCCTTGAGAGCTATCTGCTGGAATGCCGGATCCCAAATAGTCGTCAAACGTTACCTGCGGATCAACAATCATACGATAAAGCGCATACACATCTGGACCATTTGCATAAGACTTTTTATAAGACAAACGATAGCCAATCGCGCATATATCGCCAGGGCCACTAGGACGATCCAATGCAGGCGAGAACAGTTTTAAGCCAACAGTTTGCCCCTTATAATCGCCACCAGACTCTAAAGGCGCATCCACACGTAACCACTGCTGGCCATTATTGCGAAACACTGCCGTCTCAAGATCTTGGGTAATCATATCCATGGCAATGCGTGCTTCCGCATTCGCCGCCAGTTTACCGGAAGAACGCGTCCACACCTTGAGCACTTCACTGGTGATCTGAATCACCAAGCCGACGAGCACCACCATGATGACTGTCGCCACCATGATCTCAATCAAGGTAAAGGCGCGGTTCGCAGCGCTTCGAGTTCTAAGTTGCAAAGTCTTCATAATCAAAAATTAGCGAACGATGGCGGTATTGTAGGTAAAGATAGGCTCTTTGAGCTGCAAATCAGCGAGAACACTCGCATCATCGAAGGTCAGCGAAGGTTCTTCCGCGAAAATACGCACTTCCATCGCAAACGAACCTTCTGGGTATGTTGCAGGAGTTGCATTATTCATTTTATAGCGTGGGTAAGAGTTAACTCCTGCATCTGCACGCTCATCAACTGGATTCACTGACGACGGCGTCAGCACTGCGCGATAAACAGTGCCTGCAGCAAACACTTCAGAGCCATTAGTCACATCCGAATCAGAGATCCTCGCTAATTGATCAGTTTCACCAACAAAGCCCACTTTCAAAGAAATCACATCATTGGTATCATACGCACGAAATACCAAAATCGTTGCAGAATCCTGTGACACCGCTGTGTAAATTGCATCAAACTTAGACGCTCTAGGTGCGATGTCCTGTGAATTCTGCAGAAACGCATTGATCGTATTCACGATCGATGACACTTCGTCGGTCTTCTCCACTTCATCGACCGACTGAAGTGTAGGCCCGAGTAGGCCAACCAAAGCTAAAACAGTGACAAGGAAAATCCCAATCGCTAAAACGACTTCAATCAGACTGAAGCCTTTTTGCGGCGTAACATGACAAGAGTGTAATTGTTTCATAATTCTATAAATTGGTTAAAGTATTATTTCACTGCCTCTGGATCAGTAACTGGGGTCGTTGTCCCCGCTTTTCTAAAGATCAACGCTGCCTTCAGAAATCCATTTTCACTGGTTTCTTTATATGGTTCCAGTTCGCCGGCGGCATTTAAGTTACCGGCACGAATAGGCAACCAAGCATTCGGTTGTGCATTCGCGGATGTGCCATTACTATTAAACTTATAATAATAGTAATCCACAGTCCCACCACCACTAGCGCGTGTCGTATTCTCACCGACATTAATACGTGGATAATCCAAGGTCATGGTGTCCTTGGTCGCACTCCCAACCAGATCTGGATCAAAATAAATCCCATCCGGTAGCGACGTGCCTTGCGTGGCAGCAAGCCAGCCCTCGTTGCCTGCGCTATCCTCACCCCAGTAAACAATTCCGAAGTAACGACGATATTTTTCTAAATCCGTCTCATCATTATGAATGATCAGGCGCGTCTCAGCATTCTTCAAGATCGCCTGTCCACGTGCCCCTTGCGCTATGCCGGATACAATTCGCAACGACGAGCTCAGTGACGCACCACCACCAGAATTCCCGCCAATAAATATAATGGAGGAGGCAATTAATATAATACTGATGACGACCAACAACTCAATCAGAGTGAAGGCCTGGCATCTCACGGGTTTCGTTTGGTTAAACATGAGTGATTGCTAAAATTAATCCCACAGTGCATATCCAGGAGAGTCCTCGCTACCCTCAACCCATGCAGTGATAGCAGTTCGGATGGGATTAGAAGGAGAAGTCGGTTCAGGGCCACTCACATCAGGATCGACCTGACCATCACCATCGCCGTCAATACGAACCTTGATCGCGGTATTGCTGAAACGATCCGCCAATTGAGTCGCGTCAACAGTGTCGTCATCATTCAATAGGAATTCAGATTCGGAGAAACTATGAAACCCGATGCGACGACGATTACCGCCTTCAACTTTAGGCTTCCCGTCAGACGCACCTCGACCAGATAAAGTTTCGATAAATAAGGTGCTTTGAGAAGAGAGATCAACGGTTGTGTCATTGCCACCCGTCACAAACGGATAATACGAATATTCTCCCTTAAAGAGTTGGATCGCAGTGACGTAGTTGGACAGTTGCGACTTCGAGGCAGCGATATTTGCCTGTTTTCGAACGGCTCCCACCGTCGGAATCAAGATCCCGGCTAGGATACCGATGATCGCAATGACCATCAATAGTTCGATGAGTGTAAAAGCGGAGGTATTACGTATATTTTTATTCATTATTCGCCTGAGTAAATGTTATCGATATTTGCGTCTTCCTTGCGATGGTCTGGATCAATAATACCATCAGTCGCGATCGAGCCTAAGTTGCTATTACTATCTGAACCTTCAGAAAAAAGAACATAGCCAAAACTTTCCCAAGTAGTCGCTGTGCTGCTTTTCGCATAGACATACGCGTAGGGATTCCCCCAAGGATCTGTAAAATAAATGCCAGTGAGATCCGCTGCTAAGGTAGGATTACCAAAGTTCTGACTGAGGCTCATTTTAGTGGGATCCAGAAAGCTTTTCCGAGCACCACCCGAATCAATCTCCACTAAGGTAACGTTACCCGATGTGCTATCGCGCTCCAATGTCGCAAAGCCGGTCAGCGCGAGCAACAGTTTTTCGGCATTCGCGGTCGACGTGGGATCCCCCGAGACCCATGGGTAATCGCCATAGGTCGATTTAAACTCGCCCAGTGCCTGCGCAATCACCGCCAGCTCGGCTTTAGCCCTCGTGCGGGCCTGGGCATTTTGCACGCCGCGAGAGATGCCGAAGGTGATGCCAGCGAGAACCATGATAATGGCAATTACCACCAACAGCTCGATCAGTGTGAAGCCACGGTTCGACGAACGTGCGCGAGGAGAAAATACAGAATGGGGAGTGTCAGAAAGCATGCCTAATGAGGGGAGACAAGGAGTTGGGCCGAGAGTTTCAGCAAGAGTATAATCTTCGCGCCAAATCACCAACACTGTCAACGTCAGATGAGTGCGAAAGTGTAATGTAGTAAAAGTAAAAAGTAGAAACTGACGAGTTCATTTCGTGAAATAGACAGAGATGTCTGTTTCACGGTGGTGACAGACAGCAATGTCTATCTCACTTTCAACCTTGTTCCATTGCACTCAGGTTTCAACCCTCAAGTTTCAGCCCTCAGCTCTCTCTGCCCTCACCCCGCATACGGCTTTTTGAAAATCGCGCCACTGCGACGACGTTCGGCGATACGCTCAACGTCCTCCTCATTCATCCTCGCTGGGAAACTTGTCTCTGGATCAATCTTCCACTTGGCAGGCTTGAGGTCGTGATCCAGTGCCACGCGGTAGTCGAACACGAAGCAATCGCCCTCCCATAGGCTGGTTTCCTTCGGCATCAGCTCCATATAGCGCAGAATCCCACCTTTCAGATGGTAGACATTGGTGAAGCCCTTCTGCTTTAAATAGGCAGTGGAACGCTCGCAACGAATGCCGCCCGTGCAATACATCGCGATCTTCTTGTCCTTCTGCGCAGTGAGGTGCTCGTCCACAAACTTGGCAAACTCGGTAAAATCGTCCGTATCTGGATTGATCGCGCCCTTAAACTTCCCCACCCCAACCTCGTAGTCATTGCGGGTATCAATGGTAATCACGTCGGGGTCGGAAATCAGCTCGTTCCACTCGTCCGGATCCAAATAGGTGCCGACTTCATCACGCGGGTCGGCTCCATCCTGCCGAAAGGTCACGATCTCCGGCTTCTTTTTGACCTTAAACTTCGGAAACGGGCAAAAGTCCGCATATGAGACTTTCACCTCCATCGCCGCAAAGCGTGGGTCCGACTTGAGCAATGCAATCGTGGCGTCGACCGCTTCGTGCGAGCCCGC
>DJBY01000110.1:22582-24150 GCA_002430605.1 Opitutia bacterium UBA5964 | reverse complement strand
GCTATTTTCCAAGATTCAGACATAGAATGGGACGTATTTTAGGTTCACCGCAGCAAAGCAAGGACAAAACCACTTTTAAGACTTGTCATCGAGCAACGACCTGTCAAAGCCCTCCGCCTCACTTATGAGTTGACCTCAACAAAGAGGCGCTTTTTTCACTCGCTCAAGTATCGGTAATATCCGGTCAACGGGCATATTACAGATACTATGGACATCAAGTTTACCGATCTCGGGCTTCGCCCGGAACTCATCGAAGGTATTCAACGCCTCGGCTTTGAATCACCCTCTCCTATTCAGGCAGAAACGATCCCCGTCGCACTCAGTGGCAAGGACATCGTCGGCCTCTCTCAGACTGGCTCGGGTAAAACTGCCGCATTCGGCCTGCCCGCGCTCAATATGATCGATATCGATCGCAAAGAGACACAGGTGCTCGTGCTCTGCCCGACTCGTGAGCTCGCCGTGCAGGTGTGCGAAGAGATCAACCGTCTCGCTTCTTGCCTGCCCGGCTTCACATCAGTGCCCGTCTACGGCGGCACTCCGATCGACCGCCAAATGCGCGCACTCCGCAACGGCGCGCACATCGTGGTTGGCACGCCCGGCCGCATCATGGATCACCTGCGCCGCAAAACACTACGCACCGACTCGATCAAGCTCTGCATCCTCGACGAAGCCGACCGCATGCTCGACATGGGCTTCCGCGAAGACATGGAAGTCATCCTTGGCGACATGAACGAGGAGCGCCAGGCACTATTTTTCTCTGCAACCATGAATCGCGGCGTCGAAGGATTGATCCGCAAATTCAGCCGCGATGCCCAACAAATTTCGATCGATCGCAAGTCGCTTACAGTTGATACAATCGAGCAGACTTACTACGAAGTGCGCAATCGCTCGAAGATCGAAGTGCTGTGCCGTATCCTCGACCTCGAAACCAAGCCACGCGGTATCGTCTTCTGTAACACCAAACAAATGGTCGAAGATACGACTGAAGCATTGGCCGCACGCGGCTATGTGGCTGACCGCATCCATGGCGACATCACTCAAAGCAACCGCGAACGCGTGATCAAGCGCTTCAAGGATGGCTCCGTTGAACTACTGGTCGCGACCGACGTCGCAGCACGTGGCCTCGACATCGACGATGTCGATATCGTGTTCAACTACGACCTACCACACGACCCGGAAGACTACGTGCACCGTATCGGCCGCACAGGCCGCGCTGGACGTTCCGGTAAATCCGTCACATTTGTTTACGGTCGCGACATCTACCGCCTCGAAGCGATCGAGCGCTACACACGCCAAGTCGTGCGTCGTATGCAAATTCCATCGATGGAAGATGTGGAAGGCCGCAAAGCTGACAAGGTATTCAGCCAAGTCCGTAGCCTGCTCGAAGCAGGTAACTTCAAGCGCCACGACGCACTGGTCGATCGCTTGCTCGACGCTGGGCACACTCCGACCGATATCGCCAGCGCACTGTTTAACCTATTGAATAATGACGACAGTTCCCTCGGCGAAAAAATCGCCGAAGACACCGAGCCCTACTCAGATACGCCCAACCGTTCTGGCGGCAACCG
>DJBY01000110.1:19453-22326 GCA_002430605.1 Opitutia bacterium UBA5964 | reverse complement strand
GGTGGCGGTGGCTACCGCGGCGGCAATCGTGGTGGTAGTGGTGGCGGAGGCTATCGCGGCAACCGTGGCAACGACAACCGCAGCAGCGATGGTGGTGGCGGTTATCAAGGCAACCGTGGCAACGATAACCGCGGCAACGACAACCGCGGTAGCGGTGCCGGTTACCAAGGCGGCGGCGAACGACCTAAGCGGCCATTCAAAACGAAGAGCAAATTTGGCGGCCACAGCGCTGGCGGCGAAGGCGCAGCAACTGGTGGTGGCTATCAAGGCGGCGGCAATAGCGGTGGCGGCGGCTACCAAGGCGGTGGCAACAAAGACTTCACTCCAGTGAAGAAGCCAGCACGCCGCTTCAAGAAGCCTGAGTAACACAACTTGAAGAATATTTGATCGAAAAGGCGGACAGCAATGTCCGCCTTTTTTGTCTCTCAACAGACACACAGCCAGCCTCTTTTCACTAGAAGATCCACCGGACTTGGAAATAAAGCACGGCTATATCTTGACTTTCTCAGTCAAGAACCAAAGATAAAGCTAATGGATGACGCCCAGACAGTTAAAACTCAAAGCATCACACAGCCGGATTTGGAAAACGCCTCCGCGGTTGATCGCGTGCGTTGGGCGCATGAACAATATGGTGACAAGCTGGTTCTCAGCACGAGCTTTGGCATCCAAAGCGCGGTCATGCTGCACCTCGTTACCACCCAGATCCCTGAAATTCCGGTCATTTTCATCGATACTGGCTACTTGTTTCCCGAAACCTACCGTTTTGCAGAGGCATTGACCGAACGGCTGACTTTAAACCTGAAGACCTACTTTCCGCGCCAATCTGCGGCTCATCAAGAAGCGGTGTATGGCAAGCTCTGGGAACAAGGCGTCGAAGGCCTCGGGCAATACAATCGAATCAACAAGGTTGAGCCAATGAACCGCGCGGTTCAAGAACTCGGCGCGTCTGCATGGCTCTCGGGTCTCCGCAGGCACCAATCGTCTTCGCGCGAGAAGCGCACTGTCGCCGAGCAGCAAAACAAAATCATTAAGGTGTATCCGATCGTTGATTGGAACGAGCGCGACATCTACACTTACCTGACCGAAAACAACTTGCCTTATCACCCACTCTGGGACGAAGGCTACGTATCAATAGGCGACTGGCACAGCACCAGCAAACTCGGCGAAGGCATGAGCGCCGAAGATACACGCTTCGGTGGCCTCAAGCGCGAATGTGGACTGCACGAATCCAACGCAGGTTCGGACTACCAGATATAGCTAAAAGTGCGAAGGTTCAAAGGTAAGAAGGTCACTGACTTTCGCACTTTAATACTTTCACACCTTTATACAGCGCGTAGCGCTAATCGCAGCCGCAGCCGTGTCCGCAGGAATGGCCACCACTGGTACCCGAACGCCCTTTCGACACGTAGCCGTAACCACCGGAAATCACACGCTTCACCGCTTGCCCAGTCTCAGGGTGCGTCGTCAACGATGCCTCCTTCATCGATTGCTGCACTTCAAATTGCACCACCTTCTCACCGAGCTTCGATGGAATCGTTTCATAGACATAAGTAGGCATCGCTAAAGTAGATCGATCATCCAGCAAAGATGCGAGCCGAGAAATCTGAATCTTAGCAATGTCGTCGGTAAAAAAATGCGCTACAACACACCACTCTGGACGCTCTACCCTTGCACCCGAGCGAGCAGGGCTTTTTATCTAACCTTTTAAATCAGGCTCACCCAACCAGCCAGACAGTGCCCCGCCTTACGTTTTTCTCATAGTCATCACCGTGAATTCCACTCAAATCCCTAAGGATCGCCCCCCCAGGCATGTCGCCATCATCATGGATGGCAATGGTCGCTGGGCCAAAGAACGTGGTCTGCCCCGCATCGAAGGCCATCGGCGCGGCGCAGAGGCGGTCAAGCGCACCCTCAAAGCTGCTCAGGAAAACGGCGTCGAAATCATCACCCTATACGCCTTTAGTGTCGAAAATTGGAATCGACCAAAAGCCGAAGTCGATGCGCTCATGGGCCTGCTGGATCGGTTTCTTGCCGATCAACTGCCTGTACTGATTAAGCGTAAAATCCGCCTACGCGTTGTCGGCCGTTATAAAGAACTCCCTGAGTACATTCAAAACCGACTGCGCAAGTCCGAAGACGCCACCGCACAATTTACCGAACACACCCTCGCGCTCGCACTCAACTATGGCGCACGCACTGAAGTGGTCGACGCCGTCAAAGCCATCGCACAAGCCGCACAAGCTGGCATCGTCGATCCCAACACGCTCGACTACGACAGCTTGCGCCCCTATCTCTACACCAACGACCTACCCGATCCCGATCTAGTCATCCGCACTTCAGGTGAAGCACGGCTGAGCAATTTCTTACTATTACAAGCCGCCTACGCCGAGATCTACTTCACTTCCGTGCTATGGCCAGACTTCGACGAATCACATTTTAAAGCCGCACTCGCTGACTACGCATCCCGCGAACGCCGCTACGGTAAAACTGCCGAACAATTGCAAGACAGCTAATTTCCAATTTGTTCCTTCACTTGCCCAAAGGGCACCCAGTTCAGTCACCCCTGCGGGGCCAGCTCGGCAGACCTCACAGACCATCTACGCGCTACTCGCGCTTCGTCACTCTCACTTCCACCCTCACTCTCACTTCCACTCTCACTATTTTATTATGAAGCAACGAATCTACAGCTTCACGATCCTCTGGTTGATCGTCACAGTCTTGCTACTCATTTCAGGCATCGCCGCAGGCGTCTGGCTGCTCGCTGCTCTGGCGTTTTTCACGCAACTGGAGCTCTACCAACTGTTCGATAAAATGGGGCTCAAGCCGATCAAGTCCCTAGGACTTGCTTGCGGCCCCATCATCATTTTAGGCTC
>DJBY01000110.1:0-19368 GCA_002430605.1 Opitutia bacterium UBA5964 | reverse complement strand
GCGCTGACGATCATTATTAAAGATCTACAAGCAGGCCGCCTACGCAGCTTCATGCCGACGCTTTTCGGGCTCCTCTACGTGCCCTTCATGCTCCACTTTTTCGTAAAAGTCGTGAAGCTGGCGGAGTTCCACGGTTTCACTGATGGGACCAGTATCTTCCTCACGATCTGGCTCGTCGCGGTTGCCAAATGCACTGATGTCGGCGGCCTACTCGTCGGTATGCAAATCGGCAAAACGCCTCTCTCCGTGATCAGTCCGAAAAAGACCTTTGAAGGCGCAGCTGGCGGCATCGTTTTTGCCATGCTCATCGGACTTTTCACTTTAGGCATCTTTAGTGCCTATGCCCCCGAAGGTTTCACCTGGTGGCGCTCCGCACTGATGGCTATCCCAATCGGCATCGCCTCGATCGCATCCGACCTCGTCGAATCTGCCTTCAAACGACAAGCCGATGTCAAAGACTCCGGCACCATCATCCCCGGCATCGGCGGTATTTTCGATCTGACAGACAGCTTGATTCTCACCGCACCGCTCGGGTATTTGATGTTCAAATACTTCATCTTCTAGATGGCCGAGACCGCGAAAAAAAAAGTCGTGCTACTCGGTGCGACTGGTTCGATTGGCACCAGCACCCTGCGCGTCTTGGATAAACATGCGGACCGCTTACAGCTCATCGGCGTCGCCGCTCACTCCAGCCACGCCGAACTCGCCGCGATTTGTCACAAGTTCAACGTGCCGTACGCCACGCTCTCCAGCGCAGCCGCTTACGCCGAAGCCAAAGCAGCCAACCACTTCCCCGCCAACACTCAACTCGGTTGCGGTGAAGCTGGCTTACTCGAAATCTCGACCTTAGCCGAAGCCGACATCGTGCTGGTCGCCGTCGTTGGAGCCTGTGGGCTAAAGCCGACCCTGGCAGCCATCGAAGCAGGAAAGGACATTGCGCTCGCCAACAAAGAGCTCCTCGTCCTCGGTGGAGCCTTCGTCATCGAAGCAGCCAAGCGCAAAGGCGTGCGCCTACTCCCGACTGACAGCGAGCACAACGCCATCTTTCAATGCCTCGAAGGCCATCCACAGCAACATCTCGACAAGCTCATCCTCACCGCATCTGGCGGACAATTTCGCGACGCGCCAGTCGCGCGACTCGCCAGCGTCACACCAGCCGATGCCACACAGCATCCCAACTGGTCAATGGGCCCGAAAATCACGGTCGACTCTGCAACGATGGCTAACAAAGGCCTCGAGCTGATCGAAGCACACTGGCTATTCGGCTTGGAACCAAGTCGCCTCGAAGTGGTCATTCACCCACAGAGTATCGTCCACTCCTTCGCGCAATTTATCGACGGCTCGATCATCGCCCAACTCAGCCCACCGTCCATGACCTTTGCCATCCAGCACTGCCTCCTCTACCCCGACCGCGCGCCGGGGGTGGATGCCACGATGGATTTCAGCAAAACCTTTCAACTCGATTTCAAAGCACCGGACTTAGAACGCTTCCCTTGCCTGCAACTCGCCTACGATGCCATGCGCACCGGCGGCAGCGGCCCCGCGATTTTCAATGCGGCCAACGAAATCGCCGTCGAGCGCTTCCTCGCCCACGAACTCCCGTATCTCGACATCCCACGCGTGATCGAGCACACACTCAGTAACATCAACGCTGCGGCGGCCGCCGACCTCGACGCACTGCTAGAGATCGACCACCTAGCGCGACAAGTCGCCCGCGACTTTAAATCACAGTAACACGTCCCAGCCTTCGAATCTAAACTGTCAGCTCTCAGTCCTCTGGTTTCTTCATCCGCCATGCTTCTCAATATTTTCTATATCGCCATCGCGCTGCTCGCGCTCAGCTTCTGTATCTTCATCCACGAGCTCGGCCATTTTATCGCCGCTAAAAAGCGCGGCTTGATCGCCGATCGCTTCTCGATCGGCTTCGGCCCGCGCCTCTTTGGCTGGAAATGGCGCGGCACCGACTTCCGCATCTCACTGCTGCCGCTCGGCGGCTATGTCTCGCTGCCACAGCTCGCAGATATGGGCCGACTCGAAGGCGGCGAAGAAGACGAGTCCGAAGACCTCCCACCGATCTCTTATGCCGATAAGATGATCGTCGCCGTGATGGGAGCAGTCTTTAACATCATCCTCGCATTCTGCCTTTCCCTCATCCTATGGGGTGTCGGTCGCGACATTGTTAAAACCACCACCATCGACGTGGTCCCCGAGCAAATCGTCAATTCCGCAGGGGAAATCGTTCCTGGCCCAGCCTTCGAAGCAGGCCTTCTCGCAGGCGACACCATCCTTGAAATCGACGACGAGCGGATCGGCGATTGGATGCAGCTACAAAATGCGGTGATGACTGGCACTGGTCGCAACGACGCAGGCATCCCCACCACCGAAGTCACCGTCCTCCGAGGCGATAAAGAGCTCACCCTCACAGCTCACCCGGTGCTCGTCACCTCCGAAGACATCCGCACCCTCGGCGTGCAACCTGGCACCGACCTCGTCGTCAGCATGGTGCAAGAGAATATGCCCGCGTTCGAAGCAGGCATGTTGCCAGGCGACCAACCCATTGCCCTCAATGGCGAGCCGATTACCTCCGCAGCCTTTCTTAGCGTTTATCTGAAGAATCATCAAGGCGGCAGCATCGACGTCACCCTCCTCCGCCAAGGTCAAGAAGTCATCCTTCCGATCGAGCCTAGAATCGCTCCCAGTGAAGACTCCCCACGTTTTGGATTCGCCTACTACTACGAAGCGCAAACCGAGCGGGTGCACCGCAACCCTTTCGAACAGATCACTATCATGGCCAACACGATGAAGATGACACTCGTCGCGCTCGTCAGCCAGAAATCGGACGTCAAAGTGCGCAACATGAGTGGCCCCGTCGGCATCGTGCACGGTCTCACTGCGATGGCCCGCTATGGCTGGATCGACCTCGTTTGGTTCCTCGCATTGATCAACGTCAATCTCGCGATCTTCAATGTGCTACCGATCCCTGTCCTTGATGGCGGCCACATGCTGTTCGCCACGATCTCAAAAATCACCGGCCGGCCGCTTCCTCGTAAAATAATGGAAAGTGCGTATACCGCATGTATCGTCATGCTTCTCTCCTTCGTGATTTACGTCTCGTTCTTTGACGTCAAGCGCGTCGGTCAAGACATCGGCATCGGCCAAGGCGAAGAGCCTGAAGCAGCGCCTGCCTCGGCAGCACCCGTCCAAGCCAAAGACATCAGCAAAGAAGAACTAACCGCAGAGAACGCTGAGCAAATCAATGAGTAACTTAAGCGAACAAGTATTAGGTGCTGCAATCGATGTGCATACCGAGCTCGGGCCCGGACTACTGGAAAGCACATACGAACGTTGCCTCGCCCACGAACTATCTTTGCGAGGCATTCAGGGTATTCGCCAAAAGAAACAGCCGATCACCTATAAAGGCTTGGAGTTAGACGAAGGCTACCGCCTCGATATTCTTGTCGAAAACCAAATCATCTTAGAGCTAAAAGTCGTCGATCAACTCAATAACATCCATACAGCCCAACTGATTACCTATCTAAAACTATCAGGTTGCACGCTTGGCTACTTACTGAATTTCAATGTCACAAAAATGAAAGACGGCATCAAACGAGTCGTCTATAATCACAAAGACTAGAATTCATAATCACTCAGCCACATCATCCTAAGCTCCGCGTTCTCTGCGTCCTCTGCGGTTAACCTCTTTTATTCCCAACACTCGCATGACAGCTCTCTCCAATCTCGATTACTGCGCATCGCGCTTCCAGGCGAAGCGCCGCGACTCACGTGTCATCCACATCGGCAATGTCGCTATCGGCGGCAACAACCCGATTCGCATTCAATCGATGACGACCACCAACACTCAGGACGTCGACGCCACCGTGGCACAAACGCTCGCCTTGGCTGAAGCAGGCTGCGAGATCGTCCGTATCACAGCACCCAACAAAGACGCGGCCAAAGCCCTCGGCGAAATCTCCAAGAAGCTTCGTGCCGCCAAGTGCGACGTGCCACTGGTCGCCGACATCCACTTCCTGCCGACCGCCGCAATGGAGGCCGCGCTACACGTCGAGAAAGTCCGCATCAACCCAGGCAACTACGCCGACAAAAAGAAGTTCGCCGTCCTCGAATATACCGACGCGGCTTACGCCGAAGAACTCGAGCGCCTGTACAAAGCTTTCTCGCCGATCGTTCTCCGCTGCAAAGAGCTTGGTCGCGCCATGCGCATCGGCACCAACCACGGTTCCCTCTCCGACCGACTGATGAATCGCTACGGTGACTCACCACTCGGCATGGTTGAAAGCGCACTCGAATTTATCCGTATCGCCGAGAGTCACAACTATCGCGACATTTGCCTCTCGATGAAAGCTAGTAATCCCAAAGTCATGATCGAGGCTTACCGTCTCGCCGCCGCCCGCATGGCCGAAGAAGGCATGAACTATCCGCTGCACCTCGGCGTGACCGAAGCTGGCGACGGCGAAGACGCCCGCGTCAAAAGCGCGATCGGCATTGGCGCACTGCTCAACGATGGTCTGGGCGATACCATTCGCGTCTCACTTACCGAAGATCCAATCTACGAAGTGCCCGTGGCCCGCGACCTCGCCGACAAAGCAATGGCGCTCTGGAACCAGCAGGCGGAGCTACCACTTTCGGCCGAGACCAAAGACAGCATTAACCCGTTCGACTTCAATCGCCGCAACACCCGCGTCATCGAGCTCGGCCCAAAGTGCAGCATTGGTGGCGAGGTTGCCCCCGCGGTGATCGTCAAAACACAGCACCCGATCAGCGCGACGAGCGAAATCATTCAAGACGTTTGCCGCACCCAAAGCTCGCTCAAAGAAAGTAAACTCGAAGGCCTACAAGTTGCAATCACTGGCAGCGATGACCTCGCCGCATTTACTGGACTACACGAAGCCCTCCACAGCGTGGTGCAAGCCTTCGTACTCGAACTGTCGGACGCAGTCGACCTCACTGATCTCGAAGCATTCGAATGGCCTGCAGACGGCCTCGCCGGCATCACCCTCTTGCAACACATCGAGAAGGAAGACGCCTTCTATGCGACCAATCTACTACAGTTTTGCCGCCAAAAGGGCTTCAACTGCGCAATTGACTGCCAAGCCGACGCCCTGCGCGACGAGATCGGCGCGCAACTTGCCACGATGGGCAGTGAGCGTCTAATTCTAACCAGTGGCGTCCGAGCTTGCTCGGGCTCTGCATCAGAATCGCCCAACCATCCCGTCGGCAGCTACCGTGCGCTTGCCGAAGCCGCTCAAGCCTTCGTGCCGGACGCACCGATCTGGATACGTAACACACTAACGAACACGCTTGAGCCAAAAGACTTTTTCTCCGACCGCCTGCTGGAGAGCAGCATCCTCACTGGCGCTCTGCTCTGCGATGGTATCGGCGACGTAATCAGCATCGAGACCGAACCACTCCTCGAAAAAGCCACCACCCTTGCTTACAATATTTTACAAGGCGCACGCGCCCGTATCACCAAGACCGAATTTGTCGCCTGCCCGAGCTGTGGCCGCACCCTGTTTGATTTACAAAGTGTCACTCAAACCATTCGCTCACGCACCGATCACCTCAAAGGCGTAACCATCGCGATTATGGGCTGCATCGTCAATGGCCCCGGCGAAATGGCCGACGCCGACTTCGGCTACGTCGGCGGCGCCCCAGCCAAGATCAATCTCTACGTCGGCAAACAATGTGTAAAGTATAACGTCCCCGCCGAAGAAGCCTTAGACCGTTTGATCGGTCTAATCAAAGAGCACGGCAAATGGGTCGAGCCGAGTTAAGCTAAAGCCGATTAGGCAATCATGACATCTTCCATGTCGTCAATTTCATCTAGGTCTACCTCAAAGATCTGATGGTTGAGCTGCGCACGGAAATCATCATACTTGATCAGTTCTAGTCGGCCATCGAAGTGCTCGACGATCGCAGTCTTGGATTCCACCCAGTCGCCCGAGTTTAAATAGTGAACGCCATCGATTTGCTTATCATCGGCACTGTGAATATGTCCACACATGACACCATCACAACCGCGCGCTTTCGCCAACTTCACCACTTGCTGCTCATAGTTGGAGATAAAGCTCACCGCTGACTTAACACGACCTTTGATATATTTACTGAGTGAGAATTCGCCCTTCCCCTGGCAGCGCCACCAACGGCTATAAAGTCGGTTACAGCGCAATAGCCATTGGTAACCGAAATCGCCAATGTGTGAGAGGAATTTAATGTGTGTGGTGACCAGGTCAAAGACATCGCCATGTAGCACTAGGTATTTCCCCTGCTGCGTCTCGAGGATATAGTCTTCGCAGAACTGCAGCTTACTAAAATTCAACGGCAAAAATCGCCTCAGCACATCATCGTGATTGCCTCGCAAGTAAACCACCTCCGTATCCTGCTTCTCCATCTTTTTTAGAATCAATCGAACAAATCGGCTATCACTGGTCTTCCATTTCCCAGAACGCTTGAGCTGCCATCCGTCGATAATGTCGCCATTCAGAATCAGCCGCTCGCAGCGTGTGTATTTCAAGAAATCATTTACCTCATCAATCTTGCAATGCGGCGTTCCTAAGTGAACGTCCGACAGGATAATTGTTTTATAATTTAGTTTCATCATATTATTTCTAAATATTCAAGGGAGCATTCCTCACATTGTAGCATCGTCGATACATCCGCTAAGTATGAGCGCACTACGCCCCCCCAGCTCAACCGCATGGCCAAGTCCCGAGCCGCGGCGCCCAGCCTCAATTCAGTATCATTTGCCAGTCGGCTAGCAGCAGCGAGAAAACCACTCTCATCGCCTTTCGCGGCCAGCAGTGCATTGGCACCATCCGTGGCATATTCCGCTGCCGCCGCATAATCATACGCGACACAGGCTAAGCCACTCGCCATCGCTTCTGTCAGCACATTGCCAAAGGTTTCAGTCACACTCGGAAACAAAAAAATATCCGCCGATCCATAGCACTTCGCTAACTCCGCACCGCGTTGAAATCCGGTAAAAACGAACTCAGGATGTGCTTTCTCTAATTCCACACGCATCGGCCCATCGCCCACCAATACGAACCGCGCATCAGGCTGCTTACGCTTAATTTCGTAAAACCCACGAATCGCTAAATCCAAGTTTTTTTCCTGAGCGATTCGTCCGACGTAGAGCACCACCGGTGCCGTCGCATTGCCCAGCCAGCTCGCACGCAGCTTATCACAACGCGTCGCAGGTTGATATAATTCACAATCCACCCCGCGACTCATTACTCGTGTATTACGAATGCCTTGCCCAGCGAGTTCTTCACAAGTCGCCCGCGTTGGCGCGAAAGTCGCCGCAGTGTAATTATGAAATGTGCGCAAATAGGCGAAGCCGATTCCTTGCAGCAGACCGACACCATAGTAAGCCCCATAGCTGTGAAAGTTGGTATGAAAGCTCGATACTACCGGAATCTTCATACGACGCGCGACCCACAGAGCTGCACCACCGAGCGGCCCTTCCGTAGCAATATGCACCACATCCGGTCGCGAACTTTGCCATAATCGCTTCAAGCGACGCATCGCAGGTAAGCCGATTCGCAATCGGTCATAGCCCGGCAACGGCAAACTGCCGACTAGTAGTTCCTCAAGCTGACCATCGAAGTGACACCATTCAGCCTCAACGGTTTGCCGAGGTCGAACCAACTGTATCGCATGCCCTTCTGCCAAAATACCTGTGACTAAGCGATGCAAAGTCATGGCCACACCATTCACTTCTGGCGGATAGGTCTCGGTCACCAATGCAATTTTCACACCGCATAGAATATATGACAATCAGCTCAAACATGTGTCATTCATGTTTCATTTGAGTGAACTCTGGAGGAACGAGTACTGCGACTCGGACATGTGAATCTATCCGCTCATTTTGCTCAAAACACCGCACAAGGTAGAGGCGTTCGTCCCGAACGCTATACGTTTGGTAGGGATGCCGCGTATTTGGGAAGGTTCAGATACAATGCGACAATACAACATGGACTGACACGATGGAATGGAGTTCGGGACGCACCCCCACCCTCACTAAGCGGCCGCTTCGCTGATCAGCGGCGGCATCGGTAAGCCGAGGCTGGTAGCAATGACGCGGATCAAACTGAGCTCTTCTTGAGCGACTTTCTCATCGGCTAGCACGACCGCCAGCGCGCCTTCAAAAATCACTTTCTTTTGCGGCAACGGCAGATGCACAAATAGCTCCAACGCTGCTTCCAACGCATCAAAAGTAATCGCCGCTTCTGGCAACAAGATCGGCACCTTTAGCATGTAACGACTACATTTACGGGCACCTGCCTTAAACGCAGCTTCGCGACCTGCAGGTTCAACCGCAGCAGTATAAGTGATCGCAGAGAGCATTACGCACAGTGGCATTTCCATCTTCGCCGGCGATAGAGGCGTCACTTTACGCGAAGGATTGCTGCGGTCTTCTAGGTATCCAGCAACAGCGCGCATCAGTGCGAATTCCTCCAACTCAATCGCTCCATCGCTGTGCGCAAGGTCGTAGATCAGTTGACTCAACTGAGCAAGTGTATCGAGGTCGCGCCCTGCTGCCATTGGCAACGCAGCATCAAACAAAGCAAAGCGTTGGTTCAAATTGAGCGCACGCAGACGTGACAGCCATGCCTCGACCTCGCGATACACCGCGCCGTCAATGCGCCCTTTTACCATTTTCAATTGAGCCGCATCATCCGCGCTATCACTGGCAGAGATCTGCAGTCCAATCAAGACACCCCGCGCAGAGTCGTTGCTCTGATGTAGGCGATCTAGATCGTTGCCAATCTGCCCATGAATTTCTTGTGCGCTGAGAATTGCCGCCGCACTGACTTGCCCGATTGCATTGATAAAATCATGCGCCTGCAATGGCGCTGGCGCCGCCTCTGGCTTTTTCGAAGAGGATCGACGCGCTGACTGTCGGCGCGCGCCACTGACAAATTGACCATCCCAATTTGGCTCAATCGCCGCGATCCGCTGCTCCAACGGCGGGTGGGTCGCAAATAGACTGACGCTCTTCGACTTGAGCGCGCTGGCAAAAAAGAAATGCGCGGCCTCCTGCGAGTGCGCGTTCGCCACCGCGCCATGCAGCGGAGCGCCGCCGATCTTTTTCAATGCGCCGGCGATCCCTTCGGGATTACGCGTGAATTGCACGGCGGCCGCATCGGCAAGAAACTCACGCTGACGCGAAATCGCACTCTGAATCATACGTCCGAAGAACACGCCGATATAACCGATCGCCATCACAGCAAGGCCGATCGCCATAATCACGAGCACCGCGCCGCCGCCTTCTTTACTCCGCCGACGCCCGCCCAAGAAGCTTGCCTGAGCGGTGCTGCGGAACGCAAGCTGCCCGACCACCGCAATAGCGAGAATTCCAAACAGCACGCCCATCAGGCGAATATTCATCCGCATGTCGCCATTGAGGATATGGCTAAACTCGTGCGCGACCACGCCTTGCAGCTCATCGCGATTCAAGGTGCGGATACAGCCACGCGTGACCGCGACGACCGCATCGGCTGGCGTAAATCCAGCGGCAAAGGCATTGATACCATCTTCCGGTAACAGATAGACCTCAGGCATCGGCACACCAGAGGCGATCGACATCTCTTCGACGATATTCATCAACATTCGCTCATCGGCATCTTGTGTCGTATGCTCGATCTCACGCCCACCCATGGAACGTGCCACATAGCCGCCACCAGAACGCAGTTGCCCCACTTTGAACAGCGAGCAAACACTGACTAATACGACCACTGCCGCCAAGGTGCCGAAAAACAGATCTGGCTGCCACAGCTGCATCGGCTGTCGCACCGCGCCTTCCGCATCAAGGAAGCCCGCGCCTGTCACATACACCACAACGCCATACAACGCAGCAGCGATACTCAGCACTGCCATCGCAAACAGCACCACCATCAGGCGGGTGCGCTTACGAGCCAATTCTTGGGCTTCAAAAAAATCCATTTTTAGAACTGGGCGCCGCTAAAAGCTGACCTTGACGGCCTCGCGCTCGCGCTCATCGGTAATCTCAAACAGTTGCGCTTCGCGAAACCCTAGGACTCCAGAAAATAAAACGGCAGGAAACACTTCACGCTTCGTATTATATGTCATCACCGAGTCGTTGTAGGCCTGACGTGCAAACGAGACCTTGTTCTCCGTCGAAGTCAGCTCCTCAGTGAGTTGCATCATGTTTTGATTAGCCTTCAAATCCGGATACGCTTCCGACAGCGCAAAGAATTTACCCATTGCACCAGTCAGCGCAGTCTCGGCCCCCATTAACTTTTTGATCGCGTCTGGATTGCTCGGATCGCTCGCAGCTGCCTGCCCAGCAGAAGCCGCACTATTCCGCGCAGTAATCACTGCCTCCAGCGTCTCACGCTCATGCGAGAGGTAGCCCTTGGCAGTCTCGACTAGATTCGGAATCAAATCATAGCGGCGCTTCAGCTGCACATCGATCTGCGCAAACGCATTCTTAAAGCGATTTCGCAAGGTCACCAGACCATTGTAAATCCCCATCACCCACAGTGCCACGACGACAACGCACACAGCCAACACACCCAAAAAAATCAGTCCAGTAGTCATAATAACAGTATTTTAAATTAACAGAGTTTCCAGCTGTAGCTGGCAAGAATAACGCTTTAAAGTGACTATAAAAAAGCAGCACTACAAAGGAAGGGCTAGAAAATAAAGTGAACTGCAGGTATTTGCAAGTTTGAGTTGAAGCCGAACCTCACCTGCCATTGACTCGCGAGATGTCTACCATCGGAACACCTTTTACTGGTACAGCAAAAAAAGTGCTGCTTTGCGGCTCAGGCGAACTGGGCAAAGAAATCGCTATTGAACTACAACGCTACGGCGTGGAAGTGATTGCCGTCGATGCGTATGCCGACGCACCGGCCATGCAAGTGGCCGACCGCTCACATGTGCTCTCCATGCTTGATGGCCCTGCACTCCGAGCTGTGATCGAAGGCGAGAAGCCCGACCTCGTGGTGCCCGAAGTTGAGGCGCTCGCGACCGACACACTCGCAGCGATTGAGCAAGAGGGCCTCGCCACCATTATCCCAACCGCACGTGCCACCCAACTCACGATGAACCGCGAAGGCATCCGTCGCCTTGCAGCCGAAGAGCTGGGTCTGCTCACATCACCGTATCAATTTGCCAGCAGCTTGGAAGACTTCACCGCTGCGATTCACGCAATTGGCATGCCCTGCGTGATCAAACCAATCATGAGCTCCTCGGGCAAGGGCCAGAGCGTTGTGAAAACTGAGGCCGACATCGAAGTGTCGTGGAATTACGCACAAGAAGGCGGCCGCGCTGGTAAGGGCAAAGTCATTGTTGAGGGCTTTGTCGATTTCGACTACGAAATCACCCTCCTCACCGTCCGCCACGTCGATGGCACCAGCTTTTGCGAGCCGATCGGCCACATCCAAGTCGATGGCGACTACCGCGAATCCTGGCAACCGCAGGCCATGAGCGACGCCGCACTCAATAGCGCCCAGCAAATGGCCGAAGCCATAACAGGCAGTCTCGGCGGCTATGGACTGTTCGGCGTCGAACTCTTCGTCAAAGACGACACCGTCATCTTTAGCGAAGTTTCCCCACGTCCTCACGATACGGGGATGGTCACCATGATCTCGCAGGACTTAACGCAATTTGCACTTCATGCCCGCGCCATTCTGGGATTGCCTATCCCCAGCATTCGCCAATTTGGCCCCAGCGCCTCATCCGTGATTCTCGTCGAAGGCAAGTCGGAGCAAGTGAGCTTCGGCAATCTGCAACAAGCACTGAGCGAGCCAGACACACAGCTACGCCTGTTTGGCAAGCCAGCGGTCAACGGCAAGCGGCGCATGGGCGTCGCCCTAGCCCGCGCCGAGACGATCGATGCCGCTCGCGCTAAAGCCTGCCGCGTATCGAGCGCGGTGGATGTGCAATTGTAGTCGAAGCGACACTCTTGTCGCTTACTTTGAAACGTATTTGATCATCGCGGGCTAAACCCGCTCGCTACAACTCTTCGAAGCGGCTGGCTTTACGCCAGGAGTAGAATACTGAACAGCAAAAGCGACAAGAGTGTCGCTTCTACTTTCCCGCTACGGCAGCCAAGGGTATTTTCTGAAATTGGGTGGGCGCTTTTCGTTCCAGGCCTTGCGTCCTTCCTCGCCCTCTTCTGTGAGATAGTAGAGCATCGTCGCATTACCCGCAAGTTCTTGTAGGCCTTGCTGACCATCGACATCGGCATTGAACGCTGCCTTGAGGCAACGGATCGACAGTGGGCTATGATTCATCACCTGCTGAGCCCATTCAAATCCTTCGGCTTCAAGCTGCTCGTAAGGCACGACCTTATTGACCAGACCCATATCCAGCGCCTCCTGCGCATTGTATTGGCGACACAAATACCAAATCTCGCGCGCCTTCTTGTGGCCGACGATACGCGCCAAATAGCTAGAACCGAAACCACCGTCAAAGCTACCAACCTTCGGTCCAGTCTGACCAAACACCGCATTGTCCGCCGCAATCGTCATATCACACACCACATGCAAGACATGACCACCGCCTACAGCAAAGCCAGCTACCAGAGCGATCACGACCTTTGGCATCGAACGAATCAACTTCTGCAGATCCAGCACATTCAGACGCGGCACGCCATCTTTGCCAATATAGCCACCCTGCTTATGGCCACGAATCTTTTGATCGCCGCCCGCACAGAATGCGAACTTGCCGTCGGTCTGTGGATTAAATCCAGTCAGCAGCACGACACCGACTGAGGTATCTTCACGCGCATCCGTGAAGGCCGCGATCATTTCGGATACCGTATCCGGCGTAAATGCGTTACGCCGATGCGGGCGATTGATCGTCACTTTCGCAACACCATCGCACTTTTCATAAATTATATCTTCAAACTCGCGGACTTTTTTCCAATTCATGCCGACAAGATAGGACGGGTTTTAACCGAAAAGCAACGTCACTGTTCTACAACGTAAGTACCTTGGTGTCATTGCGAAAGTTCCCACGTGGCGTCGTCGCTTGCGGCGGCCCGAAGATAAACAAGCCGCTCAAATTGGCCTGCGCACGCGCAGACGCCACTGAGTCAGAGACCTTCAACAACCGACTGTGACAGCTTTTCGGTATTACAAATTAATACGTGAAACTAGCCGAGGACGCATCACCAAAGTCTGGCACGTGCAGCGAACTAACTTTCTTGGTTTCAGTATCCAGCAACATCAGGCGCATTCGCCCTTTTTGACGCTCTGTGAAGACCAAATGACGACCATCATTCATCCATGTTGGCTCAACTGCAGACTGTGACACGGTGGTCAAAATCTGGCTAGAACGAGTCTTAAAATCATACAACGCGATTTGAAAACCACCGCTGACTGCTGCTGTGAAGGCGATCAAGTTCTCTTTAATGGGGTTCCATGTCGGCTCGGAGCAATAGCTACTGACATTGGTCGGGATGGGACGCATCGGTCCACCATTGGCAGATATCTCATAGATCTGAGGCTTTCCACGCGCATCCGAAGTAAAGGCCAAACGGCGGCCATCCGGAGACCATGTCGGCGACGTTTCTAAGCTCTTATTTGTCGTTAAACGGCGCGGCTTCTTGTCGATCGATTCAGTCACAAAAATCTCTGCGTTTCCAGAACTCGAGAGCGACATCGCAACACTCCGCCCATTCGGGCTATATTCGCCGCCAGAATTCGTGCCCTTATAAGTCGCCACTGGGATCTTACGACCACTCAGCAGATCGATCATATAAATATCGGGGAAACCTGTTTTATAATAAGTCGTGTAGAGCAGCTTGGTGCCATCTGGCGACCAACTAGGACCTGTCACCAACGCACGATCCGCAGTCAACGGACGCACACTATTAAACAACAAGTCACTCGTATATACCTCAGACACTCCACGCTTCTTACCAATAAAGGCCAGCTTACCCGCAAAGAACCCCTTCGTATGCAAAGTTGCCTCAACCGCCAGATCGCAGGCGCGAAGGGTGGCGTTTTGCAAGTCGCGTCCCGGCACCACGCGGCGCAACTGTTCCCGCGCAGGCTGACCAGAGCGAATAGTGAGCGTCACCGACGAGCCACTCGCACGCTCGATTTGAAAGGTGTAAGCCGACTTCGCTGCGGTCGTCACCGTATAACCGCCATGCAAAGCAAACGCGCGTCGCGCCAACTTCGCTAGCGCTGCATCCGTGCTGTCCACTGCAATCCCTAAACGACCCTCACCTTGGCGAACAGCATCGCCAATATCAATCACCTGTGCCGAAACGGCAGTCATCAGCAAAGAAAACCAAGCAATAAGAAGCAAAAGATGATGAAACATGCGCATTTGTAATAAATAGTCGCAGGGTCGCATGAACCGCAAACGCAAATCCACTTCAACAAACATTTTTTAATCATTTGGTAACGCACCAATGTTCAGAAGCTACGCCTTTTTAATAAGGTGAACCGAGATGCGACTGCGCTTGCTCAACAAAATCCACTCTTTCGCGAATATTTTTTCGATTCATGTTGAGTCGCAGCCAGAGAGTTTCACTCTGCTCGATTCTTCAACCAAAACATACAGTGGACACAGAAAGCATCAAAGCAGCTCTTAAGACGGTCAAATTCCCAGGGTTTAGCCGTGACATTATTTCCTTCGGCCTCGTCAGAGAGGTCGATCTAAAGGATGGCGCAGCCCTGATCGGCGTCGAAATCACGACCGCGGATCCGAAAATCCCCGAGCAAATTGCTGCCGACATCAAGTCGGCCGTCGGCGCGCTCGAAGGGATACAGGACGTCAAAGTCCGCATGGAAATTTCCCAGCCAAAGAATCAGCCCAGCCCGACTGGCGGAGCCAACGGTAGCACTCCTACTAACAGCGCTGCCATGCAGAAGGTGAAATACGCCATCGCAGTCGCCAGCGGCAAGGGCGGGGTCGGCAAGTCCACCGTCACCGTTAACCTCGCCTGCGCACTACAACGTCTGCTCGCAGCAGACGGCAAGGCTGGCGTCGGCATTATGGACTGCGACATTTACGGCCCATCCATCCCTCTGATGCTCGGCGCCAGCGGACGCCCCGAAATCGAGAACGACTTAATCGTGCCATTGGAAAATTTCGGCGTCCGCACCATGTCGATGGGATTCCTAGTAGACGAGGACACTCCAGTCGTCTGGCGTGGCCCGATGATCATGAAGACCATTCAACAGTTCGCGCAAAACGTGAATTGGGGTGAATTGGAAATTCTGGTCGTCGATCTGCCACCAGGCACTGGCGATGCTCAGCTCTCTCTGGTGCAAACCATCGCGCTCAACGGGGCAGTGATCGTGACGACGCCTCAGCCGGCTGCATCCAATGTGGCTCGACGCGGCGCGCGAATGTTTGAAAAGGTCAATGTGCCCTATCTCGGCGTAGTCGAGAACATGAGTTACCTCGAAAGCGCTGATGGCACTCGCCAGCAGCTATTCGGTGAAGGCGGCGGCGCAAGCACTGCAAGCAGCCTCGGAACGCCACTTTTGGGCAAAATACCAATCGACCCCTCGATTCGCATCGGCTGCGATAACGGCATCCCGATTGTCGTCAGCGACCCCGAATCAGTGGCCGCGAAGGAATTCTTCAAAGTCGCCCGCCAGATCATCGAGCAATTAAACGCATAATATTTTGTTAAAACGCCATTGTTTTGATTTTGAACTAGCCAGCGAAAGCCTTGTCGCTATATTTCAATTCATATCGTTCAACCCAAAAGCAAATTGCTTGTAATGAGTCAGGATAAAAAAGACATGTCACCCACCACCGAAGGCAAGCCCGCCACAGGCTTCGCAGAGCGTTCCAGCTTGTATCAAGAGTTCCTCGCAGAGCGTGAAGAAATCCTTCGTCACAAATGGATTGAATCGGAAAAAAAGGGTAAAGACATCGGTTTCGAACGCGCCCTACTCGACTGGATTCGAAAGCACCGCGAGAACTGGCGGAGCGAACGAGCGCCCATAAAAAAATAAACTTTCAAAAACCTCAGTGATTCGACTGAGGTTTTTTTGTGGGAGGAATGCCGGGAGGGGCGACTTCCGCATTGCCTCGCGTAGGTCTTAATCCGCGGAGGGCAACGCTCCGTCGTTGCCACCGAGAGACTCAGTGAATCCTGATTTAACTAATGGAAATGACGGAGCATTTCCCGCCACATTCAGTCACAAAAAAAACCCGCCTCGTAAGGCGGGTTTCCAAAAATAGGCGCAAACGCCAAGCAAGATTAGTTCTTGATTTCGCGGTGCAATGTATGACGACGAAGAAACTTATTATACTTCTTTTTCTCGATGCGATCTGGCTGCTGCTTTTTATCGCGGCTGGTCATATAGCGGGATACTGGTTTGCCCTCGGCGCGTGCCTCAGTGCATTCGATCATTACGTGCTCTCTTGCCATACTAAAAATTCTCTGTTAGATTTTGAAAAAAGAGCGGAAGTTAGGTGCTTCAGGGGCTGAAGCAACACTTTTTTCATCTGAATTCCAATAAACCGACCAGACCTGAGCTTGAAATCACTGAACACTTCGATCAAAAACAAACTTTCACTTCGATTCACCCTCTTAATTCCCAACGATATGACACAACCAGGATCCACAGGCAACGTCATTGCCGCACTTTGCAGCTTCTTCATCCCGGGACTCGGACAGCTCGTGCAAGGCCGCCTGCTCATCGCCATCGTCCAATTCCTTCTGGCTGCGGCTCTCTGGGTCGTTCTGCTCGGCTGGATCATCCACCTTTGGTCTATTTTGGATGCCGCTCTATTCAAAGGTAAATAGACCGATTCGTATTTCATTAGATTGCGTATTGCCCTCTTCGTCGCAGCACGCTTTTACTGTTTGCTTCCAATGAGCAAAACGTCCCTCACAGTTTCCATCGGCACCGACCACGCAGGTTTTCCCCTCAAGGCGCCAATCATTCAATTTTTACGCGCCCGCGGCCACGAAGTCATCGATTATGGCTGCGACTCCACCGAGTCCTGCGACTATCCCGACTTCATCCGCCCCGCTGCTGAGGCTGTGGCAGATGGCAAAGCCGATTACGGCATCGTGCTTGGCGGCAGTGGCAACGGCGAAGCCATCGTTGCCAATAAGGTCAAAGGCGTGCGCTGCGGCCTCTGCTGGGACGAATGGTCCGCGCAGATGACTAAAGAGCACAACAATGCCAACTGCATCTCCATCGGTGCCCGCCCAGTGTCCGAAGAAATGGCGCTCAAGATCGTCGGCATCTGGCTCGATGCTGATTTCGAAGGAGGCCGCCATCAACGCCGCGTCGAAAAGATCGAAGGCTAAACCACATCCCACCTTTTCATTTTTCAATTTTAATCGATACTATATAATCCCATGGCAGACAAAAAAACAAAAGACGAAGACAAAGGCGCAGGCCCAAAAATCCAGGAAACATTCCTCAAGGAGCGTAAAATCTTCCTTTGGGGTGAAGTCTCTGATAAATCCGCTCGCGATATCACCGAGAAGCTCCTCTACCTCGAAGCAGACGCTCCGGGCAAAGAGATCACCTTCTACGTCAACACTCCAGGTGGCTCGATCACGGCGGGCATGGCGGTGTATGACACCATGAAGCTGATCAGCTCACCGATCAAAGTGATCGTCACAGGAATGGCCGCCAGCATGGGCTCGATCCTGCTTTGCGGCGCTGATAAGGGCAACCGCTTCCTCTACCCGCACTCTCGCGTGTTGATCCACCAGCCGCTCATCTCCGGCCAGATGGTCGCCGTAGCGGTGGACATTCACATTCAAGCGATGGAAATGGAACGTCTGCGCGACGAGCTCAATGCGATCCTCGCCGCCAGCTCTGGCCAGAAGCTCGAGAAGATCCAGCAAGACACGGATCGCGACTTCTACATGACCGCAAAGGAAGCGATCGCTTACGGCCTCGCCGATGCCATCATCGAGAAGATCTAAGCGATCCGATGCTTGGTTCGAAAGCCCGCCCAAACGGCGGGCTTTTTTGTGCGCGCCCCTGCAGGCGCAATAGCAGCAAGCTTCAAGTGCATTCCATAAATGTAGCCGCGTCGCGTCGCTAATAACACGGCGGCGGAGCGCCGTGGCTACACAAAGGTGGGCGAGTCGCCCACACTCCGATAACTGCCGATAACACAGACTCCCGTCCTCTCACGTCAAGGCTTCGGCGGACTGGCCATGAAGCCCGTCCCACAAAGCCACAGTTTTTTTGCCAAGAAATCTCCTGAGATTCTTTACCAAAATTCAGACAACAGCAGACATAAAAAAGGCCGCCCCGAAATGGGACGGCCTTAAGAAAGACTTATGTTAAGTCCGAAGTTTAAGCAGCAGGTGCTGTGTTCGCTTCTTTTGCCTTTTCAACTAAAACGTTGAAAGCGACTTCATCGTGAATCGCTAGCTCGGAAAGCTGCTTACGGTCCATATCGATCTCAGCAGCCTTGAGGCCACGGATGAAACGACTGTAGTTGATGCCATTTGCACGGCATGCCGCATTGATACGAACGATCCAGAGTGAACGGAACTCGGACTTCTTTTTGCGACGGTCGCGATAAGCGTAAACTTCAGCGCGATCGACTGCATCCTTCGCATAGCGAAAGAGACGTGATTTATTTCCGAAATAGCCTTTGGCTTTTTTCAGAACTTTCTTGCGGCGTTTTAAGGTTGCCGGACCATTAGTTGCTCTAGGCATGTTTCTTTAATCTCTCGATTTAGTCGCTGTCGGGTCGCCCATTTTCATGTTACCCGACTAGCGTGAGTTTTAGTATCAAACGTGACTTCTTCAGCTTAAGCGAAAGGCAATCCGCGAATGAGGTTAGCGCGTTGGCCGGGAGCGACCAGTTTGCTTTGACCTGCACGACGGCGTTGCTTGGTGCTTTTGTTACGAAGGAGGTGACGGTGCCCTGGCGTGCGACGCAAGAGTTTACCGGTGCCTGTCTTCTTGAAGCGTTTGGCGATGGATTTACGTGTTTTCTGCATGAGAAAGTTGGAAAAGATGGGGAAAACACAGCTTTTGAAGCGGCTTGTAAAGGGTTAAAAGTGAGAAAATCAAAATGGAGTCACATCTGAACTGGGATCCCAGTAGGTAATCGACTCAATCCCGCCAATTTCATTTAGCTCAAACACTGTGACTACACCGTTTTCCTGTGGCAAGAAATCGAGTAGCCCCTCCTCGTCGGCGATCATGATACGATGTGGATATTTTCTCATTTTTGGCATCGCGAACAAACGCCCGATCCCGGGCATCCCGTAAATATTGGCAATAAAAACCGCCTCCTCGGCGGGCAGATAAGCGGCACCTTGCTCTGAAAAATAGCGATTTGCGGCCTTCCCCGCGCGCCGAGCACCACGGCCAGCACGGTCAGCATCGCCGCTACGCCAAATGCTATCCCCGC
>DJBY01000025.1:35049-40828 GCA_002430605.1 Opitutia bacterium UBA5964 | reverse complement strand
AAAATTGGGCACCCGCCCTGACCCGCATCGACTGAGATCGAGGTGCGGATGTACTCCGTCGGAAACACTTTGTTGCCCAGTTTTTTATCCATGCCAGTCACCAGCCCCATCGAAGGCGATGGTTCAAAATCGAGCGGACAAGTAATCGCAATTGCAATCGCGCCCAGCTTAGGCTGCGCCGCATTCGTATCCAACGTGATAATCGCAAATTCCTCTGGCAGCTCTAAGACGCGTAAGAGCGAAACGTTGGTCACCCGATCATGGCCGATCGCCTCAGTCGCATAGGATTTACCCTGATGCTCTACCCACACGCGACTCGCGCCCGCAGCTCGGCTGGCACTTACCAGCACATGGCCCTCTTTGCTAATGAAAAACCCAGTGCCAACACGTAGCATCACTTGCGCCTTGCCGCCTTCGTCTGGTCCGCGGTAAGCGGCCTTCACTCGAATAACCGCATCTTTATTCTGCTCAAAGACCTCGATCAAGCGCTGCTGCAAGGCAAGCGCATCTGCTGGACCTGCGCACACAGGCATCGAGCCAGCAGCTAAAAGAAGAGCAATCCAGCCAAGTTTAAGCATAACAGAAAAACTAATAAACGAGGCTCGCCACGCCAGCCGATGCAAACAATACGCGCGCTTGTGCCGAATCAGTGGAATACGCCGAGACATCATACGACGCGACCCGCATTTGCTCCATTCCGAAATCACGCACGAAATTGACATCACTCGATGTCGCTTCAGCAGAGATCACATCCGTATCGTAATTCGGCAAACTCATCGCCTCGGCAAGCGTCAGTTCTGTCATCGCGACTTCGACGGGCGCGCGGAACGCATCAACCGCCGGAGCTTGCGCGTCTGCAACAGAAATAGGTAGCATTGTTGGCTGAAAGGCTGGCCGCACGACCACCATCGCGACCACCACGGCAGCTGCGGCAATCGCGGTGCTCTGTAAGATGCGGCCCGAAAATGCACGTATCACTTGCAAATACCATGGGTCCTTCTTGACCAATGTTTGCAACATACGTTGGTGCAACTCGCGGTCGAATTCATTCCAGAATTGATCGGAGGGACGTTCGGATCGCTTCAATCGAAGGAGATCTTCTAGGTTGATGTCAGCTTGGCGCTCTGAAGGTAGTTTAGCCATAAATGAGTGATTAATAACTAGTAGGGTTAACTGATATAGTCCTTTAAATATGATTGGAGTTGCTGTTTCGCATAGTGCAATCGAGAGCGCACGGTGCCGACAGAAGTCTTAGTGATTTCCGCGATCTCGCTGTGGCTGAGGCCTTCGATTTCATGTAAAACAACGACTGTTCGATGCTTAGGAGACAATTTCTGCAGCGAATCGTTCAATTTTTCCTGTAACTCATGCACCAACGCACCCTTCTCGGTCTGGGTCTTCGCAGTCAGGCTTTCAAAAATCTCAGTCGTAGAAACTTCTTCGTTGATGGTTTCGTAACTGATGTAGCGTCGACGACTGCGCTTCTTGAGGAAGGTCATCGTCGTATTAATCGCAATGCGGTAAATCCAGGTAAAGAACGAGGACTGCCCCTTGAAGCGCGCAATCGCCTGAAAGGCCTTAATAAAAGTATCCTGCGTTAGATCCGAGGCATCTTCTCGGTTACTCGTCATATTATAAATGATGGAAAAAATATGCTCGCGATACTTCTGCACCAACTGATCGAAGGCACCGACATTACCCGCCTGCACGCGCTGCACCACCGACCAATCGAGGTCACGCTCCGATACCGGAGCGTCCTGCGCGGGAGCGAAAGCCTTGGAGACTGAGCCTGTGATTGCCATTAAGATAGTTAAGCTAAAGCAATTTTCGTGCAAATTGCAAAGATTTACTCACCTCTCAAAATTAAGCGGTTTTGCCCCATTCATGCGCCTCAACTGCCTTAAAACAACAAAACCAAATAAAGGAGAATCTTGATTTGCTGTCCTTTCAGACTTTTACACTGTTGACAGTCACACCACGAAAGATGGTAAGAATGTCTCCTTATTAATGCACAAGTCGCGTATAGTCATCACAGGCGTCGGCCTGACCTCGCCAAACGGCAACACTCTCGAGGAATATCGTAAGAATCTCCTCGCTGGGGTCGCTGGCGTTCAAATCATTGAGATGCGCTACATGGGCAAGGTCCCGGCAGGCGTGTGCAACTTCGATCCGAAGAAATATCAGACTCGCAAAGAGCTGCGCGTCGGCACCCGTGCTGGCAGTATCGCCGTCTATTCCGCCCACGAAGCGATTAATGACAGTGGCCTAGATTTTGAGAATTTTGACAAGAGCCGGATTGGCGTCTACGTCGGCACCACCGAGCACGGCAATGTCGAGACCGAGAACGAGGTGTATAACATCTCCAAGTTCGACTACGACACACGCTTTTGGACCCACCACCACAATCCCCGCACCGTGGCGAACAATCCTGCGGGCGAGATCACCATCAACATGGGGATCACCGGGCCGCACTACACCATCGGTGCCGCTTGTGCAGCGGGCAATGCCGGACTCATCCAAGCCCTGCAGATGCTTCGCCTCGGCGAAGTCGATGTTGCCCTCGCTGGTGGCGTGAGTGAGAGTATTCAATCGTTCGGGATCTTCGCCGGCTTCAAGAGCCAGGGCGCACTCGGCACGCACGAGACTGATCCCAACAAGACTAGCCGCCCCTTTGACAAGACTCGCAACGGCATCGTCGTCAGCGAAGGTGGCGCGATCTACGTGCTCGAACGCCTCGAAGATGCGCAAGCCCGCGGCGCCAACATCATCGCCGAAATCGTCGGCTACCGGATCAATTCGGATGCTGGCGACTACGTTCTGCCCGATCCCGTGCGCCAAGCCGAATGCATGTACGCCGCGCTGAAAGTCGCTGGCATGGAGCCTGGAGAGGTCGACATCGTCAACACCCACGCCACCTCCACGCCGATGGGCGACATTCAGGAGTGCAAGGCGATCCGCGAAGTATTCGCCAACTGCCCCACCACCTATATTAACAACACCAAGAGCTTCATCGGCCACGCGATGGGCGCCGCCGGAGCGCTGGAACTTGCAGGCAACCTACCCTCCTTTAAGGACAACATCATTCACCCGACCATCAACGTCGAAGACCTCGATCCCGAATGCGCGCTACCAAATCTCGTCATAAATCAGCCACTCAAGGTTGACGCGGTGAAAGTTATCCTCAACAACTCCTTTGGAATGCTCGGAATCAACTCCGCACTAATTGTGCGTAAGTTCGAAGACTAAGTGACCAATCAGCTATAACTATTACCCATTTTTAAAATGACAGAAGACCAAGTAAAACAAATCGTCGTTGATATCATCGCAGAAATTGCACCTGATGAAGACACCTCCAACATCACGCCGGAGATCAACCTCCGCGACCAGCTTGACCTCGATTCGATGGATTTCCTCGACATCGTGATGGAGCTCCGCAAGCAGCATAACATCGAAGTGCCCGAGGCGGACTACCCGCAACTCGCATCGCTTGCGACCTGCGCGGCTTACTTGACTCCCAAGTTTAACGCATAATTTAAGCGACTCCGGTCGCACCTTCACCTAACACAGGCGCCTTGCCTGTGTTTCGTTGTATCTGGACGGGGCGAAAATCTGACATAATCACTAACTTTGTAAATCGCCGTGGCGTACGAGCTTGCTCGCGCTTTTTTTGAGTCGCTGGCTATTGAGCGCGAGCAAGCTCGCACGCCACGCCTTGACTCGAAAACGACAGAGCGCTTCCCTCCACCCTACCGATGAAAACCAACACACTAGACCACCAACACTTTGAAGTCGTCATTATCGGCGCAGGCATGGCTGGTATGGCCGCGGGCATCCGCCTCGCACTGGCAGGGAAGCAAGTCATCATTCTGGAGAAGCACAACGCCAGCGGCGGGCTCAACTCCTTCTACAGCATCGAAGGGCGTAAATACGACGTCGGCCTGCACGCGATGACCAACTTTGTGCCCAAAGGTACCAAAGGCACCCCACTCACCAAGCTACTGCGCCAGCTGCGCATTCCTTACGATGCACTCGACCTATGCCAGCAAAATGGCTCACGCATCGCCTTTCCCGCCTGCAACCTGCAATTCAGCAACGACTTTGCACTGCTCGAAGCCGAAGTCGCCCGCGCCTTCCCGAAGCAGATCGACGGCTTTCGCGCCCTCGCCGAAGAAGTGCGCACGCTCGACGCCTTTAATCTCGGCGCCATTCCCACCTCCGCCCGCGCCGCGGTGCAGCGCCACATTTCCGATCCCTTGCTCGAAGATATGATCTTTTGCCCGGTCATGTATTACGGCAGCGCTGAAGAGCACGACATGGACTACGGCCAGTTCACCATCATGTTTCGCTCGCTGTTCTTCGAAGGCTTCGCACGGCCCTTCGACGGTGTGCGCGTCATCATCAAACTCTTGCAGGACAAATACCGCTCGCTCGGTGGCATCCGAAAAATGAAGTGCGGCATCAAGCAGATCCACACCAGCGGCAACAAAGCTACCGCTGTCGAGCTCGACAACGGCGCGATCCTGACCGCCGATAAAATCATCTCCACCGCCGGCGTGGTTGAAACCACCCGCATGTGCGACGATCAACCCGCGGATGCTGCAGCTGACAATATCGGACAGCTCAGCTTCACCGAGACCATCACCGTGCTCAACAAGCAGCCCACCGAATTCGGTTGGGACGACACCATCATCTTTTTTAACACCCGCGAACGCTTCAACTACGCAGGCGTGCACGACGAGTTGGTCGATCCCACCAGCGGCGTGATCTGCTTCCCCAACAACTACCAATACGGCGCCGGCCGCCAACTCGACGAAGGCTTTTTACGCATCACCGCGATGGCCAACCACGACAAGTGGTGCGCGCTTAGCCCAGCCGACTATCTCGCGCAAAAAGAGCATTGGTATGCCGAGCTACAGAAGGTAGCGCTCGGCATTCTGCCCGCGCCGAAAGGTATGGGCGGCTGCCCTCAGCCGTCCGCCGCACAGCTGCTCGACGATGCCCGCATCGCCAAAGACATGTTCACCCCCCGCACCGTGCGCAAATACACCGGCCACCTGCAAGGCGCGATCTACGGAGCGCCCCACAAGATCAAAGACGGCCGCACCCATTTGGAAAATGTCTACCTAGCCGGCACCGACCAAGGCTTCCTAGGCATCATCGGCGCCATGCTCAGCGGCATCTCCATGGCAAACTTGCACGTGCTGCAGGGGGATTAAAACGACCCAAAGCATTTCGAACGACAGTGAAAGTGGATAGGGAGTGATATATCGAAATCAGTGATCGAAGTGCCGATGCTACAACATGAAAAAGCCCGTAGCTTTTTGGCCACGGGCTTTGTTAAATATTACTTTCGAAGATTACTCCCCAGCATCGGAGTCTTTGGCTTTAGCCTTCTTTGGCTTCTTTTCCATAGTAGCCTTAAACTCGTCAAGTGAGAGTTCGCCACTTTCGTCAGTGTCGAGCTTGTCGAATCTTTTGGTTAGGCCCTTATTTTTGGCGACTTCATCTTTGGAGAGAGCTCCACTTTTGTCGGCATCCAATTTGGCGAAAATTTTCGTCGGGTTTGGAGCCTTCTTTTTGACTTCGCCCTCTTCGTTCTGAGCCGCTTGAACGACTGATGGGATAACGCAAGCAGCTAAGATCGTGCTGAGGATTAATGCTTTAATTTTCATTGATATCTCCTTTGTGTATGTTGTTGGGGCAGACGTAAACAATGTCTACAGATTTTTTATTTTGATAGTTTATATACGCCTTACAATCCCAATTATTTTGGACGCAT
>DJBY01000025.1:10390-34945 GCA_002430605.1 Opitutia bacterium UBA5964 | reverse complement strand
CGCTAAAACCATCTCACCGCGCCGCCGCCCTAGCCGAAACGGGGATACGCCAAATCTATTAACTGCTGCGCGACCGGTTTCGGATACCGGCAATCAACCCGGAGGCCACGCCATTGCGCGCCCGCCAAGCACGTGCACGTGCAAATGGGGGACAGCTTCGCCGCCGTCTTTTCCATTGTTAATCACGATACGGAAGCCGGCATCGAGGTTCAGCTTCTTCGCCACGGATGCTGCGGTCAAAAGCAGATGCCCTAGCACGGCTTGATTCTCTGTGGTGGCCTCAGCCACGCGCGGGATCACCTGCTTCGGGATCACCAGCAAATGAGTCGGCGCCTGCGGGTCGATATCGTGGATAACAATGCATTGACCGTCTTCGTATTCGATTTTGGCAGGAATTTCGCGGGCAATAATTTTTTCGAATAGTGTGCTCATGGAGAAAACAGTAAGTAGAGTTTCGATGCAAAACGAGTCCGAAGGGTATACCCCTTCATTTTGGTTTTGTGATACAGACATTCCCGTCTGTTCTTTATACACATCTCTAGCCTCTAACTTAGGATACGTAAAATTAACCGCCCGCTCCACTTGAGAACGCCGAGGACGCGGGGATCTTGAGATAAATGAGATTCAAGTTCGCCAATTGTTCAGATTCTCACGCGCAATACACTCTTTTTTGCTCAAACCACCCCCTCCGCGTCCTCCGCGAACTCTAGTGACCGTAGGGAACGGGCGGTTTAACCAGCAGTTGAATGGTTCAGACGAAAGTAGAGCGACCGAAGAAGATATGTATAAACTTCAGACATTCAGCCCCTACAAGACCACCACTTGCAACTGCGAGCCGCGCGTCGCCCAGGCGCAGGCGAGTTCATCGATCCAGCCGCGGACACGGTCGTATTGAAGTTGTCGCTTCTTGGTCCAATAAGTGGCTTCGGGGCACACGGCTTCGCGCAAGCCAGTGACGAGTAGCAACGCGGCGCGGCGGCCAGCCAGCTTTTTCATTTCTCCGACAATCGCCTGACGAATCCACAGCGGACTAAAGTTCTCGACGGTCGGCACGTGCCAGTGGGCAAAGGCCAGTTCGCTCTCCTCCGCCGCGCCAAAATGTAAGCGCGCAAGGCGGTTGGCACAGTCGCCCAGCGATACCTCGTTCAGACCGCTGCCTTGCTCTTGACTGAAAAAATCGAGCGCGCGGCGGGCGTGTTCTGCACGGTCGGGCGCAGAGGCTCCGGTGCGAGCGAGTAATTCGTTGAGCGTCCGCAGTTGTTCGACTGGATCAATTTTTGCCATTTTCTGTCGATCTTTTCAGATCAAGAATCTCTTGAGCCAACTCGGTGAGGTCGCGGAAATCCTTATACACGGATGCGTACCGCACATAGGCAATCTGATCGAGATGCTTCAGTCGCTGCATCACACACTCCCCGATCGCTTGGGATGGAATCTCGTGGTCGTATTCCTTTTCGAGTGAGGCAAGCACGTCAGCGATGAGCATCTCGATTTGCATGACATCAATCGGCCGCTTCTGCACGGCCTTCTTCAAACCCCCAAGTAATTTAGCACGGTCGAAATCTTCGCGGCGACCATCGCGCTTAACCACTTGCAGGTCGGCGCGCAACACTTCCTCGACCGTGGTAAAGCGGTAGCCACAATCTAGGCACTCGCGGCGGCGGCGAATCGAGGTTTCGTTTTTACCGGTTCGAGTATCGAGCACTTTCGTCTCAATGGAGGCACATTTTGGGCAACGCATAATTTAAGAAGGAGACAGCAGCTAGAATTTAGAAGTCAGGCTATCGAAGCTACAACTTTAAGAAGTTCTCGAGCATCTTCATGCCCTCTTGTGTCGCAAGCGACTCGGGGTGAAACTGTACTCCCCAGACGGGCAGGTCTTTGTGAGCTAGGCCCATGATTTCGCCTTCGTCAGTTTCGGCGGTCACTTCGAGGCAATCGGGCAGTGTCGCCCGCTCGACGAGTAACGAATGGTACCGAGTGGCTTCCATCGGGTTGGGCAAGCCTGCAAAAATATCCGTATTATGGTGCTTCACCGGCGAGGTCTTACCATGCATCAGGCGTTCTGCGCGCACCACTTTGCCGCCGAAGTGCTGGCCAATACTTTGATGCCCGAGGCAAACACCGAGCAGTGGCTTCTTGCCCGCGAAGGCGGCGATCATCGCCAAGCTCACCCCAGCCTCGTTCGGCGAACAAGGCCCAGGCGAGATCATCACGCGATCTGGGTTCAGCTCCAGCGCCTGCTCCACAGTGATCGCGTTGTTGCGGTAAACCTGCTGCTCGACCCCAAGTTCGCCAAAATACTGGACGAGATTGTAGGTGAAGGAGTCGAAATTATCGATGACTAATAGCATGGCATTTGAATGGCGAGTTAGTCCTGACCTCCGAGCACGCGGGCCACTTCCTGCACATCTTTATCACCGCGACCACTGAGGTTGCCGATGATGATTTGATCGGACGACATCTCGCGAGCGCGTTTCATTGTATAAGCGATGCCGTGTGAGGATTCAAGTGCGGGCACGATGCCTTCGATCGAGCAAAGCGCCTTGAACGCGTCGAGCGCCTCGGCGTCAGTCGCATACCCGAAGTCGATGCGGCCCTTCTCTTTGTAGTAAGCATGCTCAGGGCCCACGGCAGCGTAGTCGAGTCCTGCGGACACAGAGTGCGTCAGATCGATTTGGCCGTCCTCGTCCTGTAAAATCCAAGTCTTCGCGCCTTGAAGCACGCCCAACTGACCACCTTCAAATCGGGCGGCATGATGTCCGCGTGTGATGGATTCGCCACCCGCTTCGACACCGCTGAGTTTGACATCCAAATCCTGCAGAAAGGCAAAAAAGATACCGATCGCATTCGAACCGCCACCAACACAGGCGGCGATTTCGTCCGGCAAGCGACCTTCTTTCTCGAGAATCTGGCGGCGACACTCTTCGCCGATCACGCGATGAAAGTCGCGTACCATCATTGGGAAGGGATGCGAACCGAGCGCGGAACCGATAATGTAATGCGTGGTGCGAATGTTGGTCACCCAATCGCGCATCGCTTCGTTGACCGCTTCTTTCAGCGTGCGTTGACCTGCAGTGACGGCGCGCACCTCTGCACCACACAGGCGCATACGGTAAACGTTCAACGCTTGGCGGCGCATGTCCTCTTCACCCATGTAGATCACGCATTCGAAACCCATCTTCGCACACATCGCGGCGGTGGCGATACCATGCTGACCAGCGCCGGTTTCGGCGATGATGCGCGTCTTGCCCATCCGCTTGGCAAGCAGCGCTTGGCCGAGGGCGTTGTTGATCTTATGCGCTCCGGTGTGGAGCAGATCTTCGCGCTTTAGGTAGATTTTCGCTCCGCCACAATGCTCCGTGAGACGCTCGGCGAAATATAGATTGGTCGGGCGGCCGGCGAATTCACGCAGTTGAAAATCGAGCTCTTTCTGAAACTCGGGATCCTTGCGGGCGGCCTGGTAGGCTTCGGTCAGCTCAAAGAGTGGCGTCATCAAAGTCTCGGGCACATACATGCCGCCATAGGTGCCGAAGTGGCCACGCGCGTCAGGCAGGCAGCTGGGATCGAGTTCGAGGGGTGGGTGTGCGGTCTCCATGAAAAGAATACGGTTGTGCGCAGGGCGCTTTGTCAAGCTGGCAGACGCGCTTCAAACTCGGCAACGTCTTCGGGGGCATCGATTCCGATGGTTGGTTGGTCAGTAATGCCTACATGAATGCGGTAGCCATGCTCCATCGCGCGCAGTTGCTCCAATTTCTCAATATTTTCCAGAACGCCGGGAGCTAGGGTAGAGAATGCGCTCAAGAAGCTGGCATTGTAAGCATAAAGCCCAAGATGACGGTAGCACGGATGCGCCGCCAGCCATGCTGCATCGGTCTTGCCGGCCGCATCGCGAGCAAACGGAATCGGCGAACGGGAGAAATACAGCGCCATGCCCGCACGGTCGCGCACGACTTTGACTTGGTTGGGATTGGCAAAATCTTCCGCGCGCTCAAACGGGATCGCCAAGGTCGACATGGCCGCACCACTTGCGAGCCCCGCAGCCAAGGCACGGATCTGCTCACCCGTAACAAGCGGTTCGTCACCTTGCACATTGATCACTGCGGCCGCACCAATCGATGCATTGGCCTCCGCGAGACGGTCTGTGCCACTGGCATGGTCGGCACGTGTGCGCACCACATCGAAGCCGGCACTGTTGAGGCAGCTCTCTAGCGCATCGTCGTCCACCGCAAAATAAAGCGGAAACTCCGGCGCGACGGCGCGGATACGCTCAGCCGTCCACACAATGATCGGCTTGCCCCGCACTTCATGTAGAAGTTTGCGTGGAAAACGAGTGGAAGCCAGTCGAGCTGGCACAATAATGGAAGGCGTCTTTGACATCTGGGCACCAATCATCATGAAAGTTCGGCAATGAACAAGGAAATCAGTGCACTTGAAGCCTCTATTTTACGCGACAACAACGAAGACGTCATCTTTCTCGACGTGCGGGAAGAATCGGAACTAGCCATCTGCCACATCAACGATGCACTGCACATTCCAATGAATGAGATCCCCGAGCGTTGTGAGGCCCTGCCACTGGATCGCCCGCTCGTGGTATTTTGCCATCACGGCATGCGCAGTATGAATGTGCTGCACTACCTCGAATCCCGCGGCTTCGAAAATGTCATCAACATGGGCGGAGGTATCCACGCATGGGCCATCGAGGTAGACACTCGCGTTGATCAATATTAACGTCACAACACGCCTTCCGGCCAAAGCAAGACGCTGACGTCAATTGATGCTCCACTCAGGCCGCAATAAGAAATGAGTTGCTTCAGTCGATTTACAGGAAACTCAACGTGTATTAATTGGCGAAAAATGCCACGCCTTAGAATAGATCTGCCTGATAGCTTGTTGGCGCACTAATCACTGCACGAAACGGAGTCACCGGCGCAGATTGCGGAGCATACTCAATCACCAATGGACGCTTCACCGCACCCTCCTCAGATACTTCCGCAGTCACCGCGACTGCATTCTTAACTTGCTTCAGTTGCTTCATTTTCGATCGGAAAATTGCGGAAGAAAGCGCCAGCGCCTCGGCATCTGCCTCCATCAGCGCAAACTCTTCAAACAGCTCACTATCTTCCTCAGCGTTTTCAGCCACCTTGAATGAAGCGCGTGTAGAAGTACCCGTACCGCGCATTCGCTGCCCCTTGCGCAATGTATAGGTCTCTCCGATCTGATCAGTAAACCGCAAGACACCATCCGCGCATTTAATTGAGCAATCGTGGATATGTCTGCGCTCATCATAGGCGATTTCCAGCGACCACCAGCCATTCTTCACCGACATGCGGCCAAGCGGTGTCACCACAATCATCTGAGAGTCCTCACTCAGCGCACGATTATTAACTACCAGCAACCCTTGCCTAATATTAAAAATCATCCGGCTTTTGCCCTGATCGATAGAAGTGGCAACATCTTGCTCAAATCGCTCAATTGCGAAAAACCCTGCCCCTTCATTGTAAATCGAGATCCGATTCGACGTCTTGAGAAACACTGCATCCTTCGCCTTCGTGCGAATCTGCAGCAAGCCGGAGACAGCACGCGGCAAGAGGTCCGTCGGGTGCATTTGCGCCGATTCCCCGCCCGTTTCCTCTAAAGTTACCTCCCCCGTCACGGACGTCACCACTACGGCGCCTCGCATCCAGTCTTCGGCTTGAAGCATCGCAACCGCGGCGAACAGAGCCGCGACCACCACAGAAAAGGCCTTGCGAAGAAACGAACTCATAAAATACGAAGTTTTTGCTGTAACTTACGCGCCGCAGCATGATTTGGATTAATCTCGAGTGCGCGTTGCACTGATGTGATCGCCTCGACGCGCCTGTCGTCAAAATGACTGACATAGGCCGCCCAATAATAATGTGCATTACTATTATTCGGAGCCAACTGCAGAGCCCGCGTCAACGCAGCCTCGGCTTCAGTCTCGTTGCCGCCTAAACTTTGCGCAATGCCGAGCTGCGCCCACCCCATCCAGTAGGTCTCACTCAGTTCAATCGCTCGCTCTGCATAGTCCGAAGCCAGCATCCCGATTTGTTCATAATTCGCAGGGGTACGATAAAAGAGCTGACAGTTCGCCGCACTCAACCCGATCCACACATCCGCATTGTCAGGGTCCAGCAATGTCGCAGCTTCATATAGCTCGATTACCTCATCCAACAAATCCGTATTGCCAGAAAGATGCACTCCTAATTGAACAACTTGGTCCAGACGTTGCTGGGCATGTAACTCAAGCGCCTGCGCTTGTATGCGAGAGGCACTGATCGAATAAAACTCAACCGCCAACACGAGCCCCAAACAGAAATACCCAAGCCGCATCCAGCCGCCGTGAGGGATGCGTAAACGACGCCTAAAAGTCGATTTAACCAGAATCGAGAAGAACAACACACCATACAAAGTGAGCGCAGGCGTATAAAAAACAAAGGAGCTGAACAAGCAGAGCGCAAACGAAAGGACGCTGGCAAGACCGACCGACAGGAAGAACTTTGTCGGCGGCATGATTGCGCCCTTGGCATCCTTAAGCCTCACGCGATCGGGCTCGGCTCGCCAGTGTTGAATCGCGCACCACACCACCAACAAACTCGGCAGTAGAAACAGCACGCCGCCGAGCATTCCATACTCCGACAGAATCAACAAATAATCATTATGCGGCGTCATCGGTAACTTTTCCAACGATCGCCTTGCACTTTGCTCAAACTCAGCCGAGAAGCTACCGCCGCCCACTCCCAAGACAGGTGCATTCAACGTAATATCGAGCGCCTCCTGCCATAATACCTGACGAACCGCCTCACCCTCTTCGGTCATCGCCAGCGCGGCACGCGTTTTGAATTGTGGCGAAAAGACCATCTGCAGCAACACCGCGATAGTCACGAGCAGTGCCCCCAGTAAACTGCCCCACACGCGCCGCGAAGGCAGTAAGAAGCACACCCATGGCAGGGTCAGTGAAACGATCAGTAGCATTATCTGCGGCCAAAAAAGCTGCGTAAAGAAAATCGAAACTACAAACATCACCCCGATATACAGACACAAGACACGCAGAATCACTGGCAGACGAGGCACCAGTCCGGCGATCAACAGCGCTGGCAGTAGAATCAGAAGAAAGGCCGCAAAACTATTCGGGTCTGCAAACGACCCAGTCGCTTGCCCTAAAAACTCGGGGCTCAGTTTCAATCCATATTTAGCATATGCATTCGCAATCTTCGACGGCTCTTGGAAGAACTGATAGAAGCCAATGAAAATGGCGTATGCCGCAGGCGAGAGCGCAATCGTAATCAACACCCACAGATGCGCACGCGTGCGCACATTATTGACCAACACCCATAGGAAAATGACGGCCTCCAGCGCATAAATTAGCTCGTACCAGCCACGCCACGCAGTCGGGCTCACCCAAGTCACGCTCAGCCAGATCCACGCCACAAATGGAATAAAAAACACCGGGACCTGACTCAAGCGCTTCGGCTGTTCCTTCTCGACGGCAAGCCAAAGCCCGTGCAGCACGATTAGGCAAGCGAACAGCGGCAGCAACAACACATGCGTATCCGGTCGGACTCCCCCCAGCAGCAAAGTCGACAGCGCAATAATTCCCCCCAGACAAAACGTGACCAACCAGTCGACGAAATTCCCCCAAGAAACCTGGCCAAAATAGGCAATCTTACCGGACTTATCGATCAGTGAGGGCATAGAATGAGAGTAAGGACTTCGCGAGATTCGTTGATTAAACAAGTAAGCATTACACAGTCCGCGCGACTCAATAAACAATAAAAACGCCTGATCCACGATCTCGCAATCCCAGCAGGCGGCGCGCGCTCCGCACAAATTATCCCCTGCGAAGGCAATTTAGAGTCAATCTGCGTTCTTGAGTCTATCGCAGAAGCCGTCTTTATAAGGTCACCCTCTGGCCCCTCATGAAAAAAATCATTCTACTTCTTGGCATCGCCATCCTCCTGACCGCGCTCGGGCTACGGGCGTATTTCGCCTTCGTGCCGCCACCGGAGACAACACTGCACGAAGCGCTGGCAGAAATCATGCCCAGTGAAATCCCCGGCTGGAAAATCAAAGACATGGACATGGCGGAGTCCCCCGAGTCCAGTGTACGCATCTCCAACTTCCTCAAGTTCGATGATGCCATTTTTCGCTTATTTGAAAAAGGCGACATCTTCGTCGGGCTCTACATCGCCTACTGGTCTCCAGGCAAGACCTCCTACCGCTGGGCTGGCACCCACACCCCCGATACTTGCTGGGTGCAAAGCGGCTGGACCTGCACGCGTCGCGAATACAGCATTCCATTTCAACACGAAAAAGTCATATTTGAGCCAGCGGAATTCGGCATCTACGAAAAAAATGGCCGCGCCCAAAATGTCTATTTCTGGCATCTCGTCGGAGGACGCGCCTTCAGCTTCAAGCAACAAGGCGGACATAATATTTTCGGCGCACTGCTCGACATCAAACATCACGGCCTAGACCTGCGCCAAGAGCAGTTCTTCATTCGGCTTTCAAGCAACAAGAGCCTCGAAGAGCTCAACAAAATACCTGGATTCGGCACGATCCTCGATGGCTTATCGGCCATCGGCCTAGTAGCGAAGGCAGATTAAAGATCAATACACTCTAAAAAACCCGAGCAGGATTACCAAAGACTTTCTGGCCGTCCTTGACTGACTGGATCACAACGGCTCCTGCGCCGACATACGCAAACTCGCCAACGGACTTACTCGGCACAATCCGCACGCCTGTCGCCAAAAACGCGCCAGTACCGTAACGGGTATTTCCCGTCAGGTCACAATGCCCACTGATCGTGGCCCAATCGCCGATTACCACATCGTGCCCCACACTGCTGTGACAATTAATCGCTGCAAAGTCGCCGATCGAGATGTCCGCAGTCAAAGTCACTCGCGGGCATAACACGACCCCATCCCCCAATTGAATATTTTCACCGAGAATCACGGATGGGTGCACCAGTGAAACAAAAGTCGCGGAGCGCGACAACAATGACTGACAGACTTTTTTCTTAATTATCGGCGCTCCAATCGCACAGACAAAGACTTCATTCTCTGCAGGTTGATGCTCCTTGATAGAACCAATCACCCCCACAGGATAATTATAACGGTCGAGGGCCGCCGCATCATCGTCTATAAACCCAGCAAGCTCCCAGGCTTTGCCAAAATCCGGATGATCTTTTGCCCATGCATAGACCTCACGTCCAAAACCACCTGCGCCGACGATAATCAGTTTTTTCATATTCGTTTAGATCAAGAACCAAGAACGACTAGATAGAAAAGCCTCCATCAACGGGCAAGGTAATGCCCGTCACCCAACGGGACTCTTGTGATAGCAAGAAAGAGGTCGCCGCAGCCACATCCGCGGGCTGCCCAGCTCCAAGTGGATACGCTTTTAAATGTGCCGCGAGTGCCTCGTCGGAAATACGCTCCGCAGTTGCGTCTGCCATATCCGTCTCAATCATCCCTGGAGCAATACAGTTCACACGCATCCCCTTCGGCGCAAGTTCCAGCGCAAGGCAGCGCGCAGATGCCTCCAGTCCAGCCTTACTCGCCGCATATGCGGCATAACCTGCCGTGCCTCGAGCGGACGCCACGGAAGATATCCAGACGATCGATGCGCCGGCTTTCAGCTTTTTATTTTTCAATAACTCGCGAATCAGCAGCAGTGGCACCGCCGTATTTAAATTCAAACAAGCCTCTATATCCGCGTCCTTAAGGTACCGCACTGGAGCCACTGGAGCCACGCCTGCCGCATAGACGACTCCGTCTAGCTCGCCGACTGCCTCCGCCAACTGCGCACGTCCGGCAGCGCCACTCAAGTCCACCGACAGTGAACTACCTCCGATTTCTTTGGAAAGTGCGGCCAACTTACCCTCGTCACGCCCGGACACGATCAGGTCAGCACCTTCAATCTGCAAATGACGCGCTATCGCACAGCCGAGCCCACCTGTAGCGCCGACGACCAAAATCTGCTGGTTGTTGAATTTATCGGCCCCACTCATACTTACAATCATGCACTGACTAGCGCAAACAGCGCTTCCAGTGTCTCACAGTTTTTTAATGCCTCCGCCTTTAAATGCACATTATATTCCGCATCAACCATCGCAATCACAGTTAAAAATGCCAGCGAATCCCAAGCCTCCAATTCGCGATATTTGGTAGCTGCTGTCAATGAACCGGGCTCGATGTCTTCGACCGCTTCTTCGAAATCTTCAATAAATTTTGCTAAACTCATGGGGTGTATTTAAAAGATACTTACCGACTCCGATGCCGACTAACAAGTTTCTATTCACTCGGCGCACTTTGGATAATTTCGCAGACTGGTAGCTTAGCAATATCAAGAATGACACTCCCCCACGACAGGCCCACGCCAAATCCAGACAGCAACAGCCGCTGCGTTTTGGCACCGCACAGCACCTCTTGCAATTCCCCGCACAGCGCGGACGGGATAGATGCCGAACTCTGGTTGCCATAGCGCTCAACCGTCTGCATCGGCACCTTCGCCAGATCAATTTTTAAGCGCTTCGCAATATTGCTCAGAATATAGCGATTAGACTGATGAAAGACGAAATAATCCACCGCATCCAGATCCAACCCCGCATATTCGACGATATCCCGCACTGCCTTCGGCTCCTCGACGATAGTAAAGTTGAAAATTCCCGCGCCATCCATGAACAGGTTTTCAGCCGAACGCACGTTGCCCGCTTCATCCGTCACCTCCGCCTGCGTGTCTGCTGAACTCGGCGTGCGTTGACCGCCCGCTGGCACGATCAGGGTATCAAAGCCCTTGCCATCGGTCTCGAGGCTAAACCACGCAGTACTCTCGCAATCACTGCGCTGAATCAATGTGGCACTGCCACCATCGCCAAACAACGGCGCCAATGACCTGTCTCTAGGATTCACAATTCGACTAATTGTATCCCCGGCAAGGAGCAACACCCGCTCGCAACCGCCCGCGCTGACCATCATATGCGCCAACCACAGCCCGTAAACATAACCCGAGCAGCCTAAATTCACATCCAACGCGGCACAACTCTTCGGCAAATCCAGACGGCCATGCAGCACCGCGGCATTACAAGGCTGCAAATAATCTGGCGTCTGCGTCACAAAAATAACCGCGTCAATCGCGTCAGGCTCAAGACTCGTCGCTTCCATTAGTCGTCGGGCGGCTGCTTCGCATAGATCCGCTGCGGTCGTGCCCGGCTCGACAACGCGACGCCGATCCAAGCCGATCGTTTTTTTCAAGCGCGCGATTTGCTTCTCGTTGCCACCAAATAGATCGATCTCATCATCGATACATTTCTCCAGAGGCGGCACACAGGTAACGACCCCGCCGATTTGAATCTGATTGAAACTGCTTTTTGCCATAGTACTGACCATGCGCAGGATCGCACAAAGTGAAAGCCCATTTTACCGAGAATCCGCCGCGCGCGATCTGCCGACTATCCTCGCTTCAGGCGATCTGTAATCGACAGCTCATCGCGCAGCTCAACTGCGGCTGGAATCTTCCAATCGGCCATTCGCCCGCGACAATGTTTACGGATCAACCGTTTCCATGTACGCAGGTCTTGGTTCGATGAGGGTACGATCACACACACAACCATGCTTCCCGTGACCGCAGCGGGCTTGCCATACACAACGCATGCCTCAACACCTTCCATTTCCGAGATCACCTGCTCCACCTCTGCCGGGTGCACCTTCTGGCCACCCACATTGATTAACTGACTACGCCTACCAATAATACGCAGATATCCACCTTCGGCCTGTTCCACTAGATCGCCCGTGCAATACCAGCCATCGACCTCCAGCGACGATTCCTCGGCATTCAAATAGCCCAAGATCCGCGAACTCGTCTTCAGCCACAACTCAGCATCCTGTACACGCCACTCGACGCCGGAATCTTCAATGCGGAAATATAAACTGTCCGTGCTTTGACTCTTAATACGGATGGCTCCTGTTTCACTGGTGCCAAACTTCTGTTGAAATACCGCACTCGGGAATGCCGTGAGCAAGCGCTCCAGCAGCGTTGCAGTCATCGGCTCTGCGCCATACGCGATCACCTCCAAGCTCGAACAATCGAATTTTTCAGGAACGTGCGCCAACAGCATGAGATTTAAAAACGTCGGTGACGCCGGCAGTATATTAACATCATACCGCTCCACCGCCTCGCCCACCGCAAGCGCGCTGCGCGCCTCAGGCACCACCAATGTCGAACCTGCAAATAACGTGCGAAGCGCAGAATCCAGTCCGCCGATGTGATCCACCAGCAGCAACTGCGCCGTGCGATCCGCTCGCGGGCGCACCTCGCGATAGCGCTCCAGTAACGCATTCAAATCATGCAGCATCCCCTTTGGCTCGCCGCTGGTGCCACTACTAAAAAGAATTAAGCCCGCATGCCCACGCTCCGAGAGCTGACTGATGAGTGTCGAAGCATTCGGCTTGATCGGCTGAGACTGAAGCCCCTCCGCACTCAACAGAAACGTCGCGCCAGCAATGCGCTGTTGCTCGACCTGCTCAGCCATTGGCATCTCCGGTGATAGCGGCAACGCGACCTGCTTTAAGCGAACGATGGCAAGAACCGCAGCCAGCGCGTTCATCGTTTGATCCATCTGTATCGCGATCACTACTGGTGCCTTGCCCATCGTGGGAGACAGCAACACCTCAAGTCGATCCACCTCCGCAACAAAATCATCATAGGTCCAAGTGCGACCGCTTTCAAGGCAAGCAACCTTGGCACCGAACTCGGTGAATTGGCGATCAATCCAGCTCACAACTTAAGTCACTCCACCCAAATAGAGCACCTGCCCAGTGATAAAGTCACTTTCCGGCCTCAAAAAGAAATCGACCGCATTGATCACATCCGCCGCCTTACCATAGCGCGGGATCGCCTGCCGTGCGATCAACGCATCCATCTTTTCCGACGACACACCCTTAATCAAATCCGTCAACACTGGCGTCGGCCCGACGGCATTCACCGTGATGCGCAATTCTGCCAACTCGCGTGCCATGATCCGCGTCAAACTCTCCACCGCGGCTTTACTGGCCGCATAAACTGCCTCACCTTCCAAGTTCAGCGGATGCGCCACGGTCGTGAAATTCACGATGCGCGGCTCCGCGCTTTTGCGCATCAGTTTGGCAAATTCACGACAAAACAAGAACGTGCCGACCACATTCGTCTGCAAAATAGCATTTACCGTCGAACCCGGCGTTAACAAACAATGGTTCATTGAGGCGATCCCAGCATTATTTAGCAGCGCATCGACGGCACCGACTTGTCGCTTTACATCGCGCGCCATTTTAATCACGGCGGACTCATCACTCACATCCAATGCATAGTGCCGATACTGAGCGTGCTCAATCGATGACTCGCCACGACTGCAGCCGATGACTCCCCAGCCTTCAGCTAGATAATGCTCCGCCAAAGATCGGCCAATACCCTTACGCGTGCCGGTAATAACGATCTGCTTCATGCTTCGATCCTCTCTAGCACTGCTTGCGCGAGTGTTTTAACATTTAAAAACGGCGAATTACGCGCGCTCATGGCTTTCTCATCAGCCAGTGCAATCGCTGCTCCGAATTGCTCAAAAACGGCATCCTCCACATCCGCGATGAGATTCACTAGTCCCATGCTGTCAAGGACTCCATCGTTACCATAGAGCGGCGATTGTGCGCACGGGTGCTTCAATGTGACTAAATCAAAATCTTCGGCTAACAGTCGCACCGATTCAATCACGAGAATTTCAACTTCTTCAGAGGTAGGCATAATGAGTTTTATCAATCTCCAGTATATAGATAGGAACAGTAAAATGAAAAAGGTATTCCCTGGCGGGTCGATTGTTGTACAAATTGAGTAACGCATCGTCAATTCGAGCAAGAAAGAAAAAAGCAGCGATTCGGGCTTTGTCAGCCCCCCATCAAATACGTAACAAAGTAATTGCACCCAAGCGAAAGCTCGACTTACATGTCGGTTAATTCGATCGTCGATGCTCTCTTGAGCACTGACATTCGATTCGAAATCTCAAACAATTAAAGCCACAAGAAAGGAAACACTTGGACTTAAAAGCTATCAAACAAGTCGTCGAACTGATGAAACGCTCGGAACTTTCCGAATTTGAAATTGAAGAGGAAGGCTTCAAGCTACGCCTCTGCCGCAAGAATGGCGACACACAGATCGTTCACGCTGCTCCCTTAGCGACGGCTCCATTGGCAGCCGCTGCACCAGCGGGAGCTTCATTAGTAGCCGCAGCTCCAGTGGAAGAACAGGGCATCTCGATCGTGAAGTCACCAATGGTCGGCACTTTCTACGCTTCCGCTTCGCCTGAAAGCCCTGCATTTGCCAAGGTCGGCACTAAAGTCGGCGCGGACTCCATCGTCTGCATCATCGAGGCAATGAAGGTGATGAACGAAATTCATTCTGAACTTAGCGGCACAATCACTGAAGTGCTTATTGAGAACGGCGAAGCTGTCGAATATGGGCAACCACTCTTCAAAGTTAAAACGGCTTAATCCGTATGCTTAAAAAAGTCCTCATTGCCAATCGAGGTGAAATCGCACTTCGTATCGTCCGCGCTTGTAACGAACTCGGGATCAAGACGCTTGCCGTCTATTCCGAGGCCGACGAGCAGTCTCTCCATGTGCAACTTGCCGATGAAGCAATCTGCATCGGCCCAGCCGCGAGTAACCTCAGTTATCTAAAAAGTGATCGTATCATCGCCGCAGCCGAAATCGCTGATGTCGATGGCATTCACCCAGGCTACGGCTTCCTCGCAGAGAATGCCGATTTCGCCGAGCAATGCGCCAAATGCAACATCAAGTTCATCGGCCCGGGCTCTGAGGCGATTATCAATTTCGGTGACAAGGCGAAGGCCCGCGATATGGCTATCAAAGCGAAGGTCCCCGTGATCCCTGGCAGCGATGGCACCGTCGACAATGAAAAAGAGGCCCTCATCGTCGCCAAGCAAATCGGCTTCCCGGTGATTATTAAAGCCGTCGCTGGTGGTGGTGGTAAAGGGATGCGCACCGCACACAACGCGGTCACTTTCGCCAAAGAATACAACAACGCCCGCAACGAAGCCGAAAAGGCTTTCGGTAATGGTGCGGTTTACCTCGAACGCTTTCTCGATGCACCGCGTCACATCGAGATCCAACTTCTGGGCGATCAATTTGGCAACGTGATTCACTTGGGTGAACGTGACTGCTCTGTTCAACGTCGCCACCAGAAGGTGATCGAAGAAGCACCGTCCCCCTTCATCTCGGACAAAATTCGTAAGCAGATGGGCCGTGATGCCGTCAAATTGGCCAAATCCGTCAATTATGAAGGTGCCGGCACAGTCGAGTTCCTCGTCGATGGCAATGGTGACTATTTCTTCATCGAAATGAACACTCGCATCCAAGTGGAGCACGGCGTCACTGAAGAAGTGACTGGTGTCGATTTGGTCAAAGAGCAGCTCTTAATTGCGAGTGGGTTACCGCTCAGTTACAAGCAGGAGGATATCAAAATCACCAAGCACTGCATCGAATGCCGCGTGTGCGCCGAAGATCCAGCACGTAACTTCGCTCCCTGCCCAGGTGAAATTGGGCTCTACTATGCTCCAGGTGGTCACGGTGTGCGCATCGACTCGCACTGCTACAGTGGCTACACGATCCCCCCTTACTACGACAGTATGATCGCGAAGGTCATGACAATCGCCAAAACACGCGAACTTGCGCTCGACCGCATGGACCGCGCACTCGGCGAATACTTGATTCATGGTATTAAAACGAACATTTCGTTCTCGCGCGCAATTATCCGCGATCCCATCTTTCGCGAAGGCAAAGCCACAACGAAGTATATCGAAGAATTCCTTGAGCGCGTGCCCAAGGATCTTTACACTTAATAGTCACAACAGTACATTGCACCAATCATGAGCAACAAATCTGAAAAAAACCAAGAGTCCACAATCCCTACAATGTCCGAAGGCTCGAACACACTAGGTGACATCCGCATCAATCACAGCGTGGTAGCGAGCATTGTTCGCTTGGCTGCGCTCGAGGTCGTAGGCGTCGCCGCAGTTGGCGGTGGTTTCGTCGATGGGATCGCAGAGATCTTCTCCAAAAAAGGCGATGAGCGCGGTGTCCGCGTCGATGAAGACGAAGTCGGTGACTACAAAATTGAAATTCGTGTGATTCTGCGCTTCGGCGTCGAACTCGCGACAGTCGGCAATGAAATCCAGCAACGCATCGCTGAGCAGGTCGAAAAGATGACCAGCAAGAGTGTCGCTCGCGTCAATGTCATCATCGACGGCGTGCGCACCACTGCAGAAGAAAAAGAAGCGAAAGACGAGTGGGACAGCCAAGCACACGTTGACTAGGCACAACTGAGGTCTTGTCCTCTATTTCTCCACCAAATAAGCACTGATGAATTGGACTGAAATTATCGAGACGTTGAATCATCTCACTGAGCCCACCTATCTATATGCCGCCGGAGCGATTGTCGCACTCGCGCTGTGCCTGATACTGCTCGTCCGACGTCAGCCCAATAAAATCGTCGCTTATCGAACCGAGAATGGCCGCGTCATGGTCTGCCGCTCCGCGATCGTCGAGCTCATCCGTACATCCTGCGAGCAACTCGACGCCGTCGCAAAGCCAATCGTCAAAATAAAGGTCAAAGGTAAGACCACGCACTTCGACGTCCGCATCCAGCTCATGAGCGGAGGCCGCCTCAGAGACATCGAACAAACCTTACAGACCCACCTGCGTCAAAATCTCACCGAAAACCTCGGCATTGAAAATCTGGGGCAGATTAACATCGTCGCCACAGGCTTCAAGAGCGGACGCATTCAAGTCTCCAGCCCGATTACGAGCAAAGGACAGGTGCCTGTCGCAGCACTGGAAATCGTCGACCACGTTAAGCCAGACACCACCACAGCACTCAGAGAAGAACTCGAAGAAAAGCCGCACTAGCGGCTAAGACGTCCACTTCGAGACCTGCTCCGATGAACCTGACGCCACATTTGCTGTCTAATTCGTTCATCCGATGAGAACACTGTATTCGACCACCATAAAGACCGTCGCCGCCGCTTGGATCGGCGCGGCGCTGCTCCTCGCAGCCTGCAACCCGAAGACCGCGCACGAGCTAGGCCTCGACGATCTATCCGCACGCTTCGTCGCAGCCAATCAAGCCGACACGATCGAGCCGATGCTGAAGCTCTACTGTTTGAACGGGTGCGACAGTCTCATTACCTCTCGCCTGAAAGGCGCCCTAGACTACGAGCTGGGCCTGCCGATTCAGCAGATCGAGTTTGAAGCGCTCTCGGGCGCATCAGAAGAAACGATCGCGTTTACCCACAACGGCGTCACTTATGGCCCCAGCCTCACGCCGCGCTACCGGATGCGGGTGCGTTACGCAGTCGAAGACCATTTCAGCAGCCTCTTCACAGTCGGCCGAAATCCCTCTGGCGAGTGGCAAATCATCTGCGCGAAACCGAAACCACCGATCCGCTACTAAACAACGCGGCAACCGAATCAGATCGCAACCTCGGAGTTGACAAGCGGAATAATTAGCAACACTTAGGGGCTTATGAAGATTATCGCATATTTAAAACCGACCTGCGGATGGAGCATGGGCGTCCGCGCGATCATGAAGAAGCACGGCCTCGCATACGAAGACCGTGACATTATCAATAATGCGGATCAATACGCTGAAATGGTCGAAAAGTCCGGCCAACCACTCTCGCCTTGCGTTGAAATCGATGGGCATATGCTCGTCGATGTCAGTGGTGATGAGGTCGAAGCCTACATGCTCAAAGAAGGCCTCGCCACTGAAAACGGTGCCGAAGCAGACGCCCCGACCAACGCAGCCTGCACCGACGAAGAACATGAAGCAATGCGTTCGAAGACGGTACGTTTTTTCTAAGCGCGCAAACAAGAGAAGTACTTAATTCCTTAAAGTCTTTCTCAGCAACGCGGATTCGGCCCGTTCTTTGCTACCGAGCAAGCTGCTAATTGATTGCATATGAGCAAGTTCATCGGTGGGGAGTGTCATTTTCTCTAGACAGTTTCTCACCCATTACTATTTTCTCCCTTCCTTTTGGCTTCGGTCAAAACGCGAAATCGCCGCTCAGGACGTTCGCACCGCACGATGACTACACTTTAAAACCTATTATTTAATACAGATATGGAAAAGACACACATTCAGCCCAAGGCGCAGGGTCTCTATGATCCACAGAATGAACACGAAAATTGTGGCATCGGCCTGATCGTCGATATGAAAGGCCGCAAATCGCACGACATTGTCAAGAGTGCGCTGGAGATCTGTGTAAACCTCGACCACCGTGGTGGTTGCGGCTGTGACCCCATCACTGGTGACGGCGCTGGCATCTTTATTCAACTGCCACACAACTTCTTTAAGGCGGTGTGCCACACTGAGTGCGGCTTCGACGTGCCAGCAGAAGGCGACTACGGCGTCGGCTTTGTGTTCCTCTCCCGCGACGAAGACGAGCGCAAGAGCGCAGAAAACATCATTGAAGAGATCGTCGCCGAAGAAGGCCTCGATATGATCGGCTGGCGCGATGTACCCGTGCGCAGCGAGATTCTGGGTAAAGCATCCAAAGCCTGCGAGCCTGTCATGCGCCAATTCTTCGTCGGCAAGGGCGCAGTTGCTGCAGGCCTCGAACTAGAGCGCAAACTCTACATCGTGCGTCGCCTCGCGACACACCGCATCCGCTACCGCGGCACAGACGAAGAAGCGCTGTTCTACATCAGCTCGCTTTCAAGCCGCACCATGACTTATAAGGGCATGCTCACCACGGAGCAGCTTGAGCAATACTTCCCCGACCTCTCCAACGAGGCAATGGATTCCGCGCTCGCCCTTACACACTCGCGCTTCTCGACCAACACATTTCCAAGCTGGCCGCGCGCTCAGCCATTCCGCTACCTGTGCCACAATGGTGAGATCAACACGGTTCGCGGCAATGAGAACTGGTTGCACGCCCGTCAAATGCAGCTCGCCAGCGAAGTGTTCGGCGACGATCTCAAGAAGCTGCTGCCAATCATTCGTGAAGACGGCTCGGACTCTCAGAAGTTTGATAACTGCCTCGAATTCCTCGTCCTTTCCGGCCGTAGCCTGGCGCATGCCATGATGATGATGATCCCAGAGCCTTGGGAGCGTCACAAGAACATGCCTGACTATAAGAAGGATTTCTACGAGTTTCACGCCTGCATGATGGAGCCTTGGGATGGTCCTGCATCCATGGCATTCTCCGACGGCATTCAAGTCGGTGCGACACTCGACCGCAATGGCCTGCGCCCCTCGCGCTACTATGTCACCTCCGACGACAAGGTCATCCTTGCATCCGAAGTGGGTGTTCTCACTGGTATCGAGCCAAAGAATGTCGTCAAAAAGGGCCGCCTCGAGCCAGGTCGTATGTTCCTGATCGACATGGTAGCCGGCTGCATCATCGAAGACGGCAAGGTGAAGGAAGAAGTTTCCAAGACCGCACCATATGGTCAATGGCTCAAAGAAAACCTCGTTAAGTCCGAAGACTTGCCGGAGCCTGAATCCCTTCCCGCCGACAACTTCGAAAATATTGAGACTCGCCAAAAAGCATTTGGCTACACCTTCGAAGACGTACGCTTCATTATCGGCCCCAGCGCCGAAGCAGGTAAGCAGCCGCTCGGATCGATGGGTAACGACGCGCCACTCGCCGTCCTCTCCGATCAGTCGCAGACGATGTATAACTACTTCAAGCAGTTATTCGCACAGGTCACCAACCCACCGATTGACCCGATCCGCGAAGAGCTCGTGACCGCGAGCGTCACTTTTATCGGCTCTGAAGGTGATCTCACACGCCCCGGCCCTAACAGCTGCCGCATGATTAAGTTCGAGTCGCCGTTGATCGACGATAAGGAGCTCGCACAACTGCGCAACATCAAGCTTTCCGGCTTCAAGTCCGCCCAGTTGCCAATTACATTCGAAGCCGAAATTGGTGGCCTGGCTGAAGGCCACAACAGCATCTCCGAGCCATCTATCTCTGGTAAAGGCCTCGAAGCCACACTCGAAAAACTCTTCGAAAATGCTGACGCAGCGGTCAACGACGGTGTAAACATCCTCGTCCTCTCCGACCGTAAGATCGGACCAAAGAAGGTACCGATTCCAGCACTCCTCGCAGTTGCTGGCCTACACCACCACTTGATCCGCCAGGGCACACGCACACGTGTCTCCATCGTTCTCGAGTCTGGCGAGCCTCGCGAAGTGCATCACTTTGCATTGCTACTCGGCTACGGCGCAGATGCGATCAACCCGTATCTCGCACTCGAGTCCGTCCGCTACATGATTGACCGTGGCGATCTCGACCTGACTCCTGAAAAGGCTGGTTACAACTTCCTAAAGGCGAACCTCAACGGCGTGATTAAGACCATGTCGAAGATGGGTATCTCCACGGTCGCTTCTTACCGTGGCGCACAGATCTTCGAAGCGATCGGCCTCAACCGTAACGTCATCGATAAGTATTTTACCAAGACCGCATCGCGCATCGAAGGTATCGGGCTCAACACCATCGCTAAAGAAGCTGGCATGCGCCACTCCAATGCATTCGGCACTCGCACCGACGAGAATGCCGCAGCCCTCGATCCTGGTGGCATCTACCAGTGGCGTGCCGGTGGCGAGCGTCACCTCTTCAGCCCGATAACGATCCATAAGCTCCAGCTCGCAACGAGCCAAGGCAGCCAAGCCGTCTTCAAGGAATACTCCGAGATCGTCAACAATCAGTCCAAAGAGATGTTCACACTGCGTGGCCTCATGGACTTCAAGGTTGATCCATCGAAGTCGATTCCAATTGAAGAAGTCGAATCCGCTAGGGAAATCTTTAAGCGCTTCAAGACTGGCGCGATGTCTTACGGCTCGATTTCCTCAGAAGCGCACGAAGCCCTCGCGATTGCGATGAACCGCATCGGCGGCAAGTCCAATACCGGTGAAGGTGGCGAAGACCCAGATCGTTACCATCCAGACGAAAACGGCGACAGCCGCCGTTCCGCAATCAAGCAGGTCGCTTCCGGTCGTTTCGGTGTGACCAGTAATTACCTCGTCAACTCGGACGAGATCCAGATTAAGATCGTCCAAGGCGCTAAGCCCGGTGAAGGTGGCGAGCTCCCTGGTCACAAGGTGCTACCACTGATCGCCAAGACCCGCGGCACCACTCCTGGCGTGGGCTTGATCTCGCCTCCTCCGCACCACGACATCTACTCGATTGAGGATTTGGCGGAGCTGATCCACGACCTTAAGAATTCCAACGTCAAGGCGCGCGTCAACGTCAAGCTAGTCTCCGAAGTCGGAGTCGGCACAATTGCTGCCGGTGTCGCCAAGGCCAAGGCCGACGGGATTCTAATCTCTGGCTACGACGGTGGCACGGGCGCGTCGCCTCGTTCCTCCATTCAACACGCCGGTGCCCCTTGGGAGCTCGGCCTCGCCGAAACCAATCAAACACTACTGCTCAACGACCTACGCTCGCGCGTTCGCCTTGAAACAGACGGCCAGCTCAAGACAGGTCGCGACGTCGCGATTGCCTGTTTGCTCGGCGCCGAAGAGTTCGGTTTCGCGACTGCCCCGCTGGTCACTCTTGGTTGTTTGATGATGCGTGTTTGCCACAAGAACACGTGCCCAGTCGGTATTGCCACTCAAAACCTTGAGCTCCGCAAGAAGTTCAAGGGCGGTGCAGATGCAGTCGTCAACTTTATGACTTACATCGCTGAAGAGCTGCGCGAACTGATGGCAGAACTCGGCTTCCGCACTGTCCCTGAGATGGTTGGCCGCGTCGACAAACTCGAAATGCGCAGCGCGATCGATCACTGGAAGGCAAAGGGTCTCGACTACAGCAAGATCCTTTACCGCCCTGATGTGGGACCAGAAGTCGGCACTTACTGCACCCAAGACCAAGATCACCTGCTCGATCGATCGCTCGACGTCACTGAGATCCTCGAAAAAGCGCAGCCTGCAATTAACCACGGTACGCCGGTTGAAATCGACCTGCCGATCATCAACACCAACCGTGTGGTTGGCACCATGACTGGTGCAGAAATCTCCCGCAAATACGGCGCAGTTGGTCTACCTGAAGATACCTTGAAGATCAACATCAAGGGCTCTGCAGGGCAAAGCCTCGGTGCATTCTGCCCGCTGGGCATGACCTTCACTGTGACCGGCGATACCAATGACTATTTGGGCAAGGGCCTATGTGGCGCGAAAATCGTCGTTCGTCCCGATCCTGAATCTCCATTCGTTGCGCACGAAAACATCATCACGGGTAACGTCTGCTTCTACGGCGCAACTAAGGGTCAAGCTTACATCGCAGGCATGGCCGGCGAACGCTTCTGCGTCCGTAACTCTGGCGTCGAAGCGGTGGTCGAAGGTCTCGGCGATCACGCCCTCGAATACATGACTGGCGGTATGGTGATCAATCTCGGCGTCACTGGCCGTAACCTTGGCGCAGGTATGTCCGGCGGCGTGGCTTACGTCTACGACGAGGCGGGCGACTTCGTAAAGAACAGCCTCAACCCTGACATGGTCAACGTCTACCAACTCATCGAATGTGAGGACGACGAAATCGCACTGGTTAAGGGTAAGATCGAGACGCACGTCACGCTCACCGGTTCCGTCCGCGGCCAATCGATCCTCGATGGCTGGCCGGACACTGCTGGTAAGATCCTCAAGATCATGCCACAGGACTACGAACGCGTGCTCCAGGCGATCAAACGCGCAGAAGCCTCCGGTTTGACTGGCGACGACGCCGTCCAAGCCGCATTCGAAGAAAACGTCGCAGCAGGGCACTAAAAAGGAGTTTGAACGTGGGAAGGTATGAATGTAGTAAAAGCGCTCATCTACTTTCCCACTTTTTTTAAACCTTCACACTTTATACTTTAACACCTTCACACTTTTAAACTATGGGCAAAGCAACTGGATTTATGGAATTTGAACGCAAGACGATCGCAAATCGCGATCCGCTCGAACGCGTCAAGGACTGGAACGAAATTCACGAAGATTTCGACGCCGAGAAGGTGCAGACACAAGGCTCGCGCTGTATGGACTGCGGCACGCCTTACTGCCACACGGGCATGACGCTCGCCAACATGGCAAGCGGTTGCCCGGTTAACAATCTCATCCCTGAATTCAACGATCTCGTCTACAGAGGCAAGTGGCACGATGCTTACCTGCGCCTCACCAAGACCAACAACTTTCCGGAGTTCACTGGCCGCGTCTGCCCCGCTCCGTGCGAAGGCTCTTGTGTGCTAGCCGTGATAGGGCCAGCCGTCGCGATTAAGGATATCGAGTGCTCCATCATCGACAAGGCCTGGAACGAAGGTTGGGTCAAGCCGCAGCCTCCAGAAGAACGCACTGGTAAGAAAGTCGCCGTCGTCGGTTCTGGCCCTGCTGGTCTCGCCGCGGCGGATCAGCTCAACAAAGCTGGACACCTCGTCACGCTGTTCGAGCGCGCAGATCGCCCAGGTGGTCTCCTCATGTATGGCATCCCCAACATGAAGCTTGAGAAGCAAGTCGTCACGCGTCGCGTACAACTGATGCAAGACGAAGGCATCATCCTCAAATGTGGCATCGAAATCGGGGTCGATATTTCCTCCAAACAACTGATGGAAGACTTCGACTCCGTCGTGCTTTGCTGTGGCGCCACTAAGCCACGCGACTTGCCGATCGAAGGCCGCGAGCTCAAAAACATCCGCTACGCAATGGAGTTCCTCGGGCCCAACACCAAGGAACTTTGGGACATCAAGGATGGCAAATCCGAGCAATTCAGCGAACTCGCCAAGGGCAAGAACGTCGTCATCATCGGCGGCGGTGACACTGGCACGGACTGTGTCGGCACCTCCCTACGCCACGGCTGCAAAAGCGTTGTGCAGCTCGAGATCATGCCTAAGCCTCCAACCGAGCGCGCAGCGAACAATCCGTGGCCTGAATGGCCTAAGACTTACAAGATGGACTACGGCCAAGAAGAAGCCGAAGCGATCCAAGGTGAAGACCCACGTCAATACCTCGTCACCTCCAGCCGTTTCTCTGGCGATGCGGATGGCAACGTCAAGGCGGTCCATATCCACAACATCGAGTGGACGAGCGACAACGGCCGCTTCGTCCCTCAGAAGGTCGAAGGTAGCTCACGAGTCATCCCAGCCGACCTCGTCCTCCTAGCAATGGGCTTCCTCGGGCCCGAAGCAACCATCGCCGAAGAATTGGGTCTCGCCCTCGACCCACGTTCCAACGTGCAGGCAGAATACGGCAAGTTTAATACTAGCCTCGAGGGTGTCTTTGCCGCAGGCGACATGCGCCGTGGTCAGTCCCTCATCGTTTGGGCGATCAACGAAGGCCGCGCCGCAGCCCGCGAGTGCGACAAGTTCCTAATGGGAGCGACTCAGCTTCCGTAGAGCGTTGCTGGTTGAACGTTGTAAGTTTTAAACCACATACTTTCAAAAGCCGCATCCTAACCGATGCGGCTTTTTTGTGGTTCATCGTCAATTAGGGAAAAAGGAGGGAGGGCGACTCGCCCTC
>DJBY01000025.1:8803-10129 GCA_002430605.1 Opitutia bacterium UBA5964 | reverse complement strand
GCCAGACAGGATGAATGTGGGCGAGTCGCCCTCCTTTATAGCTCTCCTTTGTAGCCGGCAGGATGGTTGTGGGCGAGTCGCCCACACTCCTTTTACCATCAATCAGCGATGACCCCTTATTGTGGCCGACAGAGTGCCGTTACGTGCGCCAGAAGCGTGACACGATAAGAAAGCATGCATTTGACGGTTTGCTTTCACTGCCCTAGTCGCCACAGTATAAGTTAATCCATGAAAACTGTTTCACAAATTCCCCTGCTGCTGTTGCTCGCGCTGACACTGGTCGGCTGCGTCTCGCCCGTTCGAGTCGACTACGACCGTGCTGCCGCAGCGAAATTCCAGAGCTACAAATGCTTCGAAGTCGATTCCCGCGAGCTGGGCAGCAACTATCAAGGCATTGCGCTTAGCCCGATCGTAGATCGCCGCATCGAGCGTGAACTCAACGCGGTGCTAAAGATGCGCGGTTTCTCCGACGAGTGCGCCACGCCTGATTTCCGCGTCGCTTTTAACACCGCGCAAAAGACCATTACCGAACTCAACGACCTCGGCATCGGCGCGACTTCGTATCGACGCTCGCCCTATCGCGGAGATGGCGGCTACTCCAACATCCAAATCGATCAATACCAAGAAGGCACCTTCATCATCGATATCATTGATCTGCAATCACAGGAACTCGTTTGGCGCGGGGCGTATGTCACACGCTTGGGTTGGCAAGCGCCGACAGATGCCGAGATCCGGGCTATCATCATCGAAACCTTGGCGCAGTTTCCGCCCGCAGGATAAGCAAAGCCTAATTGAGATTGACTTGAAGATCGATTCTCGCGGTTTAGAAGGCATGAATATCGTATGCCTTGACCTAGAGGGAGTGCTCATCCCTGAAATCTGGATCGCCTTCGCGGAGAAAACTGGAATCGACGCCCTCAAGCGCACCACGCGTGATGAGCCCTGCTATGATACGCTGATGCGCTACCGCTTGGACATTCTCGACAAGAAGGGCTTCAAGCTGGCCGACATCGAGGAAGTCATCGGCACCCTCGATCCACTGCCCGGCGCCAAAGAATTCGTCGAATGGGTCACTTCGCAGACTCGCCTGGTGATTCTGTCGGATACTTTCAGCCAATTCGCGGGACCCTTGATGGCGAAGCTCGGCAACCCCACCCTGTTCTGCCATGATCTGGTCATTGACGAGACTGGCCGCATTGCTGACTACAAGCTCCGCCTACCCGACCATAAGCGTAAAGCAGTCGAAGCGTTTCGCGCCCTCAACTTCGATACCATCGCCGCCGGCGACTCGTACAACGATCTATCGATGATCGATTGCGCGGATGA
>DJBY01000025.1:7488-8604 GCA_002430605.1 Opitutia bacterium UBA5964 | reverse complement strand
GGCCTACTCTTCTGCCCGCCGGACCGCCTCACCGAAGAGCGCCCCGAGCTGCCAGTTGCGCGTAATCACGCAGAGCTGCAAGCCATCATCGCCGCCAAGCTCTAAGAGCTTCTAATACCTCAAAAGATCAACAACGCTCATCAACCATGCTGGTTCACACTGTATACTTCTGGCTCCGCAAAGATCTCGATGCAGATCAATGCGCTGAGTTTCGCATCTCCCTAGAGACCATGTACAAGATCGAACATGCTGAAGCTATGTATATTGGCACACCTGCCAACACCGCCGCACGCCCGGTCCTCGACAGCAGTTACGATTTCGCCCTCACCGTGCTCCTCAAAGACGTAGCGGCACACGACGCGTATCAAGCAGACCCGCTCCATCAGGCATTTATTGCAGGAAATAAAGCGCTCTGGGAGCAGGTGAAAATCTACGACGCGGATTGATGTATTCCTAGCAGTTAGAACTGATTAAGGTATGCACGAATCTTTTTGGAATCAGTTACTCGCGACCAGCGGGGTCGAATGGTTGGGCACACTCACAGGCATCACTGGAGTCTGGCTAACGATACGCGAACGAGCAGCCGCATGGCCGATTCTAATCGTCTGCTACGGTTGCTATGTCTTTATCGCGCTGGATGCGAAGCTGTATGCGATGATGCTTTCGCAAGGCATCTTCATCGCAATCTCTGCCTACGGCTGGTATGAATGGGTCGCTGGTAAATCTGAGAATGGTGATCGACTGAAAATCGCCCACACCCCGCGCCCAAAGCTGGTGCTTGCGATTATAGTAATGATCGCTGGCACGGCGGGATTCGGCAGTCTCCTCTCCGGCTACACTGACTCGGCGCACGCATATCTCGACGGATTCGCCACCGTCTGCGCATTCGTGGCTCAATGGATGCTTGCCCGCAAATACATCGAGACCTGGATCTGCTGGGCGCTCTCTGACTTTATTTTTATCAGCATTTTCATCGTGCAAGGGTATTGGATGAGCGTGTTCCTCTTTTTTGTGTTTATCTGCCTAGCACTGCGCGGCTGGCGACAGTGGAAACGCACCATCACGCAGTTCAACTCCGCCACCTAAACGCCTTAGCCCTCAAGTCTGTTCCTTCAC
>DJBY01000025.1:6574-7265 GCA_002430605.1 Opitutia bacterium UBA5964 | reverse complement strand
CAGCTCTCAGCCCTCAGCCCTCAAGTCTCAGCCCTCTTACAAATGAAACGGATCGTCATCACTGGAGCCGAATCCACCGGCAAGAGCACCCTCGCCCAAGAGCTCTCCGACTACTACGGTGAACCATGCACAGGCGAATTCGTCCGCAGCTATGTCGATGCGCATAGACGCGAACTCAACCAGAGCGACCTCGAACCGATCGCCGAAGGGCAACTCGCCCTCGAAGATGCTGGGCTGGAACAAGCGCAGCGACTCATTTTCCACGATACCAACATCCTCTCGTCGATTATCTACGCACAGGTTTATTTCGACACCGCCATAGAATGGCTGAACGACCGCTTCCTTGAGCGCGATTACAGCCTGTATCTACTCTGCATGCCCGACATACCTTGGGAGGCCGATGCGGGCCAACGCGAAAGCCCCGAAGCCCGCGACGAACTGCACCAACGCTTCAAGCACCGCCTCGACATCCTACAACTCCCCTACGTCGAAATCCACGGCAGCAAACAAGCGCGCATGCTGCAGGCCGTACGCGCCATCGACGCGATTCTATAAAGGAGTGAGGGCGACTCGCCCTCAACCTCTGCAGGAGCAGCGACTCGCCCAGACCTAGGGAGTGAGGGCGACTCGCCCTCAACCTCTGCACGAGCAGCGCTCGCCCAGATCTCGGGAGTGAGGGCGACTCGCCCTC
>DJBY01000025.1:3349-6444 GCA_002430605.1 Opitutia bacterium UBA5964 | reverse complement strand
ACCTCTGCACGAGCAGCGACTCGGCCAGACCTCGGGAGTGAGCAGCGACTCGCCCTCGTTGTTGGTTAACGTGGGCGAGTCGCCCACACTCCTTTTGTTCCCACCCCTCAAGCGGATGAGTTGACTCGAACCGATCAGTCGATTTGCTAAGCACAACCGTAATAGAGCGACCATGCATTTCACACCTGAAGAACCGCCGACTGGCACCGAATTTATCGAGCAAACACTCGCCGCTCCCATCAGCTCCGAAGAGTCGATGCTGCGCCCGCTTTCGTTCGACGACTTTGCGGGCCAAGCAAAGACCATCGAGCGCCTGTCAGTGATGGTCGGTGCGGCGCGCGACCGTGGCGAACCGCTCAACCACATCCTTCTCAGCGGCCCTCCAGGGCTAGGTAAAACCACCCTTGCACTCATCCTCGGCCACGAAATGGGCAGGCAAGTGAGCATCACCTCAGGCCCAGTCATTGATAAGCCCGCCGACCTCGCAGGCCTACTCACTAATCTCAGCGAAGGCGACATCTTGTTTATTGATGAGATCCACCGCATCCCCAAAACGGTGGAAGAGTATCTCTACTCCGCGATGGAAGACTTCCGCATCGACATCATGATCGACCAAGGCCCCAACGCCCGCAGCGTGCGGCTCAGCCTACCCCGCTTCACGCTACTCGGCGCGACTACCCGCATGGGCTTGCTCACCGCACCACTGCGCAGCCGCTTCACCCTGCAATCACGCTTAAGCTATTACGATCACCAGACCCTGCAAGGCATCGTCGAGCGCAGCTGCGGCCTGCTGGATGTCGGCTTCAGCCAAGCTGGAGCCAGCGAAATTGCTCGCCGCGCGCGCGGCACTCCTCGGATTGCTAACAACTTAATCAACTTCTGCCGCGACTTTGCACAACAACGTGGCGATGGCGTCATCACCGAAGCAATGGCCTCCGCGGCACTGGAACTGCTCGAAATCGACCAGCGCGGTCTTGACGAAATGGACAAGCAAATCATGCGCATCATGGCCGAGAACTACCGCGGCGGCCCGGTCGGCCTCGGCACCATTGCCGTTGCCGTCGGCGAAGAAGCCCACACGCTCGAAGAAGTCCACGAGCCCTTTTTAATCCAAGAAGGCTACCTACAACGGACCGCCCAGGGCAGAGTCCTCACCGAAAAAGGCTGGCACATCATCGGCCTCGAGTCCCCCAAGGGGCAACAACCCGAGCTATTGTAACGCGCATCCTTGCAGGATGCAGTCGCGGGATAAACCCGCTCGCTACAATTAATTCTGCGTAGCGACTGGCTTTACGCCAGGATTCGTATCGCGGGGTAAACCCGCTCGCTACAATCCATTCTGCGTAGCGACTGGCTTTACGCCAGGATTCGTATCCTCCGACGACGGCTATCCAAAAATCGCGGGGTAAACCCGCTCGCTACAACCGGGCAGATCTATCGCGGGGTAAACCCGCTCGCTACGACCGATTCGCGACTTGCCGCTTTACGCGGCAGAGGAAAACGATCAGAGTGCTGCTTTTACTGAGTTCACACTTCACACCACACCACTCACTCACTTTGTTCTTTCAGTTGCCCAAAGGGCACCCACTTCAATCACCCCTACGGGGCAAATCGTTCCGATTCACCATCTTTGCGCTAGTCGCGCTTCGTCACAATTTTAGCATTTCAAAATCATGGGCCGTAATTCTATTAACAAAATCAAACGTCCGCCTCGTCACTCGAAGGGACCCACTATCGTCTATATTGAAAATGAGGACGACCTGTTCGACCTCATCGAGCGCACTGAGAATCCACTGATCCTCATCCTTGAAGGCGTGCAAGATCCGCAGAACCTCGGCGCCTGCTTGCGCACCGCATCGGGTGCTGGCGTCACTGCGGTGCTCGCCCCAATGAAGGGTGCCTGCGGCATCACGCCCACCGTGCGCGATATCTCCTGTGGCGGCGCAGACGACGTGCCATTCCTCCGGATTAAAAATATCGGGCAGCTCTTACGAAAATTTCAGGACCGTAAGATTCAACTCGTCGGCACTTCCGACAAGGGCAAGGCATCGCTCTACAATGTAGACTTTAACCAACCCACTGCCGTGATTCTCGGCAGCGAAGGCTGGGGCATGCGCAAAGTTACTGGCGATCACTGCGACCACCTGATCAGCCTCCCCATGGCTGGTACAGTCGATTGCCTCAACGTATCGGTCTCCGCAGGCGTCATCCTTTACGAAGCGGTGCGTCAGCGGCTGTAGTTCAAACACAGCCACTCATTTTAAATCGGGCGGGTTCCTAATACCACAGGACCCGCCTTTTTCACGCCCTCAACCAACAGCTCCCAACTAACAACCAACAGCACCCACGCAAATCGTCTTCACATTAACAAATTCACGGATGCCGATTGCGCTCATCTCGCGACCGTACCCACTACGCTTGATCCCGCCAAATGGCAGGCGTGGATCCGATTTAACAAAATCGTTAATGAAACACGCGCCGCATTCCAGCTGATGCGCTAAGCGCTTCCCTCGCTCAATGTCTTGAGTAAAGACCGCCGCACCGAGCCCGTACGCGGATTGATTGGCCAAGCCAACTGCATCCGCATCGTCCCGCACCGCGATGATCGCCACCACTGGACCAAACACCTCTTCATCGAAGGCCGGCATCCCTGGGCGCACCTGAGTCAATACCGTTGGCGGATAGAACAAGCCGGGCCCCTCGGGCACATTGCCACCGATCACACAGTGCGCGCCGGCAGCCACACTGGCATCGACTTGACGCTGTAAGTTCGTACGCAGATCGGCCCGCGCCATCGGCCCGAGATTAGTCGCCTCATCCTCCGGATCACCCATCCGGCGCTTGGCAATCTCAGCCAGTAACTTCTGAGTAAACGGCTCAAGTACGGCCGCATGCACCAGCAAGCGCTTCGCCGAAATGCAGGTCTGCCCGCAATTATTTAAGCGACTCTGCACACATTTCGCTGCCGCCAAATCGAGGTCGGCATCTTCACAAATTAAATACGGATCGCTGCCGCCCAGTTCGAGCACCGTCTTTTTGATCGCCCGCCCCGCAATCGCCGCGACCGCAGCCCCGGCCCGCTCGCTGCCGGTCAA
>DJBY01000025.1:0-3173 GCA_002430605.1 Opitutia bacterium UBA5964 | reverse complement strand
ATCAGCAGCGCGCGCAACACGCCCTCAGGGTAACCCGCCTCCAGGAACAAGGCCTCGATCGCTAGCGCGCACCCACACACATTTGGCGCATGCTTGAGTAAAGCAGAATTACCCGCAGTGAGCACCGGCACAGCAAAGCGAAACACCTGCCAAAACGGAAAATTCCACGGCATAATGCCCAGCACCACCCCAAGCGGTTGATGGCTCACTTGGCTGTCGTGTGCCGCAGTCTCGATCGACTCGCTGGCCAAAAACTCGGCCGCATGCGCCGCATAATAGCGGCACAGCAACGTGCACTTATCGAGCTCCGCACGCGCTTCCGCCAACGGCTTACCGACTTCCTGCACAATTAGTCGAACATAGGTCTCCTTGTTCGTTTCCAACAAAGTCGCCACCCGCTCAAGCATCGAGGCGCGCACACTCACATCGACCCGCGCCCATGCCATGGCGGCGCTGCGCGCTTGCTCCAGAGCAACTGCAAGCATCGCTTCTGACATCGCGGGATATTGCTGTATAAGATGCCCCGTTGCCGGATTAATCGACTCAAACATGCCACTCTGATACTCACTTCGAGCAGAAGGTAAATAAGCAAAAATAATGCAGCATATTTATCTGCTATTGAGTTGGAATTCCCCACGATCCTTGCCTTATTGTTCAGCAACAAACCATTTCGAATAGATCCTACCCCTCTTATTTATATGAAAAAAGTCTTCATCTCCGGCTGCTACGACATCCTCCACGCGGGGCATATTCAATTTTTCCGCGAAGCTAGGGCCCTCGGCAGTCACCTCACCGTCTGCTTCGCTTCCGACGCCGTGTTGTGGGAGCACAAAAAACGCCGCACCTCGATCCCACAGGATCATAAACTGGCCCTGATGACCGCACTCGAAGTGATCGATCAAGTCGTGATCGGCGACTGCGAAGAGCTCGGCCTCGACTTTAAGGATCACTTTTTAAAAATTCGCCCCGATGTATTGGCAGTGACTGAGGACGATCAATACGCAGATATCAAACGCGCCCTCTGTGCCGAAGTCGGTGCCGAATACATCGCCCTGCCCAAAACCCCGCCACAGTTCACGCCGGTATCCTCCAGCTCGATCGTGCGCAATATTCGCACTCCAGCCCAAGCGCCCCTCCGTGTCGACTTCGGCGGCGGCTGGCTCGACGTGCCGCACCACGCACGAGATGGTGCCTACATCGTCAACTGCGCCATTTCACCAATGGTCTCGCTCAACGAGTGGGACTACGAAATCAAATCCGGCCTTGGTGGCAGTGGCGCGTGGGCGCTGCTCAACGGCAACGACGCCGTCGAAAGCGAGCTCAACCTCGGTGTCGGCTGGCAAGACCCCGCCATCATCCGTGAGACTGGAGTCTGCGTCTGGCGCAGCGGACCGCGTCCAGTGCTACATTTCAAGCGTAACGGCGACTTTCTACGCGGCCACATGGCGCTGCACTACACTGACACCCCCCACGATACCCCAGATAATGTCGACAACCGGCGCGACTACGATCTGATCGAACAAGCCGCGGCCTCCGCCAAAGAAGCCGTCTTTGCCGGCGACATCCCCAAGCTCGGCGAGGCAGTCAGCCTCAGCTACGCCGCTCAACTTGAAGAGGGCATGCTCGAACTCCCGGCAGCCGAGGGCTGCGTCGGCCGTAAATACTGCGGTGGTGGCTGGGGCGGGTACGCGCTCTACCTTTTCGCAAACAGCCAAGCCCGCGATGCATTTGTCGCATCGGCCAACTGCAATCGCGCAATTGAGCCCTACATCACCATCCGTTAGCGCTTTTTCCTTTACGGGACGCCGAACGAGATCAGCTTCTCTTACTTCAGCAGGTCAACGCTTTGGTACAGTCTAACTGCTGACATCTAACTACTGAATTCCTTTTCAATGAGCCTGATCGAAACCATCCGCACCAACACCGACACCGTCATCGGCGAAACCGAGCTGGAGGAACGCCTGCGCGGCAACCGACCACTGCGCGTCAAACTCGGGGTCGACCCGACACGCCCGGATCTCACCTTCGGCCACCTCGTCGTATTCAATAAGCTACGCCAGTTTCAAGACCTCGGCCACGAAGCCATCCTCATCATTGGCGACTTTACCACGCTGATCGGGGATCCCTCCGGTCGCTCAAATACACGCCCCGTCCTAACTAAGGATGAGATCATCGACAACGCGCAGACTTATCTGGTGCAAGCCTTCAAGATTCTCGACGAGGTCAAGACCACTGTCGTCTATAACAGCGAGTGGTTCAATGATATGGGCTTCGAGGACTGCCTCAAGCTCGCGCGTAAGATGACCGTCGCGCGCATGCTGGAACGCGACGACTTCGCCAAGCGCTACGCTGGCAACGCCCCGATCTCCATCATTGAGTTCCTCTACCCGCTGATCCAAGGCTACGACTCACTCATACTCAATGCCGACGTCGAAATCGGCGGCACCGATCAACTCTTTAATATGCTGGTGGGTCGCGCCCTACAGAAAGATGCGGGCAAGCAAGAGCAGGCCGTCATCACCATGCCCCTGCTGATCGGCCTCGATGGCAGCAAGAAGATGTCGAAGAGCGCTGACAACTACATCGCGTTTACCGACTCGCCGAAAGAAATGTTTGGTAAAATCATGTCGATCAGCGATGACACGATGTGGACCTACTACCAACTACTGCTCGAATTCGACGACGCCAAGATCGCTAAGCTCAAACAAGGCCACCCGATGGCGGCCAAAAAGCATCTCGCGTCGGCACTCGTCGGCCAATTTCACTCCATGAAAGCCGGCAAACACGAACTGGAACAGTTTGAACAAGTTTTCTCGAAGAATAAAATCCCCGACGACATGCCGACCTTCACTTGGAGCGATTTGCTCGGCGCCGCCGACAGCGCACCGCTGTTTGAAGTGATGGCGCAATCCGAGTTGTTCGAGAGCAAAGGCGCGATCCGCCGCCTCGTGCAGCAAGGCGCGGTGAAGATCGACAGCGTCAAACAAGACGATCCAAACAGAGAAATTAGCCGCCCAATCAGCGAATTAACTTTCCAAGCAGGCAAACGCATCTTCTTCAAACTACTCGCCTAGCTGGCAAGATTGCACCAGATGCGCCCATTAAGCGCGCGACTGCTTGTATCTGACGCTTTACATTGGCGCCGCGTCATCGTTTATTAAGCTTTTCTCTTT
>DJBY01000058.1:9716-10096 GCA_002430605.1 Opitutia bacterium UBA5964 | reverse complement strand
CCGCGCATGCTCGGTTGGGCGCTTGGGTTGCCACGGATTTGGGATGCGCTCTCGGACCCGCTGATGGGGAATATTTCCGATAACACGCACACGCGCTATGGGCGTCGTCGGCCGTTCATTCTGATCGGTGCTATTCTCTGCGCGGTCATGTTTGCCTTGATCTGGAGTCCGCCCACAGGGTGGAGTCCCACGGCCATCGGCTGGTATTTCATGGCGATGGTGTTTCTTTACTATACTGCCTACACAATCTTTATGGTGCCGTGGGGAGCGATGGGGCTGGAGCTCACCACCGACTACAATGAGCGAACGCGGGTGCAGGCCTATCGCACCGTGTTTCAGGCGATCGGCGGGCTCGGACTGGGCACCATGTGGGTGCTGGC
>DJBY01000058.1:5174-9449 GCA_002430605.1 Opitutia bacterium UBA5964 | reverse complement strand
CTGACCTATGATCAAGACAAAATTAAATTTTGGCCGGCGGTTAAAGAAACGTTTTCCAACAAGGTCTTCCTACTGCTGATTGCGGTGACGGTCTGCGTGATGCTAGGTATCTTCATGGTCAATAGTTTCGCGATCTACATCAACACTTACTATGTCTTCGGGGGCGATAAGGAAGGTGTGGCAAAGCTCAATATGTATGCCAACTTTGTTTTCCAAGGTGCAGGTATCGCCTTGGTTCCGGTGATCTCATATATCGCCACTCACGTCGGAAAAAAGAAGACATTGATCGGTGGCTTGCTGATGGTAGTGGTCGCCTATGGCACCAGTTGGTGGCTCTACACGCCGTCCAATCCGTGGTTGCAGATTATTACACTGGCGCTCGCCGCGCCAGGGCTGTCCTGTATGTGGATGATTGCCTCGTCGATGGTTGCTGATATCTGCGATATGGATGAATTGAAAACCGGTCGTCGCCGCGAAGGTATGTTTGGCGCCTCTTACAGCTGGGCCTGCAAGGCCGGGATCTCGCTGACCATGATTCTCAGCGGCTACATGCTGCAATGGTCAGGCTTCGATGCTGCGGTCGAAGTGCAACCTGAAGCGGTGATCACCAATATGCGCCTATTGTATATGTTCGTGCCGATGGCCTTCGTCGGCTTGGCCGCGCTGCTGGTCGCCTTTTACCCACTGACTGAAGAACGGGTGCGCGCTATACAACTGGAAATGGAAGAGAGATTAGCCGCGACCGAGGCGGAGGAAAGCGTCTGAGTGGACCGCTACTCCCGTATCCCGAAGAGTCATTCTTGTGATAAGCAGGCAGAAAAGACCCAAATTTAAGATGTTTATGAAAAATAATATGAAAATAATACCCTTACTCTGTGCTGTCATTACCTCGGTTGCGCTCGCACGGGAGCAGCCGAATATTATTCTGATTGTAGCCGATGACCTCGGCTACGGAGATACCGGTGTTTATGGCTCCGATATCAAAACGCCGAACGTCGACCGTCTGGCTGCTTCGGGCGTCCGCGCAATTGATGCGCATGCTGCCTCTGGCGTGTGCACGCCGTCACGCTATGCCATGATTACAGGGCAGTATTACTATGGCAACTGGAACGGCGAATTGCTGGTAGAACCCGAGCGTGGGACGATTGCAACGGTGCTTAAAGATAATGGCTATAAGACTGGTTATTTTGGGAAGTGGCACCTTGGGTGGGGTCAAAACACAGAAGGGCGTAAGTATCGTGCAGATATCGATTGGAATACGACGCTTCCTGCCGGGGTTTTAGAATCTGGCTTTGACTACTTTTTTGGAACGCCATTCTCGCATAACGAATCGCCGATGCTATTTGTTCGGAATCGTGATGTGATCGGTCTTGAGGCGGACGATCCGATCTCTGTGATCGGGCCCAAGGACCCCGGAGGGGCACCCCATGGGAAGAGCTTTGGTGGCGAGAAAGCACACGCGGCTCGCCCGACCGACCGCATTGATTTGGTCGTGGTGGATGAGATGGTTGAATGGATTAAAGAAAATAAAGATGATCCTTTCTTTGCGACTTTCTGTTTAGTTGCGCCGCACGTGCCACTTGCGGTTGCCAAGGAGTTTCAGGGCAAAAGCAATGCGGGTGTTTATGGTGACTACATCATGCAGATGGATGACTGCATCGGCCAAGTGCTCGATACCCTGGATGAGCTGGATTTGACCGACGATACCTTGATTATTTTTACCAGTGACAATGGCGCAGTGCTCCACCAGCACGCTGTCAGTCTGGGGCATCATGGAAATGGAGTGCTGCTGGGACAAAAGACGGATGCTTGGGAGGGCGGCCACCGCGTGCCATTTATTGCTTCGTGGCCCGGGCAGATTCCTGAAGGGGAGACCACCGACTCATTAATTTCTCTCATTGATTTATGTAAGACAGTATGGGCTGCAGCCAAGATTACAGAATGGCCGGCCACGGCGGCGACGAGCAGTGTGAACCAACTCCCAGCCCTATTGAATCCGAAAGGTGAGTCGGTGCGTGACGGGGTCTATGCGCTAGGAACATCCGGCTATATCGTTCGAGAAGGCGAGTGGGTCTATATCCCGCGCCAAGGTTCTGGCGGGCTGACGCTTCCGGCAAATAATCATTGGACACCGGTCCTGTATACGCTCGGTTTTGATAATTCGGATTACGATGAAAATCTCGAATTGAAGCCCGATGCGCCCGAGACGCAGCTTTACAATCTGACGGAAGATTTAAGCCAATCGAAAAATGTGATCCGCGATCATCCCGAGAAGGCGGAGATGCTGCAACAGAAGTATGCTCAGTTCATGAAGAGCATGAGCCAGGAATACACTCAGAAGTTGCAGCGCCGAAAGCTAAAGCAGGATTAGTGGTTAACCCAGAGGAGTGGCACTTTTGAAAGTCTCCGGATTTACTGAGTGGGTTCATCGTTCACCAGCACTTCGTAGGATTCAAAAGGGGCACCGTTCCGTATATTTCTATCATAAAACGTAATGAAACATAAATTGATTACACTATTAATAGCTGGCTTGGCCGCGGCATCTTCTCATGCACAGGAGCCAGCTCCGCTGAACGTGGTATTGATCGTCGCCGACGATCTCGTTGTCGGCGATGTGGGCTGCTATGGCTCGGAATGGATTCGCACGCCGAACCTTGATCAGTTGGCGGCAGATGGCATGCGTGCCACCGATGCGCCGCAGGAACAACTGTATAGCCTGCGGACCGATCCGCAGCAATCGACCAACGTGTTGCTCCAATTTCCAGAAAAAGCGGCGGAATTGGCGAAGCGTTTTAAACAAGTGAAACAACGATAACTTTTATATATGAAGCAAATTAATTTAGACGGAGTCTGGGCGCTACAGGGCACCGCACATGAAGCCATGATGGACCTCGATGGGAAATGGATTCCTGCGCAGGTTCCAGGTGATGTGCATGTGGATCTGATGGCGGCCGGTGAACTCGACGACATGTATTATGCCGACACCATTGCGAAGAATAAATGGACGACGGAAAAGGCCTGGTGGTATCGGCGTGAGTTTACAGTCGATGCGCTCGATTCGGTGACTGAATTGGTTTTTAAGGGCATCGATACCGTCGCCCGGATCTATCTAAATGATGTGCAGATTGGCCGCACCGAAAGCATGTTGCGCGAACATCGTTTTGATGTGTCAGGCAAGCTGAAGCTGGATGCGCCGAATACCTTGGCGGTCTGCATTGAGCCAATTTCGATTGTGATGCAGCAGCACGATGCCAAGCCGTATTTTGCCTGCTTCAATGATCATCGTATTTTCATGCGCAAGGCGCAATTTCACTTCGGTTGGGACTGGGCGCCGAACTGCCCCGGCACCGGCATCTGGGAATCCGTGCAGTTGGAGACCTATGATCGAGTCTGCCTCGACGGTCATAATATCAAGACGCACTGCGATGGCGCGGTGTCGTTTTTTGTATTCCTCAATGACGCGGCGAAGCAAACCGGCTCGGATGGGCTGGAGCTCAAACTGACGGTGCACGCGCCCGACGGCACACAGGTGGCTGATGAGCAATGGACATCGACCGGTGTCAAAAATTTCCGCAATCTGTTTATCAAAAATCCGCAGCTGTGGTGGCCCAATGGGATGGGCGCTCAACCGCTCTATACCTATGAGATCAGTCTGCTCAAAGACGGTGTCGTGGTGGAGCGCAAGCGCGGTCGTTTCGGTATTCGCGAGGTGGAGTTGGAGGAAAAGCCGCTGCGTGCCGATAAGATGGGATTTGCCTTCGTGGTCAATGGCGAGCAGTGCTTCTGCAAGGGCTCGAACTGGGTGCCATTGGATAGTTTTACCGGCATCATTACGGACGATAAATACCAGCATATGCTGACCTTGGCTCAGGAGGCGAACTTCAACATGATGCGCATCTGGGGAGGCGGGGTTTACGAGAAGGACATCTTCTACGATCTGTGCGATGAACTCGGCCTAATGGTCTGGCAGGACTTCATGTTTGCCTGTGGCAATGTGCCGGACGATCAGGATTGGTTTGTCGAAGAAATTCGCAAAGAAGTGGTTTATCAGGTCAAGCGTTTGCGCACGCATACATCGTTGGTTTATTGGTGTGGCGGCAACGAAAAGTCCGGCAGTTATGGTCAGGACAGCACGTATGGTGATTTGCTGGTCGACGAGGTGATTCCCGGTATCCTGCAAACGCTCGATCCGTATCGCCCTTACCGACGCGATTCCCCTTATGCCTATGAGGATAACAGTAATGCGCCCAAGTCCGGCGATGCGCATCTCAGCGC
>DJBY01000058.1:4505-4903 GCA_002430605.1 Opitutia bacterium UBA5964 | reverse complement strand
CACTATTGGCCGATCGATGATTTGTGGAACTACCGCATTACCACCAACCCATACGATGATCACGATCGCCGCACCTTTGCCGAAAAACAGCTGGCCCTATGTCAGGCATTTTTCGGTGATCCGCAGAATCATAGTGAATTCATCAAATATGGCATGACGATGCATGCGGAATCCATGTGGGACGAAGTATTTGGCTATCGCAGTAAGCGACCGTTTAATAGTGGCTGTATGTTTTGGATGTATTCCGATCCATGGCCAACCGGCAGCTGGTCGGTGGTCGACTGGTATGGTCTGCCCAAGTCTGCTTACTATGCCGCCAAACGTGCGTCACGGCCCTTGCAGATCGGCTGGAAAAATCGCCCAGACGAAAGCGGCTGGCAACTGGTTGCCTGCAACGA
>DJBY01000058.1:3872-4240 GCA_002430605.1 Opitutia bacterium UBA5964 | reverse complement strand
TTCAAATGGAACAAGTCACTCAAGGTAGTGATCCCAGCGAACACTTCCATTGTGTTGGTCGAAGTCGGCGCCGCAGAATTCAGCGGTGCGAGCGATGCGATCTTGTTTGCTGAGCTGAACTGTGGTGATGAAATACGCAACGATGTGTTCTTCCCGAATTTCTGGAAAGAGGCCGATTGGCCGGAGCCGAACCTCGAGATTTGTTCGATCCACGAAGTCGCGTCAGGCGTGGTGGATGTGACGCTAAAGGCCGAGAATTTTGCCCGTTGTGTTCATTTTGAAGGGATCAATGAAGGCTGCGCTGATGGTGTGGCGGTTTTGGTTGAAGATATGTTCTTCGATTTACGAGCTAGGGAGACGCGCACGAT
>DJBY01000058.1:0-3633 GCA_002430605.1 Opitutia bacterium UBA5964 | reverse complement strand
TGGGGGGCAGTCGCCGCGACCGATCAGAAGTCGATCCTGGTTGAGGACGGTCAGACCGAAGTGCACTATTAAAGAGGCGAATTGTTTCTGAAAACTATTATGAAAATGAAGCACTGGTTGTCCGCAGCGGCGGTTTTTTTGACTGGAATTGCTTATTCCTCTGCGGCGACTTCAATCGAGTTGGCATCAGTTGCTGAGCCAATTACGTTGTCGTATGGGCCAGACGTGAGAAATACCTTGGATCTGTGGCAAGCCGCAGGGCCACAAGCGACGCCGTTATTGATTTATATTCACGGCGGAGGTTGGCTGAACGGAGATAAAAACCAGGTGTTCAACGCTGTGAACGTCTCGGGCTGGTTGGCAAAGGGCGTTTCCGTGGCGTCCATCAATTATCGCTATAGCAGTCAGGCCGTTCTGCCTGCGCCGATTCATGATGCCGCCCGCGCACTTCAGTTTTTACGCTACAAAGCAACGGAGTTGAATCTCAACCCAGAGTGTATTGCGTTGCAGGGAGGCAGTGCCGGCGGTTGTTCGACGTTGTGGATTTTATTTCATGATGACCTAGCAGATCCGACTTCGGATGATCCTGTTTTGCGTGAATCCACCAGGGTGCAAGGCGCTTGGGGAATGTTTTCGCAAACCTCGATTGATCCTGTGGTGCTGAGCGAGTGGATCGGTGAATCTGCGGCGGCATACCCCATGGTATTTCGGTCGGTCGGTGCGAACAGCTATGGCGAGATGATGGAAGACTACGCGCAGTATCAACTGCTGTTTGATGAATTTTCTCCGATCAATCACATGGACGCGCTAGATCCGCCGCTTTTTCTAAGTTATCCTAAAGAGATGACGTTGCCGCCGAGCACTCCGGCAGCGGCCATTCATCATGGGTTGTTCGGCGTTAAGCTGAAGGAGAAAGCAGATGAGATCGGTTATACCACTATCAGTTTGAGAATTCCTGGTTCCGCGGTCCCGAAGACATATGCGAATGGTAACTTATTCTTGGAATCTGTTTTGTTGAAATGAAAATAAAGATGAACTCTATTAAATCTGTTTACAAAATCTTCGGGGTATCTGCCTTGTGTATTTTAATGAATGCATCGGCTGCAGTCGCGGTCTTGAGCAAGCCGAATATTATTCTGTTCACCGTCGACGACATGGACATCACATCGGTCAATGCCTATGGCAACCCGCTGCCGAACCTGACGCCGAATATGGATCGATTGGCCTCACAGGGCATGCGCTTTGAGCGTGCCTATGTGAACTCGCCGATCTGCATGCCGTGCCGCCAGTCGATGATGACCGGCCTGCAGCCGCACAGTAACGGGTCGTTCGGATTTATCGAAGTTGCGCAGGGTGCTTACCCATCGCTGCCCGGGTTGCTGCACGATGCCGGTTACTATACGGTTTCGATCAGTAAAGGGCGCGACTACAAAGCATTCCCGTGGGATGAGTTTATCAATGGTCTGGGTGGGGCGGGGTGGTATTCACGCAAGCCGGAGGCGTTTTATCAGCAAGTCAAAAAGTCGATTGCGAAGGCCGACGGCAAACCGTTCTTCATTGGCGTCAATACCTCGGATCCGCACCGCCCCTTTGCCGGTAGTGAACAGGAAAAAGAGTATGTTGAAAACATCAGGAAAAAATGGCCGGATGCCGACGTGCCGGAGTTTCCGCTGATGGAGCCGATCTGTTCCGAGGCGGATGTGCCGCTGCTGCCGTATCTGCCTGACCTGCCGGAAATTCGCAAAGAGACCGTGCAGTATCTCACTTGCGTCAAGCGCGCCGACGACACGCTCGGCAGGATCATGGAGCTGCTGGACGAAGAGGGATTAACCGACAATACTATTTTCATTTTCGTGAGTGACCACGCTGCCGCGATGCCGACCGCCAAACAAAACTGCTATGCGCATTCGTCTATCACGCCGCTGATGGTTCGCTGGCCCGGAAAGGTCAAGCCGGGCACGGTGGATTCCGACCACATGGTTTCAACGCTCGACCTGATGCCGACCCTGTTGGAAGCGGTGAATCTTCCCATCCCTGTCAAACAGGACGGGCGCTCGATGCTGTCGATTTTACAGGGTGGCACACAGGACGGGCGCGATGCCGTTTTTACTACCTACAATTACATCGCTCCGGGCCAGCAGGTTTTTCCGATGCGTGGCGTGCATACCAAGGAATGGAGCTACGTATTTAATCCGTGGTCCGACGGCGCCAAGAAACGGCGGTCAACCGAAAACCAGTCTGGGTTGTCCTTCGCTGCCATGCAACAGGCTGCGCTGACCGATCCTGAAATGCAGGAGCGGGTGGACACCATTCTATTGCGCCATCGCGATGAACTCTTTGACCTGCGAAAAGATCCTAACAGTTTCGATAACCTGAGCGACAATCCGGAATTCGCGACACAGCTACGACAGATGAAGCGCCTCATTTCTGATGAAATGAAGCGTAGTGTTGATCCCCTGATTTCCGCATTTGAGAATCATACCAGCTACCCAGACGCATGGGACCAACGATGAAAAAAAGAATCCTTATTTTTACGGCCTTAATGTGCTCATTGGCTGCTGTTGCCGAGCGTCCCGTTCGACAAGCTCAGGACAGGCCAAACGTATTATTAATTATCAGCGACGACCAAGGCTACAGCGATTTCGGCTTCATGGGGAATCCCATCCTGCGCACGCCGCGGATCGATCAACTGGCCGCGGGCGGCGCGGTGTTTCGCAATTATGTGACCGGTGCGGCGTGCTCGCCGGGGCGCAGTATGATTTTTACCGGACGCAACCATATGCTGACCGGAGTCTGGGGCGTGCCGCCGCGTCAGAATTTGCGAACGGATGAGGCCATGATGCCGGCGTTTTTTGACGCGGCTGGATATGAAACTTACTATTTGGGCAAGAATGATTGTGTCTCACAGATTCATACACTGCCATGGTTCGCGGGCTGGAACGATGCCTTTTGTGTGGGGGGATACAAGCACTTCGCTGCGATGATGCAGCTCAAGCCAGCAGGTGACAAACCTGAGGTGTGGGGCAGCAAAAAATATGAGGGCTGGACGGCGGAGCATCATACCGATGCGGGGGTTCGCTTTATAGAGGAGAAGCAGAACGAACCGTGGATGTTGACCATGGCTTATATTATTCCGCACACGCCTTGGTCGCCAGCAGATGAACGCCACGCGCCGTATTATCGGGAGCAGGGTTGCTCGGAAAATATTGCCGCCTGCTACAGCCACATCGAGCAGATGGATGCCTGTGTCGGGCAGTTACTAGATGCGCTGCGTGAAACCGGGCAGGATCGTAATACCATCGTGATTTATGTGAGCGACAATGGCCAGACCGGGCCGTCGGCTAAGAAGGTTGATTCGGAAGGTATGATCGATACGCCCGACTGGAATATACGGAACGTCGCCAAATTGCGCGGCTGCAAATCGCTGGTTTGGGAAAACGGCATCCGCGTGCCACTCATCGTGAGTATGCCGGGGACCATTCCCGCGGGCGATCGCGAGCAGTTTGGTGCGGCCGAGGATCTGTTGCCGACGCTTCTCGATTATGCAGGCATCGACGCCGAAATTGTTCCGCACAAATCGTTTAGCGGAGTGAGCCTGCGACCAGCGCTCGACAGTAAAGATGTTGTTTTTGA
>DJBY01000036.1:679-7562 GCA_002430605.1 Opitutia bacterium UBA5964 | reverse complement strand
ATACCTACAGGTCAAAAAGTTCGCGAGGGCGGGCTGCAGGCAGCCGTCTTGGCAGCAGCCATGCGGATGGCCACCGCCGCGCTCACCCTCTACAGGTTCGCGCGCATCGCGACATCGCGATAATCGAACACGTACTTTAGCTGTTTCTTGACGTACAGCAGGTGGGCCAGTTGGCCAAAGGGCCCGCAAGGCATCACATAATTGACGCGGTCGAAGAAACGTACGCCTTCGGGATGGCTGGTTATTTCGTGGTAGTGCAACCAAAGCTTATAGGGGCCGATGCGTTGCTCATCGACAAACGAATGCCCCTCTCGGATATACTTGATCTCAGTTAACCATGTCTGGCTGCCGAGGATCGGAATACCGACGCGATATTCAATCAATAGCCCATTATACATCTTATCTGGCACATCCGTGATGATCTCAAACGGCATGTCATCTGGAGTAATCGTGTCGAGGTTCTTGGGAGAACTGAGAAAATCCCAAGCGGTCGCCATATCAGTATTGATGACGTGTTCGCGGGTAAGTTGATGTATTTTGGCCATTATTGACATCTATCGGGCGAAGACTGTAAGAACTTACTCACAATATCCCTGTAAGGTTCTACAGTCCCTCTCGTTCATTTTTATCAATCGATATGAAAAAGCTGAGTAAAATCATAAAACACGCCGCAAAAGATGAAGACAACCGCTTGCTGATGGCTTCGTCGCCGATCTTTATCATGCACCTGTTGGCACTTGGCGCATTGTTTACTGGCTTTAGTTGGGCCGCAGTGATTGCCCTATTGATTACATATGTGGTGCGTGTGTTCGCCCTGACGGCTGGCTTCCATCGATACTTCTCGCACCGCTCGTTCAAAACCAGCCGCGTCTTTCAATTTATTATGGCCTGGGTCGGCACATCGGCCGCTCAACTTGGCCCCATGTGGTGGGCAGCGAACCACCGCCATCATCATCAGCACTCTGACAAGCCAGAAGACATTCACTCGCCTGTGATTAAAGATGCCTTTTGGGCTCACATCGGCTGGATACTGTGCCGCGCCTATGGCACGATTCAGCATGATCGCATCAAGGATTTGAGCAAATATCCTGAGTTACGCTTCATCGATCGCTTTCACATTTTACCGGTCGCCTCATTAATCGGCGTACTTTACGTAATCGGCGCAGGGCTGAACGTATATTATCCGGCACTTGGTACCAGTGGCATGCAAATGGTGATGTGGGGCTTCTTTCTGAGTACTATTTTAGTTTACCACGTCACCTTCTGCGTCAATTCGGTCACGCACATCGTCGGCAACAAGCGCTTTGATAACGACGACGAAAGCCGCAACAGCTTTTGGGTCGCCCTACTCACCTTTGGCGAAGGCTGGCACAACAACCATCACCGTTGGCCACTCTCCGCCCGACAGGGCATGTATTGGTGGGAGTTCGACCTATCGTATCTGCTGCTGCGCGTGCTCGAAAAGCTGGGGCTAGTCTGGGACCTAAAGGTCTACCCAGAGGCAGTCTATGCCGAAGCGGAGCAACGCTCGGCTGAAGGAGGGCCCGTTGAATAATTACTGGGTGGCACTGCTCAGTATTGGCTTCGTTGCGGCGACACTCACCTACCTGCTCGCCTGGCGGATTCATCTCATGGCGCTGGTTGATGTGGTCTGGACAGCGGGCCTCGGCATTGCTGCGATTGGGTATCTTGCTAACATGGCGGAACCGACACTGCGCAGCTACGTGGTGTTGGCGGTGCTACTGATTTGGTCAGGACGACTCTCGACGTATCTCATTCGCAACCGTGTGCTAAGCGGCAAAGAAGACCCGCGCTACGCCTACCTGACTGCGCATTGGGGTAAGAACGCGCGGCGTAATTACTATCCGCTATTTTTGCTACAGGTACTGCTCGTCACCTTATTCATGAGTCCCGTCAGCATCGCCATGACGGCCATCGACGCTCCGTGGGGACCCTTCGACTGGCTCGGCATCGCCATCGCCCTGTGCGCTCTGCTAGGTGAGCATGTCGCAGATCGGCAGCTGGCAAATTTCCGCGCAGCTCCGGCTAACCAAGGGCAGGTTTGCCAGCAAGGTTTGTGGCGCTACTCGAGGCACCCAAATTATTTTTTTGAGTGGCTGCACTGGTGGGCGTATGTCGCCTTCGCTGTCCATTCAAGCCAATGGCCGTTTACATTGTTGGGGCCTGCTTGTATCTATCTGTTTCTACGCTTTGTTACTGGCGTTCCCCACGCTGAACGCTCCTCGCTGCTCTCCCGCGGGGCGGCCTACAAACGCTACCAGCTAACGACCAATACCTTTTTTCCATGGAAACCCCATCAGCCGGCTCAACACTAAGCGAAGCTCTACCAGTAGGCGATCGACCACGCCCACTGCTGCTGGAGCGACTCTTCCTGCGCGCGCTCGGCAATCTACAACAAGGCTGCTTACGCATCTTCTTTCCAAGTGGCGCATGCGCCCAGATTGGGGACCCGGCCTTCCCTCCGATTGAACTGCGGATCCAGCTACCAGCCTTTTTCAGAAAAGTATTTTCGGGCGGCAGTGTCGGATTGGGCGAAGCCTATGTCGCCGGCCTGTGGACGACTTCTGACCTCAGTGGGCTACTCACGCTGTTAGCAAATAATCAAAAAGAGCTCGGCCGCGTGCAATACGGCTTCTCCATTTTGGCGAAGAAGATGAATCAGCTATATCATCGTGCGCGGCGCAATACCATGGAGCAAAGCCGCGAGAACATTCAAGAGCACTACGATTTGAGTAATGCCTTCTACGAGACATTCCTCGACCCCACGATGACATATTCCAGTGCACGGTTCTTGAGCCAGCACGAATCACTCGAACAAGCGCAGCTGAACAAAATCGATCGCATGCTTGATTTAGCAGGCGTCAAAACAGGCGACCATGTCCTAGAAATCGGCTCTGGTTGGGGCGCATTGGCACGACGGGCGGCTGAGCGTGGCTGCACCGTAAAGACGATCACTCTCTCGGAGGAACAATTTGCATATGCCAAGAACTGCTTTGAGCAAGCGGGCGTATCGGACCGGGTGGAGATCGCACTTCAAGATTATCGGACGCTGGTCGGGCAGTATGATGCCGTGCTTTCCTGCGAGATGATTGAAGCGGTGGGACAGGAATACTTGGACAGCTATTTTAAGATTATTCAGCAATCACTCAAGCCGGGCGCGAAGGCTGTGCTGCAGGGCATCACCATTCCCGACGAACGTTACGAGCGCTATTGCCGTAGTTGCGACTGGATACAGAAATACATTTTTCCCGGCGGCCACCTGCCCTCTTCCGGGGCGATCCGAGCCCATGTGGCCAACTCCGGCGGCATGGCAGTCCTACAAATGGATTCGTTTGGTCACGATTATGCTGAGACGCTCAAGCGTTGGACCGATGCGTTTAATGCACACCTAGAGACCGTGCAGTCACTTGGATTCGATGCCGAGTTCTGTCGCAAGTGGAATTACTACTTAAGCTACTGCGAAGCTGGCTTTAAAGCCGAGCTGATTGATGTGCAGCATATCGTGCTAGAGCGCGCAGGCTAGGGGCTAGGCGTCACCTTTGGCGGCGCACCCGCCCTCAGTCTTTTGAGCTCATTGCCGACTGCGCGGCAAGCAGCGCCTTCAACTCGTCTTTTTGCGCCTCTTCCAACTCAGGCGCGCACTGACAATGCGTGGCTTCATATTGTTTAAAGTGACGGCACATGTCTTGGCCATCCATGACTTGGCGATTAAATTTCCCGCAAAAAATGCAGAGTTTTACATGCAACTGAAGAAAGAACCTCTTGGTGGGAGAGAGCTTCGTATAATCCTCTTTGGATAATGAATGAGAGATTTGTTTGCAGGTAAACATTAGAAAATAAAACTACTTAACATCTTTTCCAGTCCATTTTTCCTCGAGCGCCACCTTGAGCTGTTGGCGCGCGCGATGTAATAGGACCCATAAGTAATTCGGAGTAATGTCCATGACCTTACAAACTTCTTCAGTTTCCATGTCTTCGAGCATACGCAGGACGAATGCCTGACGGGCGGGCTGTTTAACTTTATCGATACAAACATTAAACACGTCCCAGAATTCGGTATTATCATAGGACTTACGCGGATTGAATTGCCAAGGGTCCGGATTAGTCGTGGCGATCCCGCTATATTTAAACCAGAAGCTCTCCAGCAAGGCCTCATCCTCGTTATCGATGTCGACTTTGTTCTCCTTAATCGACTTGCGGATCTGATCGACGATCTTGTTGCGCATGATCCCACGCAACCAGAACTTGATATCACGACTGCCATCGAAGCGCTCAAGCGCTTTGATGCCGGCTAGAAAGGTATCTTGCACGCAATCAGCAGCGGCATCGGCATTGCGCAGGCGAGACATTGCGTAGGCGTATAAGTAATTGCCATAGCGATCCACCCACGTCTCAGGTGGTGCAATCTCGACTTCCGGCTGACTTCTATCTGCAATGATTCGGCAACGATCATGGCTAGCGAAATGTAAGTCAACAAACGTTTAAAATCTTAAAGTTAGGTGACGCTGAGGACGAGGCGGAACTCGTGCCCCGCAAAGAAACTCAAATAATCGAATGCGGCTCCAGTTGCGTATCACGATCGATCAACGTCTGTGGCGAACTCGGCGACGGGCGCTGGTACACCTGTAGCTTTTTTTTATAATAGAGCTGAGCTGCCTGCCAAATGATCCGCGGCATACTATTGAGTGCTGTATCGAAAGGATGCAGCAGCGCATAGCGGAGGATGTTCGCGGCATTGAGAGGCACACAACACCCTTGTATCCATGTTTTCAACACACATGCACCGTCACGATACAAATCCACTCGTAAGTAAATTTCATCCCCCTCGACCCGGAAGGTGAAATGATAGTCGCCAGATCTATCATTAAAGGGAGAGACATGAAACTCTTTCGGGCAGCGTGCAAGCCATGTATTGACACGCTCTCCCCGCTCGAGATCTGGCAAGACATACACATGCCGATCGCCAAAAGTATTGTTCACCTCGGCCACCACACTAATCAACTCCGCACCTTGCATACGAAGATGGAAATTAACCGGATTAAACGCATAGTTGAAATAGCGCGGCGAAGTGATGATTCGCGTGTCTTGCCCAGCGCGCTCTGGCCCTAGCAGCGCATCAACCTGCTCTCCTATTGGGCGATGCTCACCGTGCAAGTAATCGTGATCGTTTAGACGCAGGATGCTGGACTGATTATAACCAAAGAGCCTGCAGTGCTCGGCAATCGAAGATAGCTCTTTGAGATCGAAGGCAAAGAAAGTAACTGGATAAGTAAAGGCGTGCGCGACTGGCCCCATGCGCTGATGGATCACTTGACCCCGATATATCTGAGACTTCCAGCTCACAACTTGATTCCAAAGCGCTCCGCAACTTCGACGGCGGACTTAACTGCATCTTCATGGAAGCCATAGCCGAAATAGCTACCGCAGAACCATGTATTTCGCTGCCCATTCATTGCCACTAACTTAGGCTGTGTTGCCATGCTATCAAACGAATAAAGCGGATGCATAAGGGTCGTACGATTAATGACATGCGCCTCAGGAATCGCTTCAGTCGCGTTCAAGGTGACCACGTAGTCGCGCAGCGTCTGCAGATTCTGCAGGCGATTCATATAATAACTGACCGATACAGGCTGCGAAGTATCCTGCGACGATTCGCGCATGAAATTCCACGACGACCACAGTTTAGGGTTTGGCGGAAGATGCGTTAGGCTGGTGTGCAGCACTACTGTATTTGGCTGATAGCGCCAAGGTCCGAGGCGCTCACGTTCCGAGTCGCTCGGGTCTGCCAGCAATTGCAGCGCTTCATCTGCATGCGCGCCGATGACCACATGATCAAAGTGTTGCTCCTTGCCATCTGGCATCTGTAGCAGCACCCCAGATTCAGTGCGGCGAATACTCTGTGGCGGCGTGGACAATGCCGGCGCCAGCGGGAAGTCACGCAGCATGGCCTCGACATAAGTGCGACTGCCTCCCGCAACAAATTTCCACTGCGGTCGGTTGGTCAAACGCAACAGACCATGGTTCTCTAGGAAGTGCAAATAAGGCTGCGCAGGAAAATCTGCCATTTTCGCTACCGGAGAGGACCAAATGGCGGCTCCCATCGGATAGAGATAATTGTTCAGAAACGCAGAACCAAAGCGTCTCGATTGGAAGTACTCCCCCAAGGTCTTCCCTTCAAGGTAACCGGAGTTGAGGTCGCGGGAACCAATACGTGCGAAGCGCCACAGATCTTTCAGCAGGCTCAGGTGTCGAGGCTTAAATAGATAACTGGCCTTGGGAAATAACGTGCCCAGCGTATTGCCTGAATAACCGTAATCACTTGCCCGGTCATAATAGCTGAATGTCATCGAGCTATCAGCCAGCTCTACTCCCAATTGCCGAAGCACTTCTGTAAAGTGTGGATAGTTGCGGTGATTCATCACAATGAATCCGGTATCCACCGCGACGCCTGCATCGGGACCAGACGGAACGCGCAAGGTGCGCGTATGTCCGCCCGCATAATCGTTTTTCTCAAACAGATGCACCTCGTGCTTACGATTGAGTAGCCATGCCGCAGTCAGCCCAGCGACGCCACAGCCAACGACTGCTATCTTTAGCGGTTTATCTGATTTAATCGGGGATGTGACTGAATTCGGCATAGGTATTTACAGGCCTTATTATACGAGATTATCACTGAAAACTTACAGTAGGCTGAATTATTTGTAATGAATCCCGACTTTGCTCGTTCTATTATACCAATGAGACATCGCAACCTTTACATCATTAGCAGTCTTTGCGCGTTACTCACGATCACTGCCTGCAAAAACTCATCAAACGATATGCACACTCAAACCGTCCCGGATAGTGACTACAAGGCTGCGCT
>DJBY01000036.1:0-441 GCA_002430605.1 Opitutia bacterium UBA5964 | reverse complement strand
AGACGCGTTTAAACAGTTCTCCCGCCCAGAGGAGATTCGCGATTACATGCTTCACGGCCTCGAACCACTCACTGCTGCCGAGTTTATCTTCAACCGCGTAATTCGTAGCGGTGGCGAGTTCTACATCGACTGGACCATGCGCCTAGACTTCAAAAACACGCCACTCGACACATGGGAAGAGTCCATTGGCATGTCGCACATCCGCTATAACAGCGAAGGCAAAGTCATCTTCCATCAGGACTATTGGGATCCGACCGACATCGTCTACCGCCGCATACCGATCGCACGGCAGTTGATCTCGTATACCAAAAGTAAGATGTAGCAGAGCGAATCCTGATTACCCTGCTACCCCAGAACCACGTCCTGAACCAGAGCAATAAGACTAGATAAGGAGAGTAGGATTCAGACTCTAGACAGTGCTTGGGTCGTGGCGTCCGCGCT
>DJBY01000140.1 GCA_002430605.1 Opitutia bacterium UBA5964 | reverse complement strand
ACCAAGGGCGGGACTGGCTCAATACGAGTGGTGATTCTGGATGCAACCGGCCCTAATTCTGAGACACCTACAATCTACTCGGAAGGTGTCATATCCGGCCATCCGTCTGGGGATGTCACTAAGCAACTGCACGTGGCCCTGACTAGTGGGTTCTTTCCATATAAAAATGGATTTGATTCGAAAAATGGTTTCGTCTTGAAAGGTCAAAACGTTACTATGGATAGTTATAGTTCTGATAATGGGCCTTACAGCTACAGTAACAGAGGCTCTGAAATTCGCGTTTCTACTGTATCAATTGCAACGGATGCAATTGATATTGGTAATGCAAATATCTATGGTTACGTTGCGGTTGGCGCTACGCTTGCTCCTGGGCAAACTGGGTCGGATGTTATCGATGTCGGAAGAAATGGATCCATTAGAGCCTACGGAGAGGGTGAGGGTGCGAGAGTTCAAGAAGATCGTATCATGACGGATTATTACGCTTCCTTTCCCAATCGCTCTGCTCCGTCGGTCTCCTCTGGGTGGGAGTTTCCCAGTTCCGGAACGATCACGACCAGTGGCACCTATTACGTAGATGGTGATTGGTCATTAGGGAGCAACGATGCGATAGTCATTGCCGAGGGTACTGACGTCATACTGGTGGTCACTGGAACATTTGATTTAACAGGCCAAGCGACAATTACCCTAGACACTAATTCCACCCTAAAGCTCTTCGTTGAAGGCGATGTGTCCATCGCTGGTAATGGGATTCTGAACTCCTCCAAGCCAGAGCATCTAGAGGTCATCGGAACGAATACCAATGAGGGCGAACAGACGATTAAAATTAACGGCAATGGACAATTATCCGCTTCCGTGTATGCCCCGAATGCAAATGTGGAACTAAAGGGTGGCGGTAATTCCGGTCGCGTCTACGGGGCCGTGGTTGCGTATGATGCGAAACTCGTCGGCAATAGCCATTTTAGTTTTGATGAGGCTTTAGCCGATGTGAATTTAGGTGGTTCTGACTATGAAGTGTTTCAGTGGTTAGAAATGACCAATACGACCTATGAGACCACTGCAGTGGCGTTAGATAGTTACTTTTAAGGGACCGTGATTGATCACTTACCGATAGAATCCGCCGCCTAGCAGTGTTTCGCCGTGGTAAAATGCGATAATTTGGCCAGATGCGAGGGCACGCTGCGGTTCATCAAACACGACTGTTGCGGTGTCGACTCCGGTCGGCGTATAGGTAATCTGCTGCGAGGGATCGCGGTAGCGTGGTTTCGCCAGTAGCTTGCATGGCTCCGTGATCGGATAGTTCACGAAACTCAGGCCATAGACTTCGAATTCTTGGCCAAACAGTCCGGGAGACTCTGGCTTGTCGAAGCCGATGATCAGCTGGTTGCACGCCATGTTGAAGCCGATCACCACGTAGAACTCGTTGTCGGTGTTGGATGGCACACCGATCCAGCGCCGTTGACCTAAAGTATAGCGATGCAGCCCCTGATGCTGGCCGAGTACTTTACCGTCTGCGTTGACGATATCGCCGGGCTTATCATCGATGTAGTATTCAAGGAAACGGTTGATATTCATATCGCCAAGGAAGCAGATGCCCTGACTATCTTTCTTCTCCGCATTGGGGAGCTGGTGTTGCTTAGCGAGTGCACGAACGGCTGGCTTACTGAGTTCGCCTACGGGGAAAACTGCGTGCTCGATTTGCTTCTGCTGTAGCATGGCAAGGAAGTAAGTTTGGTCCTTATTACTATCCACGCCTTGTACCAGATCGAAACTACTGTCGGCGTTTTGCCGTTTGCGTACGTAGTGCCCAGTGGCCAGTGCATCGAATCCGCGGTCGAGCGCGTAGTCCTGAAAAATGCCAAACTTCATCTCACGGTTGCACATGATGTCTGGATTTGGCGTGATGCCTTTCTGATAGCCCTCGACGAGGTAGTGGACGACGTGCTCGCGATATTCGTTAACGAGGTTGACGATCTCAAAATCGATACCGAGGTGCTCGGCGACGGCACGCGCATCTTCGATGTCTTGCTGCGCTGGGCAGTCTGCGAGGGGCATTTCCTCATTCATCCATGTGCGTATATAGGCACCGGACACCTCATAGCCCTGCTGTTTAAGTAAAAGGGCCGCGACGGCGCTATCAACACCCCCAGATAAGGCTACCAGGATTTTTCTCATCGTCCGAACAAAACGTCCACTGCGCGTGTCGTCAATACGAGTCAAAGCACTTATGAGGTGAAATTCAGACTTTGCCTCGTTCGGAATGATGAACTGTAAGTGCGAGGCTCGCTCGATCGCTCAATGAAACCGAATAGAATATGGAAAGGGTATTGCCCTCTAGTGAAATCTTATTGAATGATAAGTCTTATTTTATGGCAAAAACAGTCAAACACATCTCACATGCTTTCTGGATCTCAGATGATTCCGGATTGGTGATTTTAGCTTCAGATTGGCCAGGCACAACTACATTGCCTCCGCTCTCTCTGGGGCCGTCAGATATCAACCTCGGTGCATTAGAGCGCCTGAGCTCTGAAGAAGCGGGGCGCTATTGTCGCTACTACCGCAGGAAGCAGAGCTGGGTGTTTGCGATGCAGTCGAAACGCTACCCGCAGTTGTTGGATCGCACGGTTCGTGTCTATCTCGCAGGTGAGTTCAACGAATGGAGCGAGGCAATCGGCAAGCCAGAGTGGGAGCTTAAGCCGTTGAGCGATGAAGCGGGTGCGACCTATGAGGTGAGCGTGCCGCTCATGCAAATCCCTCAGGGGAAGTCATTTAAATTTAAATTCGTCACGGAATATGGTGACTGGTTCGACGTGCCCGATAGTGCGCCTAATTTCGTGCGCTGTCCCGACGGGGTGACTAACTTTGAGTTCCATCCCGAGCAAACCGGTAAACATATTTTCCGCTTTCGCACGCCCGAGGGCTATACGCCGAAGGGCAATGAGAAAATCCTTTGGCGAGATGCCAAACATGTGGAAGCACACGAGCTGCCACACACGCAGTTTTTAATCGCGGCATCGACCGATCTGCCTCTGGGGGCAATTGTCGAAAATGGTCGTACCACTTTTCGACTGTTTGCACCACGCGCAAGTGGAGTCAAACTGGCATATGGGCAGAAGACAGACGAGTCCGATGCGACACTGGTTCCGATGCACTGCGTCGATGGCGTCACTTGGGAAGTCAGTTTCGATGAGAGCTTAATTGGCAGTTATTATTCCTTTCGTGTGCACGGCGAGAGTCATGATGGCACGTCTCACTTTGACCAAGATTTTGTAGTGCTGGACCCTTACGCCAAGGCATGCCTCGGGCATCGCGGCCCCGCGATCGTGGTGGATCCTGCGCGCATGCAGAAAGTCGCAACGCCCTATACACCGCCGGGCTGGCATGATCTGGTGATCCTTGAAGGACACGTTCGCGATTTGGCGGCGCATGCGCCGATTGAACTAACTACAGAAGAGCGTCGAGGCTATGCGGGTCTGCGTAAATGGCTCAAAGCCGAGGGCTCCTATTTGCAGGAGATCGGTGTCAACGCGATCGAGCTGCAGCCGATTCAAGAGTTCGATAACCTCAGAACAGAAGACTACCACTGGGGCTATATGACGGTGAACTACTTTTCCCCTGAGAGTAGCTATGCGCTGGAGCCTGAGAAGGCTTCACAAATCGAAGAGTTTCGCGGCTTAGTGCAGGACTTTCATGATAAGAACATCTCAGTGATAATTGATGTGGTGTATAATCACGTTGGTGAGCCAAACCATTTATTGTTTGTGGATAAGTGCTACTACTTCCATATGGATGAGGCGAATGACTTGATGAACTGGAGCGGTTGCGGTAACGATTTACGTTGCGATACACCAATGGCTCGCCGACTCATTATCGAGAGTTTGATACATTTGATTGAGACCTATGATATCGATGGTTTCCGCTTTGATTTAGCTGAGCTGATCGGGATCGAGGTGTTGCGAGAGATCGAGGTCGAGTTAAAGAAGGTGAAGCCTTCGATTATCTTAATCGCGGAGCCCTGGAGCTTTCGTGGGCACATCCAAGATGAATTGAAAGAGACTGGTTTTGCTTCGTGGAATGATGGTTTTCGCGAATCGATTGCGAAATACGTCTGCGGAAAAGGCAGTCAAGATTCGATCCAGTATTTCTTGGCTGGTTCGCCTTCGAGCAGTCGCTTTGCCGCACAGACGATCAATTACACTGAATCGCACGACGACCAATGCTGGATGGACCGGATAACTGAGCGCGCAGAGCAGGATGGCACATCTCCGACGTTACTGGATCGCCGCCGCACGCATTTGATGACCGCAGTGTTGTTTGCTTCCCTCGGCGTACCAATGCTCGCGGAGGGGCAGGACTTCATGCGTTCGAAGCGCGGCATTTCAAATACCTATCAACGCGGCGACGTGAACGCGCTCGATTACAATCGCCGGTTGGTTCACTCTGGTACTCATTCCTATTTCCGCAATTGGATCGCATTTCGCCTGTCGCATCTCGGGCGGGCATTCCGCTATGATGGTCCGTTGCAGGACGGCTATCTGAAATTCTTCGTGGCTGAGGGCTCCAGTGCGATCGTCGCGATTTTCAATGCCGATCGCAGCATCGATACGGCGCAACTGATTTTCGCAATCAATCCACATTTGGAATATGCGAACATCACATGTGATGTGGATTGCCTTGAGGGTGCGCTTCAAATCGCAGACCATGAACGCTTCCAAGTGACAGGCTTAGACTCCGCACGCATCCCTGTTGGAGGCAAGACGGTGCACATCCCGCCACTCGGCTGCGGCCTTTGGTTGGTACAGTAATAGGCCACAGTTTCATCAATAAGAAGGGTTCATCGTCGATTAGTAGGAATGTCTCGATTGAAACGACCGACCGTTTCATCTAAGAGGCAACGGGTCCCCGAGTGGACGCTTGTTGGAGCAATTGACGGCGATAGGAGTGTGGGCGACTCGCCCACATTCTGTGCCGCCCACATTCAT
>DJBY01000095.1:4067-9976 GCA_002430605.1 Opitutia bacterium UBA5964 | reverse complement strand
TGGGCAATATGAACCGCCGCGACGATGCGATCGCCCTCATTGAGCAGGTCATGCAAGCCGCGCCAATCGACGGCGACGACTACCGCGTAGCGAGCAAATTACTCGGCCTGCTTCTCATGGCTGAAGGTGATTGGGATACCGCAGCCGAAACGTTCAATCAGATCTACCTGGACAATCCCGAAACCGCAGCCATCAGCCTCGAACTCGCCAGCGAAGCCTATCTTGAAAAAGCCAGCAATGCCCTCAACCAAGGCGATACCGACGCCGCCATTGATGCCATTAGCGAAGCCCTCGAGGTGCACCAACAGCAACTAGGTGAGGCCAGCTTCAAGCAGCGCACTACCTTGCGAATGATGCGCGCCCGCGTGCTCACACAAGCAGGACGGGTCGACGAAGCGATCGAAGACCTGCAACACATTACCAACCAACAGCCCGACAATCTCGAAGCCTTTGTGACTCTCGCCTCTCTTTATGCCAGCGCTGAGCGATGGGATTCCCTACAAGGCATTATCGCCACCATCGCTGCAAATCCTGAGCTGCAGGACATTGCTCTCTATCTGGAGGGCCGCAGCGCACTCGCCAAAGGCCGCGCCGGCACCGCACGTGAAAAATTTGAAAGTGCCCTACGGTTGCTGCCCGATGGTCAAACCAAGCTACGTGCTTCGCTCGAATTTTACCACGGCGTCTGTTTCGACCAGACTGGCCGCAGCGCCGACGGCGATTTGGAAATCCTCAAGGCACTTGACGGTGGCTTCCGTCCCGAGACCGCAGAAGAAGCGATCCTAGCCAGTCGCACCCTGCTACGCGCCAAACAAACCAACCGTGCGATTACCACTCTCGAAGCCATCACACTCAACCGCGTCAGCCCCTCCGCCGAGGCATGGACCCTGCTCGGACGCGCCCACCTGAGCGACGACGCCACGGCACTCGCACTCAGCGCATTGAACCAATCACTTAGCATTCAGCCCAAACAAGCCGAAACACTGGCCCTACGTGGTTCGCTACTGCGCAAACTAGGCGACCTGCAAGGCGCCGCCGCCGACACCGAAACCGCCCTGATCCTCGATCCCAGCAATCCCGCACTGACCTACAGCCTCGGTCTGATTCGCTTTCAGCAAGGCGATCTCGTCGCCGCCGAGCAATCGATCGGACTCAGCGCCCAACTCCTGCCAAAAAACCCTGGCATACAGCTGTTGCATGCCCTATTAGCCTACAACATCACCGCCCCGAAAACCGCCCGCACCGCACTCGACCGCTATCTGGCACTGGTGCCCGAGCAGACCAACGAGTCCGCCTTCTACCTCGAATATACACTCGCGGCAGCAGCGGATGCCAACCACGCAGCCCTCCAACTGAGCCAGCGGATTGAATCCAGCGACGCCTCAGTAGCACTCAAAAACTTCCTCGACTACATCCAAGGCGAACTCGACCGCAAGGCCGTGCTCGACGCCGCCGGCCGCGCCGAGAACGCGAAGCTTGCTCAACAGCAAATTTGTGAAGCCGCCTACTGGCTCGCCCAGCACGAGCGGATTCACGATCACAGCACCGAAGCCGCCGAACTCCTCAAGCTCGCCACCCAGATTGGCAACGCAGACATGCCCGAGTTTCAATTCGCTAAATGGCAATTAAAATAAGGTTCATCCTCGATTACTGAGAAAATCTTCCGAGACTACAACTCGGCAGGAGATCGAAGCGCTCGCGCTGCCTAACGAGCACTCAGCAAAATACGCACTTTTTCCTTGCACCAGAGCACCGAAAAGCCATTTTCCTGCCCTTCAGCGTTAGAGCTCACCTTGCGAAAGGTCAGTTCCTCGACTTCCCGCCCATCAAATATGCGGGTATAACGGCTAAAACGGCTCGGTTGCGGTTTTAGCAGTTTCGAACACTCGAAGCTCAACAGTCGTGCAAAGAAACATCAATACAATGACAGATATCACAGACACCATCGTAGACAAACAAGCGATCATCAAAGAGTTTGCTCTTAAAGAAGGCGACACAGGTTCTTGCGAAGTGCAGGTTGCACTCCTCACAGCACGTGTAAAGCACCTCACAGAGCACCTTCGCGGCAACCACAAGGACTTCCACTCACGCCGCGGCCTGATCGCCATGACCGCTCGTCGTCGTAAGCTGCTTGATTACTTGAAGCGCCAAGACTTCAATCGCTACACCGCGATCATCACCAAGCTGCAGCTTCGTCGCTAATCGAATCACTTTTTCTTTCAATGCCGGACTCTACTCGTGAGAGTCCGGCATTTTCATTTAGGGTGGGGACTTCCCCGAAAACTCTTAATCCTACTTATACGCTTAATCTTAATCTCCCCCGCAGTCCTTGGCGACCGTTGAGGATTAAGAGTAAGCGTATGATTAACATTAAGACCTCAAAATTTCGATTCGCTGAAACACTGTTTCGCGAGTCACACAAGAAGACCATGCCGATCATGGTCGGCGGCAATTAGGGTCACACTCCCGACATGCCGTTGAATGCATAAAGCAAAACACAAAGAAAAGTATGAAACAAAAACACAACGTAACCGTTGAAGGTCTCGATATCGAGATCTCTACTGGCACTCTCGCTGGCCTCGCTAGCGGCGCCGTCACTATCCGCCAAGGCGACACCGAACTTTTCGTTTCGGTGACTGCAGCCTCGTCACTCCGCCCTGGGCAGGATTTCTTCCCGCTCACGGTTGATTACCGCGAAAAGTTCTCTGCTGGCGGCAAGTTCCCCGGTGGCTATTTCAAGCGTGAAGGTAAGCCTTCCGAGAAGGAAATCCTCACCTCTCGCCTTTGCGACCGTCCACTTCGTCCGCTATTCCCGAAGGGCTTCATGAATGAAGTGCAGGTGATCGGTCTTCTCTTGGCAACAGACCAAGTCAACGAGCCAGATATCCTGATGGTCAACGCCGCCTCTGCTGCGACTCTGATCTCCGATATCCCTTGGAACGGCCCAATCGGCTGTGTGCGTGTTGGTCAAATTGATGGCGAATTCGTCACCAACCCGACTCACGACGAAATGCTCGATTCCGACCTCGATCTCATCTACGTCGGTTCTGAAGACAAGATGTTGATGATCGAAGGGTCTGCTGAGTTCATCTCTGACGAGCGTTTCTACGAAGCTCTCGTCTACGGCCAAGCAGCTATTCAGCCGATCATCGTGGCTCAGAAGGAGCTCGCTAAGCTTGCTGGCAAGGCGAAGAAGGAGTTCGCTCTCCTCGTAACACCTCAGGCAATTGTTGACTTCTGCGAAGAACACGCAGCTGAAAAGGTCAAGGGTGCGCTTGGATTTGATAGCTACACCGAGCGTAAGCTCGCGATCGAAGTCATCGCCAAGGAAACTAAGACTGCTCTCGAAGCAAAGCTTGGTGCTGAAAATGTAAAGGGTGACGACGTCGCTCGCGCATTCGACGAAATCCAAGAAAAGCTTTACCGCCAAAACATCCTCGACACCGGTAAGCGTGTTGACGGTCGTAGCGGTGCTGATCTTCGCACAATCTCTTGCGAAACTGGTGTGCTTCCGCGCGTGCACGGTTCTGCCATCTTCAACCGTGGCGAAACACAAGCTCTCGTCATCACCACACTCGGCACTAGCCGTGACACACAGGACATCGACGGCCTCACTGGTGGTGCCAAAAGCAAGTCCTTCATCCTGCACTACAACTTCCCTCCGTTCTCGGTTGGTGAAGCAGGTCGTTTCGGATTCACAGGACGCCGCGAAATCGGCCACGGTGCACTCGCAGAGCGCTCCCTCCTACCGATCCTTCCTCCAGAAGACGAGTTCCCTTACGCGATCCGCGTTGTCTCTGAAGTCATGAGCTCTAACGGCTCGACTTCAATGGCGTCGATCTGTGGTGGTTGCCTCTCTCTCATGGATGCAGGTGTGCCAATTACAGCACCTTGCGCTGGCATCTCCACTGGTCTGGTGACTGAAAAGGACGCGGACGGTAACATTACCAAGAGCGTTCTCCTCACTGACATCCTCGGCGCAGAAGATCACTTCGGCGACATGGACTTCAAGATTGCCGGTACACCAGAAGGTATCACAGGCTTCCAACTTGACCTTAAGATCACAGGCCTGCCATTCGACATCGCACTCGAAGCTATCAAGCAGAACCGCGATGCACGTATGAAGATCCTCGCGATCATGTCTGAGCACATGCCTGAGTCTCGTAAGGATCTCCGTGAGCACGCGCCACGTATCCACACAATCAAGATTGCACCAGACAAAATTGGTGCGCTCATCGGTCCTGGTGGCAAAAACATCCGCCGCATCACCGAAGTCTCTGGCGCGCAAGTCGACATCAACGACGAAGGCCAAGTCCTCGTCTTTGCAACTGACAAAGAATCCATGGATCGCGCGATCATGGAAGTCGATGCCTGCACCGCTGAAATCGAAATCGGCAAGACTTACCGCGGTATCGTTCGCGGCGTGAAGGACTTCGGTGCTTTCGTCGAATGTCTACCTGGTAAAGAAGGCCTCGTGCACATCTCCGAACTGGCTGACTTCCGCGTCAACAAGACCGAAGATATCTGCAAGCTCGGTGACGAAATGGTCGTCAAGTGCCTCGGCGTCGACAAGGGCAAGGTTCGCCTCTCGCGCAAAGCCGCTCTTGAAGATGCCAAGGAAGCCGCTGGCGAAGACGAAGCACCAGCCGCTGAGGAAGCACCAGCAAGCGCAGAAGAAGAAACCACAGCAGCCGAGTAATCGAGCGCTTCAACACGTTTAACCCAACAGCGGTCACCGAAAGGTGGCCGCTTTTTTTGTAGACTCATCCAAGCAGGCGAAAGGCAACGCCACCAAGCGAATGAAGTACTTACTGGCCTCACTTTGCTGATCGCATCTTGCGAGCCTGTCAGCGCTGCCAGAGAAGCTGTGGGTAATTGACAAGCAGAGCGAAGAGTTGATGCTGATCTCTTATCAATAACGATAAAATAATAAGTTTATTACGCATAATAATTACGCTCATTAGCTTTGACTTATTGCGGGCTCTAGCTATTTTTTTTAGCATGAGATTCTGGCGCGAAAAAGCATTTCACCTGGTACTATTACTAAGCTCCGCCTTGTTTTGCTTAGGCACTGGAATTGACGACTTTAGAAAGGCTGCTGAGCAAGGTGACGCATTTGCTCAATACTATCTAGGGCTCATCTATGCCACTGGCGACGGCGTTGCTGAGGACGATGTTGAGGCAGTGAAATGGTTTCGCAAGGCTGCTGAGCAGGGACAAGCGGATGCTCAATGCAATCTAGGGTTTATATATGACAATGGCCAAGGCGTTGCTGAAGATTATGTCGAGGCAGTGAAATGGTACCGCAAGGCTGCTGAGCAGGGATTCGCCATGGCGCAATACAATCTAGGGATAATGTATGCCAATGGCCAAGGTGTGACTGAGGATGATGTCAAGGCAGTGAAATGGTACCGCAAGGCTGCTGAGCAGGGATTCGCCATGGCGCAATACAATCTAGGGATAATGTACGACAATGGCGAAGGCGTTACTGAGGATGACGTCGAGGCTGTGAAATGGTTTCGCAAGTCTGCCGAGCAGGGATTCGCGGGTGCGCAATACAACCTAGGGGTTATGTATGCCAATGGCGAAGGCGTTGCTGAGGATTACGTAATGGGCTATATGTGGTACAATCTGGCAGTTGCTCAAGGCCATGGAATTGCCAAGAAAAACAAAGGCATTATTTCCGAAGAAATGACCCGCGAGCAGATCGCCGAAGCCCAGAAGCTATCCCGCGAGTGGCTGGCGAAGCGCTCGAAATAACAAATCATGACTCGCCCGTCTTTACCTTTTCCACTCCCTCGACTGCGGGTGGAGGGAGTCGTTCCGAGGCCGCAGGCCGACATGACCGGGCACGCAGTGAACCGGACCACCGCAGGTGAGGCGACTGGAAGTCGCACCACAGCGTGGTG
>DJBY01000095.1:0-3879 GCA_002430605.1 Opitutia bacterium UBA5964 | reverse complement strand
TGCGGGTGGAGGGAGTCGAACCCTCGTCTCAACCTTGGGAAGGTCACATAATAGCCGTTATACGACACCCGCGCTGCAATAACGACTGATTAAGTGTCGATTGCGGATCATCGTCAATTCGGAAAGGATTGGGGATCTATCAGCTTAACGGAAGGGATGAGCTCTGCCTCGTCAGCAGCGCGGAAGGACGCAGGGTTCAGCGGACGGCGCGGAGGCCGTCCCTCCCGAGGCTCTCACCATAAAAAAACCCGCTCCGAGGAGCGGGTTTTAAAATGGTGGTGAGAGCCGGATTCGAACCAGCGAACTCAAAGAGAATAGATTTACAGTCTACGTGCTTTAGCCACTTGCATATCTCACCAAGGGGAAAGCTCGGGACTGTAGGAGTGTTTTGCGGCTTGCCAAGTAATTTTTTCAAATTTCTTCCGTGCATTCACAAAAGAATTTTGTAATATAGGACCTCGTTGTCAGGAAGCCCCTCGACAGCTTTTTTTTTGACTGTCTTGGAGATGCCTAAGGAACGTTTTAGCCTGAATAATTTGCCGAACTGGATGCGAGGACGTTTTGATGACGGTCAGCGTTTCCTGATGCTGTGCATCTGTGCAGGCGTGCTCTGCGGGCTAGTCGGGGTGAGCTTCCACTTAGCAATTACCGGAATTTTCGAGGCGCTGTTTCATTTCTACCAAGGTCTGGGCATCTGGGCGCTGCCCGCTATGGTGCTCTCACCCGCATTGGCAGGTCTGATTGTCGGCCTAATGATTTGCTATGTCTCTCCCACTGCCAGCGGCTCGGGGATCCCACAGACTAAAGCGGCGTATTACCAAAATTTCGGCGTGATCAAGACGTCGGAAGCGTTTTGGCGCTTCATCATCGGCACCATCTCGGTGGCCTTCGGAAATAGCCTTGGTCGTGAAGGACCGACGGTGCACATCTGTAGTGCGGTGTCTTCGAAGTTGGGTCGAGTCTTCGGCTTAGGCAAGCTGCGCGTGCAAGCGATGATTCCGGTCGGTATGGGCGCGGGGATCTCGGCAGCGTTCAACGCGCCGATCGCCGCCATCACCTTTGTGTTTGAAGAGCTACTGGATAATTTCAGCAGTAAAGCTTTGGGCGGTATTCTAATTGCGGTGGTGGTCGCCGCGGTGGTCGAGCGCACCCTGCTGGGCGAACACGCCGCGCTGCAAGCCGACACCACCTCTTTCACCACCTCATGGTGGATGCTCATCTGCTTACTGATGGGGCCAGTCGCCGGTCTGCTCGGACATCTATTTACCGAGATGCTGCTACGCCTGCGCGCACATTTCAAACAATGGCAGACAATCCCGAATTGGGCAAAGCCAGCACTCGGCGGCCTGAGCGTCGGCCTGATGGGTGTCACGGTGCTACACCTTAGCGGCGGACACCTCGGCGTGTTCAGCATTGGCTACACCGATTTGAATGCCGCACTCAATGGCAACCTGACTTGGACTGTGCTGTTGCTCTTACTCGTCGGTAAGATCGTCGCGACCACGATCTGTTACGCTTCTGGTAGTAGTGGTGGCATTTTCGCGCCGGTCATTTTTATTGGCAGTATGCTCGGCGGCTTGTTCGGCGTATCACTGGTGCACTTGTTCGGCTCCGATCCATCGGTCGCGGCGGGCGCCGCCCTACTCGGCACTGGCGCCTTCTTTGCGGCGGTGATCCGATGTCCGCTGACTTCGGTCATCATCATTTTTGAGATGACCGCCAATTACACCCTAATTCTGCCGCTGATGGTAGGCAACTTCCTCGCTCATATCATCTCTGCGAAGCTGCGCCCCGTGCCGATCTACGATGCCCTGCTCCTGCAAGACGGTATCAGCCTAAAAAAGCTACCTGCCTATCGCGGCGAGCAAGACTGGCGCAACCTGCCCGTTAGCACGATCATGACGCACGACTCCCGTACGGTAAGCGGCACTCTAGACGCACAGGGCAACTTAGCGCGAATCGAAGATACTGGCCACAAGCACCACGCCTATCCGGTAGTCTCCGATCTCAACTCACAAGTATTGCTCGGCATGATCACCCATCACGAATTGGAAGAAATGATCGCCGCGAACGACACGCAAGCAATCAGTCAATGGATCGACGGGCACAAGATTATCGAAATCTATCCGGATACTTCCATTCGCGACGCAGCTAATACACTAGTCATCAAGGACGTGCTGCAAGCCCCGATCGTTAGTCGCAAAGATCCGACTAAACTGCTAGGCATCGTCACACTGCACGATATCGCCCGTCAGCAAAATGCGATTGAAGAAACAATCGATCGCTAGCCTTAGAGCGGCGCATGCGACTAGGCAGAGTCAAATTGCATATTACGGGCAAGCTCTGGCGCCAATGCCGAGAGTTCATCACGATAACAGCGGATGAAACCCTGAATATTCTGTTGATCAATTTCACGAGCATCGACGAACAACCGATAGGCCAACTCCTCCACATCATAGGAGATGGCGCACATTTCATCGATCAACGAACGAAGATCGTGCTTGGTCTGTGATGTAAAGTGACACGATGCAGTCAATCGCTCGGCCCAAAGATCAAAATCGACCGCCTCATCGACGTGCACCATCTGACTCAACGCCGCACCAATACAGACTAACACACGTGTACGTCGATTACTACGGCACTTCGGAGCAACACGCCAGAACTGACGGAAGCTCTCGACAAAATAGGGCTGTTCTAAAAAGCGGCTAAAATCTTCCTCACGCTCGGCCAGTGGCAAGGCGCGCACTTGTGGGGCATGATATTGAGCGGTTTTCCAACCCATCACCCATGACTTTAGTTTGCCGTACTCTGTGGAGGGCATGGCTAAGCCATGCATAAGACTATGTGTCGCAGCGGCCTCACGGAGGCCTTCTGGCAAGAGCTTGAGAATGCCACTACCGAAGTAGGCGACGTCGCGCGGTTGCAGCAAGTAGGCATCGATACGCGCACGAATCGAGCGCTCCTCTTGTGCCGTTGGCGGGCCTTCCTCATACAGCTCGATGGTCCAACGTTGCAGTTCACCCAAGGCGTTCTCGCCAGTAATAAATGCGTGAATGTTCGACCAATGCTCGGTAGCTCGCGTGCCCGCCAACTCCCAAGTCATACAATACGCCATGCTGACGATAAGAAACTCTTCTGATCCAGTTTGTTGCAATCTAGTCACTAGCGATTCTAATATTTAAAACACGTTTACTGGCCAAAGAAAGAGACCACGAAATCTGCAAAGTAAGCATCCACATAGCGGTCAAACCCGAGAAAATAAACCAAGCCACCAACTGCCAGCATCGGGCCGAAAGGCACTTGCGACCCAAACGCGACAGACTCGCCACTCTCTTCTGCGTCCTCGCTCTCACTCGATCTGCCCCATCTGAAAATACGCCCCAGCAGCAACACGGGCAGTAAAATGAGAGTGCCGATAAAGGCCCCGCCAAACATTGAAAAGACTGCGCCCTGCCAGCCGCAGAATGCACCAATGAAGCCGACAAACTTTACATCACCCTCCCCCATCGCTGGCTTGCGGAAAACGATCTCGCCAAGCACGGCGATCCAATAAACTAGCCCCGCACCAATCAGCGCACCAATGATTGAGTGAACGCCCGACTCGATATTCGCGATGATCGGTTGCCCCTCAACGCCTTGCAGCGAGGGAAATAAAATCGACAGCACCACACCAATCACCATCCCTCCGATAGAGAAACGATCCGGAATAATCATATGATCCAGATCGATAAAAGTCGAACAGATCAAAAATGAAATAAACAGGAAGCCGATGATCGCGAGCAGCGGAGGGTGCATCATCCATGACAGATAAAACAGCACGCCCGTGAGCGACTCAATCGCAGGGTAGCGCACACTAAATCGTTCGCCACAGCAACTCGC
>DJBY01000026.1:3542-11403 GCA_002430605.1 Opitutia bacterium UBA5964 | reverse complement strand
TTTCGCATGCGCGGCTTGATGCCGGAGGTCGAGTTGCAGAATCAGATCCGTGCGTCATCGCATTTCTTTGTTGGGTCGCACCAGTTGCACATGGCGCACCTGGCTGGGCAGGGGCCGCGGTTTTGGTTGGTCGGGGGCGATGCGGAGGCGGGCTATGCGGCTGCCACGATGCAGGGAACTTGTAAGGTCGAGGACAATACGGTGTCGTATGCCGTGCGTTATCCTAACTCGGGCATTGAGTTGAATCTGGTATGGACGATGGCCGCGGAGGGTATGACGCTGGAGGTGGAGCGGAAGGTTCCAGAAGCTAGGTATGCACTGTTCGACAGTGTGTGGGCGACTGTGTTCGACTCCAGAGTCACGCCCGTTTCAACGCTTGGCGAGTCCGTGAAGCAAGGCGAGACAGGGCATGTGCAAACGCCGTGCTTACTGCATTCACCACGCGGCGGTAGTTTCATGCTGGAGCAAAGCGGCACTCTAGGCACCTGGCGTTATGATGCGATCCGCCCTTTGAACGTGACCAGTGGCGAATGGCAGATTGGGCATTCTGCGCAGGCAAACGGCACCTATCTATTGGAAGCCGGCACGCAGCGTAATCGCTTGGAATGGCAGCTCAGTGGCGCGAGCCGGAATATTGCAGAAGCTGCGCCTCAGTCCGTTCAGGATGCAGTGGCGCGTTGCCTGCCGACTGCTTTTGCGTACCGACCGGATGCCTCGACGTTGTCGAATAACTCGACTTCGATTCATTGTTATTTTTGCCTCGAATTCTGGATCAGTCTGACAAAAGAATTTCCGTCAGTGCATGGTTTGCCGACCGAGACTTTTTTGAACGAGACACTGACGCGTTGGCTGACAGGAGGCCCTTCGTATGGCAGTGGGGCCAATCCCAATGTGGATCACCTGCTAGATGAAGAATACACGCATTCGATGTCGTCGCCGATGTATGCACTTTCTGAATACTTACTCATGCCGGGGCATGAGGACTGGGAAGATTCGATGATGAAATACATCATGCAGAAATTGGAGTTGTTGGAGTCGCTGGATGTGGATGGGGACGGACTGATTGTCAGTCAACATCGGCGCGGCATTTCCGGTGAACATCAATGGAGCACCAATTGGTGGGATGTGATTTCGTTCGGGTGGAAAGATGCGTTTGTCAATGCCAGCATCTACCCGATGCTGTTGAATATGGGCAAGGTCTTTGAGCGCCGTGGTGACTTAGTATTATCTGCAAAAATGAATGCGTGGGCGGCTCGCATGAAGCAATCCTATCATCAGACCTTTTGGAATCCTGAGACGGGTTGGTATGGTGGCTGGCGGGATAAGAATGGTGTGTTGCACGATTATGGGTTCCTATTTGTGAATGGCGCAGCGGCGCATTACGGCCTAGTGCCGGATGAGTTGGTGAAGCCCATGATGCGTTCGCTCTATGCAGAGCTTGAAGGCATGAAGCCGGCGTACCACCTCGGCATCCCCGGCAACTTGCGCCTGGTGCCGGATGCGGATTTGGCTGAGGTGATGCATGGCCGTCCTTACGGCTGGTATGAAAACGGGGGGCTCACGCACTCGCAGTCAAAGCACTTTTTGGCTGGTCTGTATGCGGCGGGGCTGACGGCAGAGGGAGATGCCTTGATGGAGAAGATGGCGCATGGGCTCGCGGATGGAGAAGTCTTTGCCGGTCTGGAGACGGGTGTCGACTGGCGCCTTTGGAATGGTAGTCCCTGCGGCTACGAAGGTCTGTTGGATGATCAGTTCGGCCTTCTGGCTGTGATGAAACATCGTTGGCCGTCATAGTCGTAGTCGTAGTCGGGGTGGCTATCTGTGCTTGTGCAGGTGGGGTAGGGCGTAGTTTAAAAATTCTGAGAAATAGCAATATATGAAACAATCAAAATGGATCTGGTGCACACGCAACAATGTGCAGGCATACAATCAAACTGTGGTCTTTCAAAAGGAGTTCGAAGTCCAGCAACCCGCAAAGGCCTGTGCCGAGTGGCAGCAGTGGCACGGGATCGTTGACACTGACGAACTACTTGAGATTCGTCCAAATTTCAGCAAATGAAAATGGCGCATATTCAGTTTTCACTGATCATTAGGTCGACTTCCCTTTACTGGGCCCTGTTGTCATGTGGAAGCTTACCCGCGTCTCCCTGGTGGGATGAATTTCCGCTCTGGATGGACTCCCGTTCGGTTGAGGAGGTCTCCGAATATCATGGCACTGTGGTGATGAACGCCACGGGGGCGGATCCAGGCTGGGGGACCTTTTTTCAACGGCATGGCATCGCCAACCGTGCCGAGCAGACGGCGGCCTTTCATGCTGCGGGGGTGAAGCAGGTTAGCTATTTTGAAGCCTTTGGGCAGAGCTACTGTATCGCTGCGGAATTGGGGCCTTGGGACGAGGTGAACCTGACTCCAGTGCTGCACCATCATTGGAACTGGAGTGGCTATGGTGGCGGCCCTGTTCGTTGGTTGGGCGTACAAAACTTTTTTGACGACGAAGTGTTTGCCCGGCCATATACTCGGACTCATTCGCGTTACGGAGGTCCGGCGATGACTTATCCCGATGGCACGATCGCGACTGGTTATAACGGAGCAGAGAGCGATCCGCGAAACAGTCGTGTCTTCGATGCTGCGTTTTCAAAAAACATTCTGGGAGAGTTAGTGGTGGATGAATACCACTATGCCAACGGCGCGACTGAGGGTTTGGTGCATGTCGCTGCTACAGATAAGTACGCCAGCTTGATTTATTTTCGCAAGGATTCCGCCTGTCCGCTGTGGAGTGATTATACCTATGCCTCGATCCTGCAAGCTGTGGATGCCGGTTCCGACGGAGTATGGAACGATAATTTCGGGGCTTGGGATTCACTCGGAATTTATCCGGTAGAAAAGGCATTTGGCGAGTGGTCGGTGGCGCGTTTTAGTGACTACCTCGCGGCGGGTTTCACCGCAGCAGAGTTGAGGGAACTAGGAGTCCGCGATGCGGCGAGTTTTGATATTCGCGCACACTTAATAGCCGCGGCGGTTAAGCTTGGCTGGGACGGTGTGAACCTGCAGGACCCGTTGTGGAATCGTTCGGACTGGCTGGACGATCCCCTGTGGCGCGCGTATCTGATTTTTAAACGTCAAGCCGGATCGGAGGCGCTATCTGCGTATTATCGCGCTGCCAAAGCTGCTGCGCGAGAAGGGGGCAACGAAGATTTTCTAATGGCTGGTAACGATATGCCGGGATTCAACTTCGGCTGGTGCCGTGGTGATCTAGACATGGTCAGTACCGAGTTTTCAATGGGTTGGCGACTGGCCGCGGGTGCGGTGGGTTTTAAGTCGCCTCCAGTCGGGCGTTTTGCGCCGATGTATAAGCTGGCGCGTGAGCATGCTCGCAGCCGCTTTGTCAATGTCTGGCTCTACAACGACCACTACGAAGAGGAACTGTCTCATCCAGAGCTCTGCAAACTAGTCTATTACGAGATGCTCGCGACTCACGCCTTTCCTAAATTTGATCCCAAGAATCCGCGTTTTTCTAATAATAAAAAAGCGAATGCCGAGTTCTTCGAATTTGCTGCGCAAGTAGCGCCTATTTATGGTGCCCGCGTTCCAGTTGCGGATGTTGGAATCTATTACTCGTCGTCCTCTGTGCTGCGGCAATTGACGCCTCGCGGCTTTGTGAACCACGACGCACAGCCACATCAATTCGGTTTCTGGGGATGGGCCACCGCGCTGGGGGAGTTGCATGTCCAATATCGAGCGGTTCCAGAGTGGAAACTGACTGCGGAAACACTTGATACACTCAGCTTGCTGGTGATCCCGAATGCCGATGTTTTTGATCCTGCGGATGTCGCCGTGCTTAATACTTGGTTGAGCGGCGGTGGTCGGCTCATCATCACAGGTGAAACGGGTAAGTATCTAGGAGAGTCGGGTAATTTTGCCCTTAACTCAAATGGCCGCTCCATCGCAGCATTGCTCGATCATCCGCATGTGCAGTATCAGGCGGACAACACGGGCATGGAATACTATCTCGCCTACTCTGGCCGAGCGTCCTTGCTGCCACAGTTTTCAGATGCACTCGACGGTGTGGGCGTGAGCAGCACGGCATCCAGTCGCACTGGGATTACCTTGTATGCCGATGAGGCCGAAGGGCGCTTGTTTATTGATGTAAATAATTTTGATATCGACCTCGAAGCGTATACGATGAATCACACGGGTTCGATGGAGATCGAAGTCGCTTGTCCGCCGTGGTTGCAGGGGGCGACGCATAAAATCTCGGTGGTTTCCCCGCAGGCCGACATGCCTGAAGTAGAGCTACTTTCGCCACAATCTGGCACAACACTGCAGATTAAGCTAGGTTCAGTCGAATACTATGCCGGAATCGTTATTGAAAAGATTTAGAGGTGTCCCTGCTATGGTAGATGGGGAAACCGAACGAGCTTGAGAAAATGAACATGAAAAATTCAAAATGGATCTGGTGCACACACAACGATGTGCAGGCATACAATCAAACAGTGCGCTTTCAAAAGGAGTTCGAAGTCCAGCATGTGGAGGGCGCGCTGCTTCAGATCACCGCAGACAGCTGGTATCGTGTCTCGATCAATGGTCAATGGATACATGATGGCCCGGGTCGCGCCTACCCGAACCATTTTCAATACGACGAGCACGCGGTCTCCTCGGCACTGAAGCAGGGGACCAATCGGATCGAAGTGATCGCTCGCTATTTCGGGATCGGCACTTTCCATCAGATTCCTCAAGCGGCTGGACTCCGCGCCGCTCTGCTCGTTGACGGTGAGGTAATCGGTACCGACGCCTCTTGGCAGGCGACGCCGTCGTTCGCTTGGCAGCAGTGGGCCCCCAAAATATCGATCCAGATGGAGGCATTCGAGACCTACGACGCTCGACTGAATGACGTGCTCGACTGGCAGCCCGCGGTCGAAATTAAACGCGCGGGGAAACTCACTCGGCGCAACACGCAACTGCTGACGAAAAAGCCACGTCGTCCCATCGCTGAACCGACTGTCACCCGTGTCAAAAAAAGCGCCCCGCATTGGTGCGTTCCCGTGGCGCAACTAGCGCATGGCGAAATGATCGAAGCCAACTTTTATACCAGCCGACCCACTGCGCTCGGCTCCGTCCTGACTGTCCGTAAAAAACAGCAGTTCGATTTTGGATCCAAAGAATGGAAGGTATCCGTCAATGGTCGCCTACTCAACAAAGGAAAAGTCACCCTCGTGCCCGGCAAGCATGCGGTTCAGTTTTTCTGTGTCAGTTTCTATGGGCACAACAAGGAACTCAACTTCCCCTGGCTCAATCTGGCGGGGTGGGGCGAGTGGACGGTTTCAATCGCGGAAAAGTGCCTGTTTCGCGATAACGATATTCGTTGGTTTAGCTTTGAACACAAAGAGGCCAAAAGGGTTGAACGACGCTGGCTAAAAAGCATTGAACACTATCCCAAGGGATTCACCGTGCGGGACGTAGCGCCCGAACAAATTTTTATGGAAGACGCCGCCGCTGCATTTGCCGCTCGCGAGCCTGCAGTTCGTGGGGATACCGAATTCTGCTACGATTTCGGTGAGCAGACCTGCGGCTATTTTGAGTTCACGATTAAAGCCGAGGCCGGCGTGATCGTGGATCTGAATGCCGTGGAATATATCGCGCCTGATGGGGCGATTCAGCACACCTTGCCCTTCAATCGTAATGGCATGCGTTACATCACTAAGCAGGGCATCAACCGCTTTCGATCACTCAAGCGCCGCGCGGGGCAGTATGTATTCGTGACCCTACGTGATCAGAAAGCGTCGGTTGAAATCAAGTCACTGCGTATCATTGAATCGACCGCGCCGGTCACGCCGGTGCAGCGGTTCAAGTCGAGCGATCCTGCCCTGAATGAGATTTGGAAGCTATCCGAGCGCACCCTGCAACTCTGCATGGAAGATGCCTTTACCGATTGTCCGCTCTACGAGCAGACTTTGTGGATTGGCGATGCCCGTAACGAAGCGCTCTATGCTTTTGCTGCGTATGGTAACTATGATGTCTCCGCTCGAAGTCTGGAGCTGGGTGCGCAGTCATTGGAGCACTTGCCGATGGTGGGTTGCCAGGTGCCGTCAGCTTGGGAGTGCCTGCTGCCCGCGTGGAGTTTTCTCTGGGGCATACATGTGTGGGAGCACTATTTCCACTCGGGTGATAAGCGCCTGCTGAAAAAGCTCTGGCCGGCGGTGTTGCAAAATTTGGAGGGAGCAGAGCGCTTTAAAGATAAGCACGGGCTCTTCAGTGGGGCGTTGTGGAATTTGTTAGAGTGGGCACCGATTGATCACGATAACGAGACGGTGCTGCACAACAGCATGCTGCTGGTCGGTGCGTTGCAAGCTGCTGAAAAGTGCGCTGAGGTACTCGGTGATTCGGCCTCTCAGAAAAAGCTGCGCGCCCGCCGCAATCAACTGATCCGCACCATCAACGCACAGTGGAACGACAATAAAAACAGCTATCCTGACGCGCTACTTGATACAACTGGCCAGCCAAGTGCCAAGACCTGCCAGCATACCTCGATGCTTGCGATTATGTGTGAGGTGGCGACAGCACCGATTCGTAACAAGGCGTTGGATAACTTACTTCATCCGCCGAAAGGGATGACCACGATTGGTGCGCCCTTTGCGATGCAGTTTATGTATGAGGCACTCGAACGGTCTGGTGAGTGCGATGCTTTGCTGGATTCGATGCGTCATAAATTTCAGCCAATGATCGATGTGGGATCGAGCACGGTATGGGAGATGTTTGCCGGTAGTGATTTTGATACCCAAGGCTTTCCGACCCGTAGTCATTGCCATGCTTGGGCTTCCAGCCCAATTTATTTCCTCACTCGTGTGGTGTTGGGGATTCGTCAGACCGCACCGGGTGGCAAGGCATTTGATATTAGTCCATGGATTGGGGACTTGCGACACGCGAGTGGGGCGATGGCGACTCCGAAAGGGCCCGTGCAGGTTTGCTGGAAGGTTAAGGGGAGCAGCTTGCAGGTGCAGGTGATTGCGCCCAGTGGTATCAAGATTGAATTTATGCCGAACGAAAGTCATCGAGCGTATGTGGTGCATGTAGAGGTGGAGTCGGTCTAGATGTGCCACGAGGCATGTGGTGCGCATTCGCAGCAGTGGCTTGCACTTTTTGTGCATGCACCGAACTCTGCGCCTGCATAAGCCATGGGTTGCGTTTATGTGCTTGACATGAGCTGGGCTTATCGCGCTTATTAGCGCAACTTAACGCAAAGGTATCGCGCTCGTATCGTGCCCAAGCTGCTGCATCCGATCGGTTACTTCATCTTTCTTTGAGAGGCATGTAACTCTGATTCGTTCGTTCTTTTTTACCTCAATCCTCGCCCCATCTATTCAATTTTGAATCAGCCATTGTTTAATCAGCAACCCCTTGATCTTACTCTAGAAAAATCAACCCGCATTCAGGATGCGCATACTCAACATCCCAGAGAGCCATCTGCCTCCAAACTCACTGCCTCCGTCAGAACAGCAGTGAGCTGTTTATTGTCGCGTGGCCTCGGATGTGAGCACTTGGCCGCCTGTTCCGTCGTCATTTTAAATACGCTGCTGGTTAGCGTATTCTCGGCGACTGCCGTGTCCGCCGCAGTGCCGGATCACCCGTCGGTCGTGGCTTATTACACATTCGATGATCACCCTCGGGATAGTTCGGCGAATCAATACGATGGCAGTTTGAATAATGTCAGCTATGATGCGGATATTCCGAGCCAGTTGAGTGGTGGTAAGTCGGCCTATTGGGGCGATGATTCAGTCGCGCGTTACGTGAGTTTACCGATCATTCGCGAACTGGGCCCGAGATTCAGCGTGACCTGCTGGGTTAAGTTGCCGGCGGGCTACAT
>DJBY01000026.1:0-3390 GCA_002430605.1 Opitutia bacterium UBA5964 | reverse complement strand
CAGTTCTATGTCAATGGCTGGAATTCAGATAATCGCCGCCTCCTGCTTGGCACGCGTAGCGGTGCGGGCAGTTCGGATCCTGGAACTACTTTTGATCATGCGATCAGTGATGGCGCATGGCATCACCTTGCGATGTTGCGTGATGGCAGCGCCTTGTCCTTCTATGTTGATGGTCTTTCCGTCACGATGGCAGACGCGGGGGTGGCCGACGATTTCGCAACAGACCTGACCTTGCGAATCGGGCATAATTTACAGGCCAGTGCCAGTTTGAATTGGGCGGGGCACATGGATGATTTTGCGATTTGGGATAACGTGCTCGACGCTCAGCAACTTGCCGACCTTGCGGACGGGACGGATTCCCCCGCAGCTCACTTAGCTTCGCCAGTGCATGCGGTCGCCTATTATACTTTTGATGATACGGCGGATGATGCCTCTGGTCTTGGCTATGATGCATTGTTAGTCAATCTCGCCTATGTTACGGATGTTCCGTCGGCACTTGGCAGTGGTAAGTCGTTGGAGTGGGGCGATCACAGCCTGAGCCGCTATGTCGAAATGCCTGAGTTGCTGGAGTTGAATTCGGAGTTCAGTGTTAGCTGTTGGGCGAAGGTGCCCAGTGGCTATGCCAATGCGGGTGGCGGCAGCACGCTGCTGGCCAGTTCGATTCCTCAGGTCGCTGGTTTTCAGTGGTATCTCAATAGCTGGAACTCGGATGATCGCCGATTGCTGTTGGGGACGCGTGACCTTGCGCTTACATCGGATGTCGCGTCCACAGACTCAGCAATCATGAGCGACGGGCAGTGGCACCATTTGGCGCTGGTGCGCAGTGGCGAGGCGCTCTCAATCTATATCGATGGGGCGTTGGTCTCGATGACTGATGCGACTGTGAATGACGATTTCCCCACTGGGCTCCCGCTGCGCATTGGTCACAATTTCCAAGCGAGTGCGAACAATAACTGGGCCGGGCAGATCGATGATTTCTCGGTCTGGGATGGTGCGCTGCCGGCGAATGTGATCGCAGGATTGGCAAGCGGCTCTGACTCACCCGCCAACCACCTCGTGCCTGCGTGGTGGAGCGCTCGTTTTGTGGATGAGCTGGATGGTTTCTATCGCTACAGCACGATGGTTGATGTCTGGCTCGCCAGCGGTGGCGGCCTTGTCACGGTGCCGACCTATTTGACCACCGCGGGGGATTTCCCCTATCAAAAACGTAATTATTCCAAAGAGGGCCTGTTTACTGATCACTGGTTTCTAGTGCGTTCGTTGGGTGGATGGTCGCCAAATTATAGTGGTAAAGGGGAGTTTGTTGTTGGCGCGACAGCAGCAGATTACGACGTCGCCTATCGGTCGGGTGGGGTTGTGCTTTACGACTGGAGCAAACTGTTTGATCGGATCGATCCCTATTTGGACATGGGGTACTCGTCCTTGACCCTCGTCACAGACGGTGTGCCGTGGGGACTGACTGCGACGCCTGAAACTGCCAGTTATGGCAATGCATCACCGCCGGACGATTTTGATGAGTGGTATGATTTTATGGCTGAGATGGGTAATCAGTTGACCGGCGAATATGGCAGCGCAGTTGCCGGTCAGTTCCGCTTTCGAGTGGGGACTGAGTTGCGCGGTCGTTTGAATTTTACGGATGCCACGCAGCTGATTGAATTTTACGATGCGACCAGCGAAGGGTTGGCGCAGTTTATACCTGCGAGCAGTCCCATCGGTGTGTTTAATTATGCTGGTAATATTGAGTCAGTGGATAATGGAGTCACTCATAGCATGTTGGATTGGGCGACTCATTGTGCTTCGGGAGTCAATTACCAGAGCGGTGCCACTGGTAGCTACTGTGATTGGTTTGCTCGCTCCATCTATTCGCATAAAACGACGACGGGGCAGCCGAATATTGACCCGATTGCCGCAGCCGTAGGCCATGTGGCTCAAATGGCAGAAATTGAGGACGGCTCCGGCTTGGTTGTGCCGACTTGGGAGGTGCATGAGCTCGGGTTCCTTGAAAATGAATATGAGGTTACGACCTCGGAGCCGGGAGCCTACGGGGCAGCGTGGCACTTTAGCATGATAAGCCAGCTTTATAGTGGCGGGTTTAATGCGATTCAGCATTGGGCATTGACGGAGAAAGTCGGGGGCAACGAGCTACTGCATGGGCAGGGCTGGGCGATGATGGTACTGGATCATCTGCTGGGCGGAAAATTCTACTTGCTGGATGCACCTGCCGAATCGCCTGCGGGCACTCAATATTGTGCCTACGCGGTCGATTGCGGCAGCAAAAAGTATATATTGCTGAGCGCCTTTAACACAGACCGCACTGCGGTCGATTCACGCAGCGTGACCGTGGAGGTGCCGCGTGATATGCTGTCTATCGCCGACACGTCTGTGCTGCGCTACACCGCATTGACCTCTGATACGTCGGTCTACGATGTCATACGGTCGGACTTAGCAGCGGCTGGATTGTTGGATGCGCCATGGTCTACCAATGCCGAGACTGTCTCTAGCGTGAGCGCAATGGGCGGCATCGATGCGAAGAACCATGTCTCTTCGAATTGGGCCAGCTATCAGACGCTGTTTGAGGATTCGTTGACGCTTAAAGCATTTACCGGCACGCGAACAGTCGCCGCTGATATGAACCAATTGGTCGTGACGGTCTCCGCGCCGTCAGTCATGGTGATTGTCGTCGAGTAGGTGATTCGATGTTGCAAGACGTGCCCTCCCTGCGGGGGTACGTTTGACGTGTGCACATTATTCCATTTCTTTAAATAGATGTCGGGGCTGCGCGAGTTATTTATTTCGTATTGTTGCTGCGCTTGATTGTTTGCGGATTTAGCTTTCTGAAGACCAATATCTTTGATTGCCGTGTCAACTTTCTGGATCGACTGCTGCCTGTGGATTGGCTTTTGGTCCTGTATTAATTGGCTATGGACGGCTATGATGACTCTGGATGCGATTCGCCCCGAGACTACTGTCGGTGTCTGTCCGTTCCCTAGGCGCATGGCGCAGGCGCGTGAAATTATATTGCGTTTATGTGCTTGACGATTTGCTAGGTTTTTTCATTGAATGAAGCACTGTTGTCAGCCTCGGACGTTTAAGTCGCGACAGCTCTAATCTCATCAAAGCCTGCTGTGGATCTGGATTGTTCCAGTTCTTAATGCTCAAATTGGTGCACCACTCAATTCCCCTGAAATGACAAAACTTATACTAAGTGCTGCAATGGTAGTCATGGCATTGCGTGCCACTGCGACAGAGGTTCAATTCATTGGTCAAAATAACGATGCGGCGGCACCGATCGGATCGATTACTGTTGCGGCCAACTGGCAGGGCGGCGTGCTGCCGGCGGGGAGTGTGACGGGGGTTATTTCGCAGGCAAATAATGTATGGACGGGTAGC